>DASSME010000202.1:0-10531 GCA_035689035.1 Longimicrobium sp. | reverse complement strand
ACCGAGCCGTCGGCGGTGGCCGCGCAGGTGGCGGCGTGGGTGCGCGGATGCCGGCGCGGCGGGGCGCTCAGCTGCGCCAAGCACTTTCCCGGGCACGGGCGGACGGTGGGCGACTCGCACATCGAGCGCCCCTCCGTCCGCGCCAGTCGCGAGGACCTGGAGGTCGACCTGCTGCCATTCCGCGCCGCGGTCCGGGCGGGGGTGGACTCGATGATGACGGCGCACGTCGTCTACCCCGCGCTCGACCCGGGCGGTGAGCCGGCCACGCTCAGCCCGCGCATCCTGGGTGACCTGCTGCGCGGCGAGATGGGGTTCGAGGGGCTGGTGGTGACGGACGCGATCGTGATGGACGGGCTGGTGGAGGGAACCACCGAGGCCGCCGCCGCCGTGCGCGCCATCGCCGCGGGGTGCGACGTGCTGCTCTATCCGCAGGACATGGAGGCCGTGGTCGCCGCCGTGCGCGAGGCGGTGGACGCCCGGCGCCTGCCGCGCGAGCGGGTGGAAGACGCGCTCCGCCGCATCGCCGAAGCCGCCGCGCGGGTGCACGGCGAGGCCGGTGGCGAGGTGGGCGCCGAGGCCGACCGCCGCTGGGCGCTGGAGGTGGGGATGCGGGCGCTGCGCGTCTGCCGCGGCAACCCCGTCCTGCCGGCGGGCCCGGTGCGGCTGGTGGAGGTCGAGGACGACACGGGCGGCCCGTACCCGCCGTATCCGCGCGACGCCTTTCCCGCGGCGCTCCGCCGTGCCGGCGTGGAGCTGTCGGAGCAGGGCACGCCGGTCGTCGCGCTCTACTCCGACATCCGCGCATGGAAGGGCCGGCCGGGGATCAGCGCCGCCGCGCAGGAGCGGGTGAAGCAGGTGACGGCTGAGAGCCCGGACGCGACGGTGCTGATGTTCAGCCACCCGCGCCTGGCGCACGAGCTCCCCACCGCGCGCAACCTGCTGGCCGCGTGGGGCGGGGAAGGGATCATGCAGGAGGCCGTGGCCGCCTGGCTGCTGGGCCAGAGCGGCGGCGCGGCCGGGTTCACCAGCGGGGTGGACCGGTAGGCGCGGGATGGAGGCCGGCGCGGATCCGCGGCGCCGCGCCCCCTCCGGCCGGCTCAGGCCGTCCACCTCCCCCGTGCCGGGAGAGGTTGGAGACGCGGCTTCGGCGTCCGGACGCCAATATCGTCGCGGCCGCGGCGGACGTTGGCAGCGGGCGAGGATGCGTGTGCGGGAGTCCGCGAAGGCGGACTTCGGGCCGTTGTTGCCGCGGTTTCAACCGCCTGGTCCTGACCGCGGCGGCACCGTGGTTTGCGTGAGGGATGCGCGCCCGCAGGGCCGGGACGCCGCCGCGCGCGGGCAATGGCCGTGGATCGGGCGGATGCGGGGCGGCGGTGGCCCGGCGCGGTTGGGCACAGTGGTATCGTGCCCTACCGCGCGCGCAGCCCGGCCCGGAGCGCAGCGGAGGGACACGCCCAGATCCTGCAGTTGAAGTCTACAGAGCCGACGTACCACGAGACTCGACCTTCTCCGGGAGAGAAGCGCTTGGCAGAGCCGCGGAAAGCATCGCTGATGGACGTGTTCGCCAGCCGGCGGATGGCCGCCATCCTGCTGCTGGGCTTCGCGTCGGGGCTGCCGCTGTACCTGACCAACAAGGCCCTCCAGGCCTGGATGACGCTGGAGAAGGTCGACCTGGCCACCATCGGCCTCTTCTCGCTGGTCGCCAGCCCCTACACCTTCAAGTGGGTGTGGGCGCCGCTGCTGGACTGGCTCCCCTTCCCCTTCCTGGGCCGCCGCCGCGGCTGGATCCTGGTGACGCAGGTGGCGCTGGCCGCCAGCATCGCCTGGATGGCCACGCACAACCCCCGCAACGCGCTGGCGATCGTGGCGGTGAACGCGCTGCTGATCGCCTTCTTCAGCGCCACGCAGGACATCGCCTTCGACGCCTACAAGATCGACGTCCTTTCCGAGCGGGAGCTGGGCACCGGCGCGGCGATCGGCGTGCTGGGCTACCGCGCGGCGCTGATCGTGACCGGCGGCGTGGCGTTCATGCTGGCCGACCGCATCGGGTGGAAGCAGACCTACCTGCTGATGGCGCTGCTGATGGTGGTCGGCGTGGTGGGCACCCTGATGGCCCCCGAGCCGCCGCTGGCCGGCCGCCCACCCTCCTTCGCCGAGTCGATCGTGATGCCGTTCGGCGAGTTCTTCCGCCGCGCGGGGCGGAGCGCCGCGCCGATCCTCGCCTTCATCGTGCTGTTCAAGGTGGGCGACGCGGCGCTGAACAACATGGCCACGCCGTTCCTGCTCAAGGCCGGCTTCAGCCAGACGCAGATCGGCGGGGTGCAGGGGGTGATGGGGCTGGCGGCGACGATCGTGGGGGTGATCGTGGGGGGCGCGGCGCAGGCGCGGATCGGGCTGGTCAGGTCGCTCTGGGTGTTCGGGATCCTGCAGTCGGTGGTGAACGTCACCTACTTCATCCTCTCGCACAACCCGGGGAGCACGGCGCTGATGGTGAGCGCGGTGATCCTGGAGAACTTCTTCCAGGGGTGCGGCACGGCGGCGCTGGTGGCCTACATGATGAGCCTGGTGACGCCGCGCTTCAGCGCCACGCAGTACGCGCTGCTCAGCTCGTTCATGGGCTTCGGGCGCGACTGGCTGACCGCGCCCGCCGGCCGGCTGGCCGAGGTGGTGGGGTGGCCCACGTTCTTCCTGCTGACGATCGCGATGGCGGTTCCGGGGATCCTGCTCCTTCCCTTCGTGGCGCCCTGGAACGCCGCGCGCGTCCGCGGCGCCGCCGCCCAGGTCACCTCGAACGAGACCGTGGCGGGCCTGGGCGAGACCGAGGACATCGCGCCGAACCAGCGGATCTGAGCGCAGGCATCTACTGCGTGAACACGGAGCCACGGAGGTCACGGAGAACGCGGAAACGCTGGTTGCCGTCGCAGTTCCTCCGTGGCCTCCGTGTTCCCCGTGGCTCCGTGTTCACGCGGTAGAAGCTGGTTCAACGACGTGGCTGGCGCGGAATGAAGAAGAAACGGCGCGGGCGGAGATCGTCTCCACCCGCGCCGATTTCGTTCGTTGTCCGGGCTTGCCGCGGTCGACCCTACCGGGCGCCGCGGTCGCGCAGGCTCACCAGCTCGGGAACGGAGAGGCGGCGCCCGGCGCGCGCGTTGGTCTGCTCCACGAAGCCGGTGCTCACGCCGTGGTCGCGCATCCGCACCAGCTCTTCCAGCGAGAGGCCGCGGTACCCCAGCCCGTTCAGCTCGCGGATGAAGCCGGCGCTGACCCCGTGGTCGCGCAGCCGCACCAGCTGGCCCAGCGGTACGTTGCGATAGCCCAGCGCGCCGATCTCCTGGATGAAGCTCGCGCTGACCCCGTGGTCCACCAGCCCCGACAGCTCGTCCAGCGACAGGTTGCGGTAGCCCCGCCCGGCCAGCTCGCGGACCAGGCTGGGCCGCACGCCGTGGTCCACCAGCCGCGTGGCCTGGGGCGCCGCGATGCCGCGGTAGCCCAGCTCGGCCATCTCGCGCACCCAGCTCGCCGTCACGCCGTGGTCGCGCAGCGTGATCAGCGCGTCCAGCGTGCCCACCCGGTACCCCAGCGCCCCCATCTCGCGCAGGTAGCGCAGCCCCGCGCCGTGCTCGGCCGCCCGCACCAGCCCGGCGGTGGTGACCGTGCGCGCGTACCCCTGCCGGGCCAGCTCGTCCACGTAGCCCACCCCCACGTCCCCCAGCGCCATCGACCACTGCTGCTGCGGCGTGGGACGCGCCAGCCCGCGGCGGGCCAGCGCGGCCGCGAAGCCCGCGTCGGGGGTGAAGGTGTAGCTCCCCACCCCCTCGCCGTCGCTGAAGGTGCCGTTGAAGGCGAAGGTCCCCGCCTCGCGCCGCAGCCGGAAGCGCGCCGCGCCGCCCGCGGCGTTCCCCGCGTCGAGCCCTTCCAGCTCGCTCACCGGCACGTCCAGCCCCCAGTTGTTGCCGTGGTTGCGGAGCTCCAGGTGGATGCGGGGCGCGCTCTGCGTGTCGTGCGACTCGCGGGCGAACCAGGTGCCGCGCATGTCCTGCGCGGCCGCGGGCCCGGCCAGGACGAGCGTGGTGAGGAGTGCCGCGGCGGTGGCGGCGACGGGTCTGCGCATGGCTTGCTCCCGGCAGGGTTGAGGTGGAAGTCCGTCCGGTGGTGAAGTCGGGATGCGGGTCAGGGTGCGGTCCCGGCGGCCGCACCCGCCGCGGCCGGCGTGGCGAGCGGCGAGGTGGGCGCGTTGGTGCCGCCGTGCAGCCACGCTTCGCGCAGGCGCAGCTGCTCGGGCGTGGGGCTGGGGTTCACCACGAACCTGGGCTGCGGCCCGTCCTCGAAGTCGATCCCCAGGAGCGCGTAGTATTCCTTGATCGGCAGGTGCTCGGCGTGCTGCACGTAGCGGTCGAAGAAGTCCAGGATCTCGGGGCTGGTGCGGCGCGCGATGATCTGGAAGAGCGAATCCTCGGGGAACGGGCGGCTCTTGCCGTAGTCGCGCGCCAGCCCGCGCACCAGGTCGCGCAGCCCCGAGCGCCCGCCCGACAGCTGCAGCAGCCGGATGTCGAGCAGCCCGCTGATCACCGCGCCGCGCATGTAGATGTTGCCGTACTGCCGGGCGCCCTCGGTGGTGAACGAGGTCGCGGCGAGCTTCGTCATCGACCAGGTGCTGTCGTAGTTGCGGCGGTCGGTGCGGATCTTCCCCGCCAGCGCGCCCAGGTACTCCTCGGTCGAGATCAGCCCCGCCTCCTGCCGCATCTTCTCGGACGACCACTCGGTGGTGGCCTCGTACAGCCACAGGTGCTGCGAGGGGGTGGGGGTCACGAAGTTGAAGTGCTCGATGATCTCGGAGTGGATGTTCAGCGGCGTGACCACGTGAAAGAACTCGTGGGCGGCGATGTCGGTGACCCTGGCGCCCACGCGCGCGTCGAACGGCACGTCGGGGAGCACGTACTCGGAGCTGTAGCTGTGCTCCCACGCGCCCATCGAACCGGGGGAGTTGCTGGTGAGCCGGTAGAGGAAGACGTAGCGGTCCACCGGAAGCCCGCCGATGAACTGCCCGGCCGCGTTCAGCATCGAGCGCATCGACTCGGCCAGCAGCGCCGCGCTGGTCCCCCGCGTGGGCGCGTAGACGGCGATGCGCACGGGCACGTTGGTCACCGTGAGGGTGGCGGTGGACAGGTTCTGCCCCATCAGCACCGGCGAGTCGACCAGGTGGTCGTAGCTGTCGGCCTCGAAGCCGTCGGCGCCCTCGCGCAGCACCGTCGCCACCGTCCACCCCTCGGGGCGCAGCACCTTCATGGTCATCCGCGAGCCCTGCATCCGCAGCGGAAAGCCCAGCAGCGCGTGCGCGTTCAGCAGCGCGTGGTCGGTGTCGATGTCGGTGCCGCACATCGGGTAGATCGGGAACTCCCTCACCGGCGTGTGCCAGGTGTCCACGATGTTGTAGCGCACCTGGCGCACGCGCGTGGGCGCGGTGAACACCCAGGTGTTGGTGGACTTCTGGCGCATCGGCACCGCGCGGCCCCGCCCGTCGGTGGCGCGCAGGTCGAGCACGAACCGACCGATGTTCATGGTCTGGTAGGTCCCCGGCGCCGTGGCGGCGAACTGGAAGACGCTGTCGGCGGGCGTGAGCGAGCCCACGTCGAGCGTGACCGCGGCGGTGTGGCTGCGGCCGCCGTTGCGCACGTCCACGGTGTAGCGCAGCTGCCCCTGGGCGGGGATCGAAGCAAACAGGACCAGCGCCAGCGACGTTCCGAGCAGGGTTTTCATGACGGGCCGATCGGGAGGGTGGAGGGTCGGCTGCATCAGCCGTGGAGCGCCGCGGGCCGCGCCGAATCCCGCGGTTTGGGCGGTCGATCTGCTAGGTTTTTAGCACGTACGGGCCCGCGGGTCAAGCTTCGCATCCATGATCAGACACATCGATGCGTGGAAAGGTTTACTCGAGGCTGTTCCGAGCCTGCACGGGGGATTGGCGGATCCTTCGCGCTGCGGCCATCGCGCCGTCCGGCGGCGCGGCCGTGGTCGCGCTCAGGACGGCGAGCCACGGGGGACCGGCTCGAAAGCAGCGGAGAGCTGCGCGAACCCGGCGCAGTTCTCCGCTGCTCCGTTGCACTCCGCTGCTCCGTGTGACCCATCGGCCCAGCCGACGTGACGGACCGAGCTTCCGGGTCGGGTACTCAGACGCAGCAGGGGCCGCAGTCGCTGAAGTCGCAGGTGTCGCCCGTGCCGCACCACTTGCTCTGCGGGAAGGCGTTGCACTCCGACTCGGCCGAGATCGGCAGGATGCCGCAGGTGCCGGGCGGGCAGCTGGCCGTACACACGTCGCTGCACACGTAGGCGCGCACGGTGCCCACGCGCCGCTCGGCGTCGGCGGTCTCGAAGCTCTCCACCGCGAGCTGTTCCAGGTTCAGGTTCAGCTTCTTCATCGTCCAGGTTCTCCGTTGGGGTTTGGGTCGGACGGGTCTCGCGCGGCCGTGCGTGGCTCCGCCCCGGGGCGCGGCCGCGTGGGCGCCCCGGGGCGGTGTCGCGGGTGGCAGGTCAGCTCACACGCAGCACTGGGGGCAGTTGGTGCGCGACGCCAGGTCCATCTTCTCCAGCGTGCTGTCGCTGGGCGGGGTGGCGCCGCAGGTGCCGGTGCAGCTGTAGGTGTAGCAGCTCCCGTTGCCGCGCACCGTACCGCGCTCCGACTCGGGGATGAAGGTGTCGAAGCTCTCCACCTTCAGCTCCGCCAGGTCCAGGCTCAGCTTCTTCATGGTCCGCCTCTTGGGGTTGGATGGTTCAGGCGCAGCAGTTCCGCGGCGGCTCCGAGATCGCGAACCCGCCGTCCTTCTCGGGCGAGCTGTCGGGCGCGATCCCGCAGGTGCCGGTGCAGCTGAAGGTGTAGCAGCTCCCGTTGCCGCGTACCGTACCGCTGCGGCCGTCGGCGTCGAAGGTGTCGAAGCTTTCCACCTTCAGCGCGGCGGGGTCCAGGCTCAGCTTCTTCATCGCTCACCTCTCGGCTGGATGGTTCGCGTGCGGCCGCCGGGTCACGCCCCGACGGCGATGCCGACCACGGTGGTGTCGGTGGGGCACAGCTCGACGAACGCGGTGCAGCCGGGCTCGTACGTCTTCGGCCCGCCGATCGGCTGCGAGGGCGAAAGCGTGTCCGAGGTCACGAACGTCTCCACGGCCAGGTCGTTCGGGTTCAGCGCCATCGGTCGTTCTCCGGTTCGGGGGTGAAAGGTCACCAGGCCGTCGCGCACGGCCCGCGCATGGTGCGGTCGCGCTCGTGCCGAGCGCATGGTGCGGGTGTGAAGCAACACGCCCCCGGACGCGGGTTGCGCCGGGGGCGTGGGAGAGCCGGTCAGTAGCAGCACTCGATCACGGTTTTCAGCGCGCCCACGGCGCCGCAGAGCGCGGTGGGCGCCGGCGGCGACGCGCCGCAGGTCAGGGCGCAGCTCGGATAGTCGGGCTCGGTGTAGCCGTGGGCGCGCACCGTTCCCCGCGGGCCGCCCTCCGGCACGGTGCGGAAGCTCTCCACGCGCAGCTCCCCAACCTCCAGCGACAGCTTTCTCGTCGGGCGCATCGGCATCTCCGCTCGGTCGGGCGCGTCGCGGGCCCATGGGCATTCGCCCTACGGCCGGTTCGGCGCGAACGGGTGGCGTGCCTTGGACCGGTTCCCCCTCCGCCCGCTCTGCCTGCCGGGTTCTCGGCACGTCCCTGTAAAATCGTCCGGAACTGAAGGGAGGGCAAGTGTGTCGCCGTCGCGGGCGCGCCGCTCCCCGATCAAACGATCCTTGCATGATCTTGATCGATCGATTAATCAAATACCATGGAAGCCGCGGCCGCCACACCCGACCTGATCCTGGACGCCGCCGAGGGGCTGTTCGCGGCGCAGGGGTTCGACGCCACCACCATCAAGCAGATCGGCGCGCGGGCGGGGGCGAACCCGGCGCTGATCTACTACTACTTCCAGAGCAAGGACGGCGTGTACCGCGAGGTGCTGCGGCGGCTGTTCACCTGGCTGGTGACGGCTGCGTCGCGCCGGCTGGACGTGCCCATGGAGCCCGCCGCCGCCATCCCCGCCATGATCGGCTTCCAGGCCGAGCGGCTGATGGAGCGCCCCACGCTGCCGCGCATCCTTGCCCGCGAGATGATCGACCCGCACGCCGACCACGCGGCCGAACACATCGGGCAGCTCGCCGGGCTGGTTTTTCGCCGCGTGTGCGACCTGATCGAGCAGGGGCAGCGGGCGGGGATCTTCCGCGCCGACCTGGACGCGCGCCTCAGCGCCCTCTCGGCCATGTCGCTGGTTCCCTACACCCACATCGTGCGGCCGGGGATGGGCGTGCTGCTGGGCGGCGCCGGGCAGGCCAGCGACGAACAGATGCAGGCCTACGCGCGCCACGCCGCCGCCTTCGTGCTGTCGGCGCTCGAGGCGCGCCCCGCGCCCGCTTCCGGAGACGGATCATGACGACGAACGATGGGGATCCCCGTGCATTCCCGGTCGATGGAACCGCGGCGGTCCGGACCGGGATCGCCCCCTGGCTCGCGTCCCTGATTACCACGCCGACGCCCCGCCGGGGGCGCACGCGCTGGATCGGCGTGCGCGTGACCGCCGCGCTGGCGCTCGCGTACGGCGCCGCCGCGTGCGGCCGGGGCGACGGCGCGCGCACGGCCACGGGGACGCTGGAGATCACCGAGCTCGACGCGGCGCCGCTGCAGCCCGCCCGCGTGGTGGCCGTGCGCGTGCGCGAGGGTGACGTGGTGCGCGCGGGCGACACGCTGGCCACCCTCACGCAGACCGTGGCCGTGGGTGACGTGGGCGTGCGCGAGGCCACGCTGCAGCAGGCCCAGGCGCGCCTCGACGAGCTGCAGGCCGGCTCCCGCGCCGAGGACGTCGCCCGCGCGCAGGCCGACGTGGCCGCCGCCCAGGCCGAGGCCGACCGCGCCGCGCGCGACGTGGAGCGGCTGCGCCCGCTGGCCGCCAACGGCACCGTCAGCCGCCAGCAGTTCGACGCCGCGCAGACCGCCGCCCGGGTCGCCGCGCGCCGCCGCGACGCCGCCCGCCAGGTCCTCGCGGCCGTCCGCGCCGGCCCGCGCCGCGAGCAGATCGAGGGGGCGCGGGCGCAGGTCGCCACCGCCCGCGCGGCGCTGCAGACCTCGCGGGCCACCGCGGCGGACCTGACGCTCACCGCCCAGGCCGCCGGCGTGGTGCTGGGGCGCTACGCCGAGCCGGGCGAGGTGATCGCCGCCGGCCAGCCCGTGGTCACCCTGGGCGACGCCGCGCACCCGTACACCCGCGTGTACGTGGACGAGAAGCTCCTCCCCACGCTCCGCGTCGGGGAGGCGGTCGAGGCCCGGCTGGACGGCTTCCCCGAGCGCCCGATCCGCGGCCGCATCCAGTCCATCAGCGACCGCGCGGAGTTCACCCCGCGCGTGGCGCTCACCGAGCGCGAGCGCGCCGACCTCCTCTTCGGCGTGCGCGTGGAGTTCGACGGCGCCCAGCCGATGCTCAAGGCCGGGCTCCCCATCACCGTCACCTTCCCGCCCGCGCCCGCGCGATGAGCGACACCGGCGCGCGCGCGGCCCCGTCCGATCCGGCGGTGCTGACCGAGGGGCTGCGCAAGAGCTTCGGCCCGCTGGTGGCGGTGGAGGGGCTCACCCTGAGCATCGCCGCGGGCGAGGTCTTCGGGCTGCTGGGGCCCAACGGCTCGGGGAAGACCACCACCATCCGGATGCTCTGCGGCCTCATGGCGCCCAGCGGCGGCCGTGCCAGCGTCGTCGGCTACGACGTGGCGGCGCAGCCCGAGCAGGTGCGCCGCAACATCGGCTACATGTCGCAGCGGTTCGGGCTGTACGACGACCTGACCGTGGCCGAGAACATCCGTTTCTACGCCTCGGTCTACGGCCTGGTCGGGCGCGAGCGGTCGCGGCGGATCGGCGAGCTGATGGACGAGCTGGGGCTGGAGCCGCGCGCCGGCCAGCTGGCGGGCACGCTCAGCGGCGGGTGGAAGCAGCGGCTGGCGCTGGCCTGCAGCACCGCGCACCGCCCCCGGATGCTCTTCCTGGACGAGCCCACCGCCGGCGTGGACCCCGCCGCGCGCCGCACCTTCTGGCAGCTCATCTACCGCCTGGCCGAGCGCGGGACGACGATCCTGGTCACCACGCACTACATGGACGAGGCCGAGCGCTGCCAGCGTATCGCCTTCCTGAGCCGCGGCCACCTGATCGCGCTGGGCACCGTCGAGCAGATCACCGCGCAGTTCGCCCAGCCCACCATCGAAGACGTCTTCATCGAGCTCCAGCGCCGCGACGAGGGGGTGGTGGTATGAACCGCGAACCGCGGGATCCGGGCGTGTCCCTCCGCTGCGCTCCGGGCCGGGCTGCGCGCGCCGTAGGCAACGATACCGCCGTTGCCAACGGCGCCGGGCCTGCTCCGGGCCAACCGCCGCCCTCCGCAGTCCCGGCCCTCCGGGCGCGCATCCCTCAAGCACGGGGGCCAGGGGACCGGGGACAGGGAACAGGGGACAGCCTGCGGAACGTCTCCATCGCACTGAATTCT
>DASSME010000201.1:0-2229 GCA_035689035.1 Longimicrobium sp. | reverse complement strand
GGAAGTAGGCCGATGGCGACGATGATCCGCTGGACTCGGGCCTTGCTCGCGGCACTGCTGCTGGCCGCCGTGGTCTCCGGCCGCGACGCCCGGGCCCAAGCGGGGGTGGTGCGCGGCACCGTGTGGGACAGCACCCGCGCGGCGCCGCTGGCGGGCGCGCGGGTGTACCTGGCCGGTACCGCCTCGAGCGTGCAGAGCGGGGCCGACGGCGCCTTCGTGCTCACCGCGCCCGGCGAGGGCCGCTACCTCCTGGCGTTCACCCACCCGGAGCTGGGCCTGATGGCGGCGGTCGTGCAGCCCCACACCGTCACGCTGCGCGCGGGCGACACGGTGGAGGTGGCGCTGGCGGTGCCCGGCTGGCGCACGCTGACCCGGGCGCTCTGCCCCGACAGCACGCTCCGGCACGAGGCGGGGGTCGTGGCGGGGGTCGTGACCGGCCCCGGCGCGGCATCGGCCACCGTCACGGCGAGCTGGTACGCGAAAGGGTACTCCACGCGCGCGGCGAGTTTCACCCGCGAAGAGCTCACCACCCGCGCCGACGCCGACGGGCTCTACGTGCTGTGCGGCGTGTCGACCCAGTCCGAGTTGACGGTCCGCGCGGAATCGTCCACCGCCCACGGCCACACCGAAACGCGCATCCGCAACGGCAGGCCCGCCCGCGTGGACGTGGAGATGCACGATGGATCCGGATGACGGTGCGCCCGCGGGCACGCCGGTCTCACGCTTCGCCGCCGGCTCGCGCACGCCGCGAGCAGCCGGCGGCGATCTTCCCCCAACTCCCTGGATGCTGGCGATGAACACGCCCAGGCTCTTCCCCGCGCTCCTGCTGGCCGCCGCGCTGGCGCTGCTGGCCGCGCCCGCGCTGCACGCCCAGGCGGTGCAGGGCTCGTTCGTGGACCCCACCACCGGCGAGCCGATCCCCGGCGCGCGCGCGGTGCTGCGCAGCGGCGGGCGCGACGTGGCGGCGGCCATGACCGGCCGCGACGGCGCCTTCACCGTGCGCGCCCCCGGGGCCGGCACCTACGTGCTGGCCGTGGAGCGCATCGGCTACGCGCTGACGCAGACGCCGCCGCTGCAGCTGGGCGCGGGCGAGACGGTGCAGCGCCGCGTCGCCGCCAACCCGCAGCGCATCGCCCTGCAGGGGATCACGGTCTCGGGGCGCGCCCGCTGCACACCGCGCCCCGGCTCGGGCCCCGAGACGGCCACGGTGTGGGAAGAGGCACGCAAGGCGCTGGGCAGCGCCAGCGAAAGCAACACCCAGGCGTACCGCTACACGGTGCGCCACCTGTGGCGGCGGATGGACCCGCAGGGAAGCATCCTGCAGGACTCGGTGGTCCCCTCCGAGCTCACCACCGGCAGCCCGTTCGTGGCGGTGCCGCTGGAGCGCCTGACCGCCGCGGGGTACATCGAGACCGAGGCCGACAACAACCTGGTCTTCCACGCCCCCGACGCCCGCGTCCTCCTCTCCGAGGACTTCCAGGAGAACCACTGCTTCTCGGTCAGGGAGGCCCCGCGCGACGAGCCGGGGCTGATCGGCCTGGCCTTCGAGCCGGTGCGCCAGGGCGAGCTTTCCGACATCCGCGGCACGCTGTGGGTGGAGCGCGCCACGGCCGAGCTCAAGCGGATGGAGTACCAGTACACCCGCGTCCCGGGGCAGCGCGGCACCTCCGAATCGGCCAGCGGGCGCATGGACTTCCGCCGGCTGGACGACGGCCGCTGGGTGGTGAGCCGCTGGACCATCCGCATGCCCACGGTGCAGGCCGAGCGGATGCAGCCGGTGGCGCACATCCCCGGCGCGCCCACCGTGGAGCAGCCGATGCGCTACAAGCTCACCGGCCTGCGCGAGGAGGGCGGCGACGTGCTCACCGTGGTCACCTCCAGCGGCTCGCGCGTGTCGCTCACCGGCTCGTCCACGCTGCGCGGGGTGGTGTTCGACAGCACCACCTCGCGCGCGCTGGCCGGCGCGACGGTGATGGTGGGCGGGCCCGGGCACGCGGCCGTGGCCGACTCGCTGGGCCGCTTCGAGGTGAAGGACATCCCGCCCGGCGACTACACCGTCACCTTCGCCAGCCCGCGCGCCGACGCGCTGGGGTACCGCCCGCGCGGCGTGTCGGTCACCCTGCGCGAGGGTGCGACGGCCGAGCAGACGCTGGCCGTCCCCGGCCTCGCCACGGTGCTGGGCTCGCGCTGCGACGGCGAGCGCGAGGCGGGGGCCGGCTCGGTGGTCGG
>DASSME010000200.1:0-2706 GCA_035689035.1 Longimicrobium sp. | reverse complement strand
CGCCGCCCGCGCGGCGCTGACGCTGGCGTGTATCCTGGCGCTGCCGTGCGCGCCCATGCCCGCCCGCGCCCAGGCCACCGCGCCCTTGCTGCAGCTGCCCGCCATGCGCGCACGGCCGCCCGCGTCGCGGGTGGCGCCGGGCACGCAGGCGCCGGCCGCGACCGCGCGGCCCGCGCTGGTGCGGCGCCCGGCCGTGCGCCCGGCGCTCAACCCGGCCACGCCGCTCGACCTGACGCGCGTGGCCCCGAACGGCGAGACGGCCGCGCAGATCACCGCCCAGGCGGTGAACGACGCGCGACCGCGCTTTCCGCTGGGCCCGGGGCTGAAGGGGCCGTCGGTGCTGAAGGTGCAGGTGCTGCTGAACCGCGCGCTCTTCGCGCCGGGGATGCTGGACGGCGGATGGGGGCAGAACACCAGCGTGGCGGTGTACTGGTTCCAGGCCCGCGAGGGGCTCACCCCCACCGGCGTGGTGGACAGCGCCACCTACGCGCGGCTGGTGCAGGTGGCCGGGAACCCGGCGCAGGTGGTGGTGCCGCACACGCTCACGGCCGCCGAGGTGCGCGGCCCCTTCGTGTCGCTCCCCGGCAGCATCTACGCACAGGCCGAGCTGGACTGCATGTGCTACGAGTCGCTGGGCGAAAAGCTGAGCGAGCTGTTCGCGTCGCGCGTGGAGCTGCTGCAGAAGCTGAACCCCGGCGTCCGCATCGACGCGCTGAAGGCGGGCGACGTGATCAACGTTCCCAACGTCCGCGACCCCGGCGCGCCGCCGAAGGGCGTGGTCGAGACGCTGGTCGTCTCGGGACCCGACCACTACCTGCAGGCGCTGGACGCCGCCGGCCGCATCCTCTACCACTTCCCCACCACGCTGGGCTCGAGCTACGACCCCAGCCCCGAGGGGAGCTTCCACGTGCTGGCCATCACCGAGAACCCGTGGTGGCACTACCAGCCGGCGATCCTTCACCACGGCCACGAAGACGACCCCGAGGCGCAGATCCCGCCGGGGCCCAACAGCGCGGTGGGTCGGGTGTGGATGACGCTCTCGGCCGAGCACTACGGGATCCACGGCACCAAGAGCCCCGAGACGATCGGCTACGCCGTGTCGGCCGGGTGCGTGCGGCTGGCCAACTGGGACGCGCTTTACCTGGCGCGGCGCATCACGCCCGGCACCCCGGTGGTGTTCCGCGGCACCCGCACGCGCGAGAAGGGCAACGTGGTGAACCGCACACCCACGCCGCCCGCGCCCGCGCGCCCCGCCGCCCCCGCGCGGCCGGACACCACCCGCGCCCGCTCCGACACCACGGCCGCGGCCGCCGACTCGGTCCGCCGCGACACCACGCGGCGTGACACCACGCCCGCGGCGCAGCCCAGGCCCGACAGCGCCGCCGCGGCCCCGGTCACCACTCCGGCGCCCGCGCAGACGCCGCCGCCCGCGACGCCGGCGCCAGCGAAGCCCGACAGCGCCGCGGCCGCCAAGCCGTAACCATTGGCGTATGACAACGAAACGGCCCTCGCACCCGCGGGGGCCGTTTTCGTTTCCGCGTCGCCGTCCCACTCCGCGCAGGCGGAGGAAGGCGTCGTCCCGGCCTCGCGCCGATTGCGAGGCTTCCCGTGGTCGAACGTCGCGGCTTCAGCCCCCCGGCAGGCCCGGACGATCCCCGGCCGGGTGCGGCACGGCGCGGGATCTTCGCCGCGGGAACCGACGAACAGCCTCGCGCGGTTTGCGAGGCTTCCTGTCGTTGTAGCCGTGGCGCCGTGGCTTCACCGCCTTGGGCGGGCGGGGTCGCCCCGGGCGGTCGGGCGGGGGCCGCCACGAAATCCGACCCGACGCTCACCCGATCGCGCGCTTGTAGAACGCCCGCAGCCCCAGCGCGCCGAACCCCGCCGTCAGCACCAGCAGCATCGCCAGCACCACGGGCAGCGGCATGTGCGGCAGGGCCGGCGTGAGGGCGGCGCGCATCCCCTCGGCCACGTACACCAGGGGGTTGACCAGGACCGCGTACTTCACCGCCGGCACCGCGTCCAGCCCGCGCCACGGGTAGTAGGTGCAGCCGAAGAAGATCATCGGCGCCACGATCACGCTGAACATCATCCCGATGTGCTGCGGGCTCACCGCCGTGCCCAGCACCAGCCCCAGCGACGAGAACGCCGCCGCCCCCAGCAGCGCCACCGCGAACACCTCGCCCGCGTGCGCCAGCGTGAGCCCGGGGATCGGGCCCATGATCAGCCGGGCCAGCGGCAGGACGATGATCGCCGAGACCAGCCCCTGGATCATCCCCGACACGATCTTCTCCACCGCGACCAGCCAGGTGGGCACCGGGGCCAGCAGCCGGTCCTCGATCTCCTTGGTCGCCGCGAAGTCGATGGCCATCGGCAGCGTCACCGCCTGGATCGCGCTCATCGCCAGGCTCACCGCCAGCACGCCGGGGAGGAGCGCGCTGGTGTAGCCGCGGCTCATGAACCCCATCCGCGGCAGCAGGTAGCCGAATACGATCACGAACATCACCGGCTGCAGCGTGGTGCGCAGCAGGAACGCGGGTAGCTCGCGCGCGGCCACCCGCACGTCGCGCCGCAGCAGCGCGGCGAACACGCGGCCCGCGCTCACCTCGCCCTCCGCGGCCGCCGGCCGGTCGATCACGAGCGTGCTCATGCGTCCAGCTTCCTTCCGGTCAGGGAGATGAAGAGCGTTTCGAGCGAGGGCCGCGCGAG
>DASSME010000199.1:0-2924 GCA_035689035.1 Longimicrobium sp. | reverse complement strand
CGCGCGAGGCTTCGCCCGCGCTGCCCCTCCCCCAAAAACCGCCTTGGGGGAGGGGCGGTCCGGGGGGCCCGCGGGCGGCGGACCACACCGACGCTTCGGTGTGGCCGTGCGCGAGGCGGGGAGGCGCCGCACGAGGCTTCTGCGGACGTGGGCGTACGTCGAGATCGGCGCGGATGCGGACGAAGCAGTCCGCGAAGGCGGACTTTCCGAAGTTCCGGCGGCGGGTTCCAACCCGCCGTGGATGGCCGCCGTGGATGGCTGCCGGGGTGGCCGCCGCGTCGAGGATGGCGGCGGGTCGCGGGTGATGGACACGAACGAGCAAAGACGGGAGAGAGCGCATATGAACAACGTACGAGTCTTCCTGCTGATGGCCGGCCTCACGGCCCTGCTGGGGGCGCTGGGGAACGTGCTGGGGGGCCAGAGCGGGCTGCTGCTGGCCCTGCTGTTCGCCGTGGGGATGAACTTCTTCGCGTACTTCGCGTCCGCCGCCATGGTGCTGCGGATGTACGGCGCGCGCACCGTGGGCTCCGACGAGGCGCCCGAGCTGTACGCGATGGTGGACCGCCTGCGCCAGCGCGCCGGCCTGCCGATGCCCACGCTGGCGATCGCGCCGCACGCGCAGCCCAACGCCTTCGCCACCGGCCGCGACCCGCGGCACGCCGTGGTCTGCGTGACCGAGGGGATCCTGCGGACGGTGAACCGCGAGGAGCTGGAAGGGGTGCTGGCCCACGAGCTGGCGCACATCAAGAACCGCGACATGCTGCTGATGACCGTGGCGGCCACGCTGGCGGGCGCCATCAGCAACCTGGCGCACTTCGGCTTCTTCTTCGGCGGCGGCGACCGTGACAGCCGCAACGGGCACCCGCTGGTGATGCTCGCCATGCTGCTGCTGGCGCCGCTGGCCGCGGTGCTGATCCAGCTCGCGGTGAGCCGCCAGCGCGAGTTCAAGGCCGACGCCGTGGCCGCGCGCATCACCGGCCGCCCGACCGCGCTGGCCAGCGCGCTGCGCAAGCTGGAGGCGGGCGCGCACCGCATCCCGATGGAGGTGTCGCCCGCGGTGGCGCCGCTGGCGCAGGTGAACCCGCTGTCGGCGATGCGCGGCGGCGGCTTCACCAGGCTGTTCTCCACCCATCCGCCGATGGCCGAGCGCATCGCCCGGCTCGAGGCGCTGGCCGCCGATCCGGCCTGACGCAATCCGGCCGGGCACGCGGGGCGTATCATGGGGGCGCGGGCGACCGCGCCCCCTGCTGCGTTCCACGCGTAACCTCGCGCGTCCGCACCGCATCGGACGGACGGATGCGGGTGCCGCGCGGGAACGCATCGGCTGAACGACCGCCCGTAGTCCGCGCAGGCGGACTTCGCGTGGTCGTTGCAGCGGATAGCGGACTCATCCGCCCCTGCCACCCTCCGGCATCGAGAATCATCTCATGGCCGACCTCTTCGTCACCGGCGGCACCGGCTACGTGGGCCGGCGGCTGATCAGCGAACTGCTCGCGCGCGGCCACGCCGTCCGGGCGCTGGTCCGTCCCGGCTCGGAAGGGAAGCTGCCGCGCGGCGCCGAGCCCGTGACCGGTGACGCGCTGGGCCATGCGACGTTCGCGGACCAGGTCCGCGCGGGCGAGACGTTCGTCCAGCTCATCGGCACGCCGCATCCCAACCCACGCAAGGCGGCGGAGTTCGAGCGGGTGGATTTCGTCTCGGCGCGCGAGTCGGTGCTCGCGGCGAGGGAGGCGGGTGTCGCGCACTTCGTGTACGTGAGCGTGGCGCAGCCCGCGCCCGCGATGCGCGCCTACGTGGCCGTCCGCGCGCGGTGCGAGGCGCTGGTCCGCGAATCCGGCGTGGACGCCACCTTCGTACGTCCCTGGTACGTGCTGGGCCCCGGCCACCGCTGGCCCTACCTGCTGGTGCCGATGTACTTCGTCGCCGAGCGCCTTCCGTCCACGCGAGACACGGCGCGGCGGCTGGGGCTGGTCACGCTGGACGACATGGTGGCCGCGCTCGTGCAGGCGGTGGAGCACCCGCCGCGCGGCATCCGCATCGTCGAAGTGCCGGAGATCCGCGGCGCGCGGCGCAGGCTGGGCCCGGCGTCCCGGCCGAGCCGGAACCCGGCCGCGGGGGCGGCGCTATAACCATCGCCATCCCCACCATCAGCGGCGGGCGCAACCACGGAGCGAGGGAGCGATGCTGATCCGCAGGCCGGACGACACGCGATCGTCGGAGATCACGCCGGAGCGCGCCTACCTGGGCCGGCGCCGGTTCCTGGGCCTCGCCGCGGGGGCGGCCGCGCTCGCCGCGGTGGGCGCGCCCGCGTCGCTGGCCGCCTGTTCGAGCGCCGAGGCGGCGCAGGACGACAAGCCGAACAGCTGGGAAGACATCACCAGCTACAACAACTTCTACGAGTTCGGCACCGACAAGAGCGACCCGGCCGAGAACGCGCCGAAGACGCTGAAAGTCCGGCCCTGGACGGTGCAGATCGACGGGCTGTGCGCCAGGCCGGGGCGCTACGCCTTCGACGACCTGGTGAAGCCGTACCGCGTGGAGCACCGCACCTACCGCTTCCGCTGCGTGGAGGCGTGGTCGATGGTGATCCCGTGGGACGGGATCCCGCTGCGCCAGGTGATCGCCCGCGCGCAGCCGCAGCCGTCCGCCCGGTTCGTGGAGCTCACCACGCTGATGGACCCGGTGCAGATGCCCGGCCAGCGCCGCCAGATCCTGGACTGGCCCTACACCGAGGGGCTGCGGATGGACGAGGCGATGCACCCGCTCACGATCATGGCCGTCGGGCTGTACGGCCGCGAGCTGCCGGCCCAGAACGGGGCGCCGCTGCGGCTGGTCGTGCCCTGGAAGTACGGGTTCAAGGGGGCGAAGTCGATCGTCCGCATCCGGCTCACCGAGACCCGGCCGGCCACGGCCTGGAACACGGC
>DASSME010000198.1:0-8543 GCA_035689035.1 Longimicrobium sp. | reverse complement strand
CGGCCCTCGGCCAGGAACGGCTGGTCGTCCAGGATCATGGCGACCGCGTTCACGCCCGGCACGTCACGATGGTCGACGACCGTGAAACCGTCGTCCGGTCCGAAGCCGAAGCGGATCGACTTGATCACGCCGCACGGAACGGTGGAGCGAATCGTCCGCCCGTGCAGCATCCCGGGGAAGTGCAGGTCGTCCACGTACTTCGCGGCCCCCGTCACCTTCGCCGCCGAGTCCTTGCGCGGCGCGCTGCTCCCCACGGCGCGCGCGATCATGCGTGCCTCGCCGTGCGCGGCGTTGCGGCGGTCGCGGGAGACTGGGTGCGGCGATACGGCGATCCGGGCACTGCGGAACTCTCCGGGAGAGGAAAGAGCGTTGCGGCGCGCGGGAGACGAACCGCCGCGGCGGCGAGCCGAACCCGCCATCGCCGCAAACAGATAACGCGGCGAGCGCGGAGGGCGCAATGGGCTGGCGGACTCGGAAGGTCGGGCGGAGGTCGTGTGGAGTTTGCGAGTGAACTCGCGGCTACAAGGGCACGCAGTCCGCCTCCGCGGACTTCAACCGCGAGTCGAGCGGATGAACGGTGGATCGACCCCGCGGAACCATCAGGTCTCCGTCCCCGGAGGCGGCTCCTTCAGCGGCATGGTGCCGCGCCTGATCTTGTCGCGGGCGGAGAGGTACCAGGGGAAGGCGATGATCCACAGCAGGAAGCAGCCGATGGTGACCACCTCGGGGTTCATCAGCCCGGTGCGGTAGCGGCCCAGGTCCAGCTTCTTCGCGTCGAAGTAGACCCAGAGCGAGGTGCCGATCACCACGAACGCCGGGATGGCGGGCGCGTTCACCGCCTCGGCGACGATGGACGACGACAGGATCAGCAGCACGGCGAACGGGATGGCGATCGGAAGCGGCATCGCGGCGGCGTCGGGGTCAGGTCCGGTGAACGAGCGAGTGCGCCCCGCGGGCAACCCGCGGGGCGCTTCGAATCTAGCGGGAACCCGCCGCCGGGGTCACTGTCCCTGCAGGAGCTGCGCGGCGCGGTCGAAGGCGCCGACGGCCTGGCGCACCTGCGGGTCGAGCACGGCGAGCATGCGGTAGAAGCCGGGGTCGCCCCACTTCGTCCACGCGATCGCCGGGAGGAGCGTGCGGGTGAGGCGCGCGTCGGCGTCGGCGCCGGCGGGGACGGTGTGGCCCTGGCGGCCGGCGAAGGCGCGGAAGTCGGCCAGCGCCTCGGCGGTGAGCGTGGGGCTGGCGGAGAGCGCCTCGGCGGTGGTGAGCGTGCCGCCGTGGGCGCCCACCCAGGCGTTGGTCCAGCGGGTGACCACGTCTTCCTCCATCACCCGCGCCAGCCAGAGCGGCGCGCCCTCGGCCTGGTCGAACACCACGTCGGGGTAGATGCCGCCGCCGCCATAGACGGTGCGGCCGTGATCGGTCCTGCAGCTGGGGCGGCCGGCGGTGTCGCGCGCGGCGTGGGCCAGGCGGTAGTACTCGCCCCGCCCGATGCCGCGGTACTGGCGCTGGATCACTCGGCCGCACGGGGTGCTCACGTGGCCGATCACCAGCTCGATGATGCTGCCGTCGGTCATCGGGAAGCCCTGCATCAGCAGGCTCTTGCCGAAGGTCGGCCGGCCGACGACGAGCGCCCGGTCGTGGTCCTGCAGCGCGCCGGCCACGATCTCGCTGGCGCTGGCGGTGCCGCCGTTCACCATCAGCACCAGCGGGTACGCCCGGCCCCCGGAGCTCAGGAACGAGTGCGTCACCCGCTGCGTCTTGCTCACCTCGGGCTTGCGCCCGGCGCTGGTGTAGATCAGCGCGCCGCTGGGCAGGAACTCGCTGGCCACGCGTGCCGCCTCGTCCACCATCCCGCCGCCGTTGTCGCGCAGGTCCAGCACCAGGCGCCGCATCCCCTGCTTCTCGAGCGCCCCCAGCGCGTCGTGCAGGTCCTCGGCCGCCTTCTGGTTGGCGAAGGTGGTCACGCGCACGTAGCCGGTCTCGGCGTCGAGCATGAAGGCGGCGGGGACGGCGGTGGCTTCTTCCACCCGCTCACGGCGCACGGCGCGGTCGAGCTCCACGATGCTCCCGTCCACCCGCTCGCGCTCGAAGCGCAGCTGCACGGTGCTGTTCTTCTCCCCCGCCATCCACGCCTCCAGCTCGAAGGAGCTGCGGGCGAGCACGGGCTGCCCGTCCACCGCCACCAGCAGGTCGCCGGGGAGGATGTCCTGCCGCGCGGCCTGCGAGCCGGGGCTCACGCTCTCCACCACCGCCTGGTCGCCCACGTAGCGGAACGAGACGGGGACGGGGTAGAGGCGGCCCTCGCGGTACGCGCGCTGCCGCTCGGGGGAGAGCCGCGCCGCCTCGATCACGTATGAGTGCGGGTCGGCCGCGTGCACCATGGCCTGCACCGCCGCCATGAACAGCTCGTGCGTGTCCACGCTGTCCGGGTGGTTCACGCGGATCTGGTTGAGCACCTGGCTGAACATCTGCAGGTCCTCGTAGGTGGTGCGCGGGCGCAGGGCGCCGGTGGGCGTCTGCTGCGCCGCCAGCGGGGCGGCGGTGAGGGCCAGGGCGGCCAGGGCGGCGGCGGAGCGATGTTTCATGCGAAAGAGTGCTGGGTGCTGAGTGCTGGGTGCGGAGGAAGCGCGGAGGAAGCGCGGAGGCTGGTGACCGGCCTCCGCGCTTCCGTTTTTCCGTGGGTCAGCGCGTGGGCGTGGCCGGTGCCGAGGGCGGCGCCGGGGCCGGGGCGGTCGATGCGGCGGGCGGGGCGGCGCCGGAGAGGGCGGCCACGCGGGCCTCGGCGTTGGCACGGCGCGGGTCGTCGCGCGGGGCCAGCTCCAGGAAGCGGTGGAAGTGGTCCAGCGCGTCGGGGACCACGCCGCTCTGGTCGTTCAGCAGCGCCAGCAGGTAGTGCGGCTGCGCGTACCAGGGGTCCAGCTCGATCGCCTTCTGCAGCTCGGCCACGGCCGGGTCCAGCTGGTTGGCCAGCATCAGCAGCGCGGCGTGCTCGTAGCGCAGGTCGGCTTCCTGGGGGGCCAGCTCCACGGTGAGCGCCATCTCGGAGAGCGCGGTGGCCGCGTCGCCGCGCTCGGCGGCGCGCTGGGCCAGGCGGCGGTGCGCGGCCCAGAAGGCGAGATCCTCTTCCAGCGTGCGGGCCAGCGCCTGGGTGGCGCCCGCGGTGTCGCCCAGCTGCTCGAGCGCGGCGGCGCGGGTGAACTCGAGCGCCGCCTTGCTCTGGTACAGGCGCACGATGTCGCGCCGGTCGTTGGCGCGGTAGCGGGCGATGGCGTCGGCCAGGGTGACCGCCGCCTCGCCGTACTGGCCGGCCAGGTACTGGGCGCGCCCCAGCTGCATACGGATCTCGGTGGTCTGGTGGCCGTTGCGCAGGGTGCGCTGGAAGCCCTGGATGGCCGGCGCGTAGCGGCCGCTGACGAAGTCGAACCAGGCGCGGAACGACGGGTCGGCGTTGAAGATGTCGGCCTGCAGCCAGGTCTCGGCCAGCCCCGCGTCGGCGCTGCCTACCGACTCGCGCGTAGACTCCTTGTAGATGTTGCGGATGTACGCCATCCACAGCGTCTTTTCCAGCGAGCTGTGCAGGAACGGCTCGCGCTGGTGGGCGCGCAGCACCAGCGAGTCGATGGCGATCACCTCGGGCTTGTTCAGCTCGTACAGGCGCCCGGCCATGTAGTCGTTCAGCCGCGTCGGCTCGGCCATCAGCAGCGCCACGCGGCGGGCGTACAGCGCGTCGGGCCAGCCGGGGTTCAGCCGCTCGGCCCAGTAGAACGCGGCGGCGGCGGTCACGGGGTCGGTCTCCACCCGCTGCACGCCGTGCAGGTAGTAGGCGTTGGCGCTGTTGGTGTCGGCGCCGGCCCACAGCGCGGGGCGGCGCGGCACGTCGTGCACGTCCACGTGCTGGGCGCGGGCGGCGGGCGCCGCCGCCAGCGCCAGGAGCGCGGCGGCGGCCAGGGTGCGGGTCACTCGGTACATCGGGGTCATGCGGATGATGCGTCTCCAGGCGGGTGGAGCGGCCCCGCCCGGGCGGCGGGGTGCGCGTGGGGTCAGGGTGCGGGCGTTGCCGGGGCCAGCTCGGCCAAGCGCTCCTGCGCGGCGGCGCGGCGGGCGTCGTCGCGGGGGGCGCGGTCCAGGAAGTGGCGGTAGTGGTCGGCCGCGTCCACGGTCACCTGGGCGCGGTCGTTCAGCAGCGCCAGCAGGTAGTGCGGCTCGGCGAAGTACGGGTCCAGCTCGATGGCCTTGGCCACCTCGGCCACCCCTTCCAGCGGCTTGCGGGTCTGCAGCAGCAGCACGCCGTACTCGTAGCGCAGGTCGGCCTCCTGCGGGGCGATCTCCACCGCCAGCGCCATCTCGGCCACGGCGGTGGCGCTGTCGCCGTGCTCCAGCGCCCGGTCGGAGAGGTGGCGGTGCACCGGCCAGAAGGCGAGGTCCTCTTCCAGCGCCCTGCCGAAGGCGTCGCGGGCGGCGGCGGTGTCGCCGGCCTGCTCCAGCGCCACGGCGCGGCTGAACTCGAGCACGGCCTTGCTCTCGTACAGCCGCACGATCTGGCGGCGGTCGTCGTCGCGGCGGCGGGTGATGGCCTCGCCGATCGCGTCGGCGGCGCCCTTGAAGTCGCCGGCCATGTAGCGCGCGTGCCCCAGCTGCAGGCGCAGGCCCACCGAGCGCGGGTTGCCCCGCAGCGCGCGCTCGTACCCCTGCGCGGCGGCGGGGAAGTGGCCGGCCGAGTACTCGTGCCACGCCTGCAGCCCGGGATCCAGGTCGTGCATGGCGTTCTGCATCAGGTACTCGGCGTCGGCGCCGTTGTCCCTCCCGGTCTCGCGGCGGATCACCTCGCGGAAGGCGTTGCGGAAGAAGGCCATCCAGAACGGCTTCTCCAGCGCCGTGTAGAGGAAGGGGGAGCGCTGGCTGGCCCGCAGCACCAGCGAGTCGATCGCCAGGATCTCGGGGTCGCGCAGCGTGTAGCCCTTCTCCTCCACGTAGTCCACCAGCCGCTGCGGGTTCGACATCAGCAGCGCCATGCGGCGGCCGTACAGCGCGTCGGGCCAGCCGGGGTTCAGCCGCTCGGCCCAGTAGAAGGCGGCGGCGGCCTGCGCGGGGTCGGTCTCCACCCGCTGCATGGCCCACACGTAGTAGACGTTGGCGCTGTTGGTGTCGGCGCCGGCCCAGAGCGCCGGGCGGCGCGGAACGTCGTGCACGCGCCCGCGTTGCGCGTGCAGTGCGGGCGCGGCCGCCAGCGCCAGCAGGGCGGCGGCGAGTTTGAGGGTGCGCACGGGTGTGATGGAGGTACGGGTGGGCGACGGACGCAGGCGCGTGCGGTGAGGGCGGCTTCCGGGGAGACCAGAACGGGCCGCTGGGACCATAATATGAGCGCGGGCGGGTTCGCGCCAGACTGATGTTCCTGCCCCAAAGGACGACCGGGTGAACGAACCGGTCACACCCCACGGGCATGTGCGGGGCTTCCGGACGCGTGCGGGGCGGATGCCGGACCCGTCTCAGGCGGACCCGGGCCGGCCGGCGGAAGGGTCAGCCGGCGGGGTGGACGACGTAGGCGGGGCCGGCGTGGAAGAAGAGCGCGGCGACCAGCCAGGCGGCGGTGGCCAGGGCGCCCAGCAGCAGGACGGCGAGCGAAACGGTGCCCAGCGCGCGGATGGCGGGCGACGGCTCCCAGTACGGGGTGCGGCCGCCGCGGGGGATCATCAGCCACCCCAGCGCCGCGCCGGTCAGGAAGCCGCCGCCGTGCGCCGCGTTGTCCACGTAGCCGGCGCCCAGGATCCCCATGGTGGCGATCACCGCGATGTCGGTGACGATGGCGCGCCCGAAGCCGGGGGGGAGCTTGTCGCGCCGGATGCGGGCGAGCACCGCCAGGAAGCCGAACAGCCCCATCAGCCCGCCCGAGGCGCCCACCGACGCCTCGGCGCCGGTCCAGTGCGACGCGACCACGCTGGCGGTGCTGGCCGCCACGGCCGTGACCAGGAAGACCAGCGGCACGTAGGCGCGGTGCGTGAACGCCTCCAGGAAGCGCCCCAGCGCCAGGATCCCCAGGATATTGAAGGCGAAGTGCAGCAGCCCGTCGTGCAGGTAGGCGCCGCTGAGCAGCCGCCAGTACTGGCGCCCCGTCCGCACCGCCTCCATCACGATCCCGGCGGCGTCGATGCTGGGAAGGTTGGCCTTGCTCCCCATCAGCACCGGGCTGCCGTGCCCCACCGCCACCGCGGCGATGGCCTGCACCAGCACCACCAGCGCGATCGCCGCCGCCAGCATCTGCGTGTTGCGCGCGGGGCCGCGGCGGGCGGGGAGACGCGCGCGCCGCTCGTGCATCTCCACGTTCAGCTTGCCGGGGGTGAGCCGGCGGAAGCGCACCCACTCCATGAACGAGTAGAAGGCGAGCGACGCGGCCAGGAACCCCGACAGCACGAAGCCGTTCACGAACACGAAGTGCCCGAAGGTGGCGGCGTACCCCAGCAGCGCCAGGCTCACCGCCAGCCAGGTGAGCGCCACCTTGCGCGAGTGGCGCAGCCCGTGCTCGCGGTACGCCTGGAACAGGTACGGCACCGTCCAGGGCGGCGCGATGCCGTCGGTCTCGGGCGTCCACACCAGCGGCGTGGGGCGCCCCTCGCGCAGCCGCGCCTCGAGCTGCTCGCGCGTGGCCGGGTGCGCGCCTCCGTGCACGTAGCCGTACGGCGCGCCCTCGGGCTTGGGGGCCACGCCCACGGGTGCGTGCCGCGGGCCGGGTGGGGTCGGTTCGGGGATCGGCTGGGTCAAACGTGCTCTCCGTGGGGTCTGCCGCGCATCCGCCTGCCAATCTACAAAGCCACGGCTCCGTGGTCACGCGGGGAGATCCTCCTCGCTTTTCCGCGCCGCGAGGCTCGGCGCCCCGCCCCGCGACGACGGACGACCACATCGTCTTCCTTCACCAACGGTTCACGGGCTCAGCGGGTTTCGTCGTACGCCCGCACCAGCTTCGCGGGGGCGTGGCGGCGCCAGCTGTCCAGCAGCAGCGCGCGCAGGTGGCCGGGGCGGACGGCGGGGAGGCGGACCAGCACCGAGGGGTAGCCGGCGTAATGGTCGGTGGTGAAGAAGGTCTCCGGCTCGCTGCCGATCAGGTGGTCGCGCTCGTAGAAGTCGGTCTTCAGCACCAGCGTCTGGCCGTCTTCCCACAGCCGCAGGAAGAACTTCCCCTTCACCCGGAACGCGGGCGTGCCGTACGACGTCCCTTCCTCCACCCCCGGGAGCGTGAGCACGTAGTCGCGCAGCTGGGCCCAGGTGACGCCGCGCTCTTCGGCGGGGGGTGTGCTCATGGCGGTTGCGCGGGTCAGGAAAGCTCGGCGACGACCAGGCGGTAGCCCAGGTCCAGCTCGCCGGCGGGGAGGTGGCGGCCGTGGCGCCGCTCCCAGGTGCCGTCCGCGAGCTCCGCCGCGAGCCGGGCGAGGGCGGGCTCCGCGTCCGCGATGCGGGCGAAGGCGCTGATGGCGGCGCGCACGCCGGGGTCCAGGTACGCGGCGGGGCGGCGCCAGTACGCGCCCAGGAAGCCGTCGGTGCAGTCCGCGGGGATCGGGACGGGCACCACCCGCGCCCCGCCGAGCGCGTCCGCCAGCTCGCCGATCGAGGCGAAGGCGGCGCGGTCGGTGGGGACGATGGTGGGGAAGTAGTCGGTGGTCAGCCAGAAGCCCGGATCGTCCGGATCCCAGGTGAGGATCACCACGCGGCGGCGGGCCACGCGCCGCATCTCGGCCACGCCGCGGCGCCAGTCGGGCCAGTGGTGCAGGGTGAGGCTGGCGAGGGCGGCGTCGAACGAGCGGCCGCGGAAGGGGAGCGCCTGGGCGGTGGCGCGGACGGCGGGCGCGGCGCCGGGCGGGCGCTGGCGCACCATCACCTCGCTCGGCTCGACCGCGGCGACGCGGCGGCCGGCCGGCTCGTACGATCCCGTGCCGGCGCCCACGTTCACGATCGTGGACGCGTCTCCGAGCGCGGCGTGGATGCGCGCCGCCACCCGCGGGTCCGGCCGCCGGCGCGCCGCGTATCCGCGGCCGATCGTGTCGTACAATGCGCCGGCCGGGGGGGGAACGGCGGCAGGCGCCGCGTCACTCCGCATACTTCTCGGCCAGCTTGCGGACGGTGTTCAGGTTGCGGTTGGTCATCGGCATCCCCAGCGCCTTCGCCAGCCGCGGGCCGGTGACGGTGGTCTCGCTCATCTTCGTCCGCAGGAGCCAGTACATCTCGCGGCCGTGCACGGCGAAGTCGTCGGCCGGCGTGCGCAGCTCCAGCAGCTTCGCCACGGCTTCGGGCGACGGTTCGCCGGGGAGGAAGTTGATGTAGAGCGTGTGCCCGGGCGCGTCCAGCTCTTCGTCCGGGAAGGGGCGGTGCGCGGCGATCGTGGCGAGCTCGGCGGGGGTGCGGACGTAGGTGCCGACCGCGTAGCCGAGCGACTTTTCCAGGTGCGCGTTGATGGTGCGCTCCAGCTTGCCCGTGTCGGTCTCGGGCGACTGGAAGATCACGTTGCCGCTGGCGATGTAGGTCGCGACGCCGGTGAACCCCAGCTCCTCGAA
>DASSME010000197.1:0-28621 GCA_035689035.1 Longimicrobium sp. | reverse complement strand
GCCCAAGTGCGCGAGTGCGTCACTTCGCGCGACGGGCCGGTATCAGCGACGATGCCGGCCCGTTTCGTTGGTTTTATCACGTGAATGAATCACGGATGTTTGGCTTTCAGGTTGCGTTTCGTGGCGGGTTTGGGTAGGATTGGGGCGCTCGGTCCGCCGCGCGCGGAAAACGAGATCGTCTACCCGTACCGGAGCTCCCACGCGATGAAGAAGCTGCAGCTGAAGCTCGACGCACTCGAAGTGCTTTCGTTTCACACGGCGGCCGCGGAGAGCGGTTCGCGCGGAACGGTGCGAGGCAACATGATGGTTTCGGGGATCACCTGCGAGGGAACGTGCCAGTGCCCGTCGGACCAGAGCTACTGGTGCCCCTGGACCGAACCCGAGTCCGACGTGATCACCATGTGATCCGGCGCGCGCGCGAGGCGGCCGCCTTCCGCGGCCGGACGCGCCGCGGGCGTGAGGTGAATACACGGAAGCACGGAGAGACCCCTGGTTGCTCCGTGCTTCCGCTTTTCGCCTATCCAGGCCGATCCGCACGTACCGTCCCTGCCTCCGCGACGGCGCCGCTCCCGCAACGGACGTGAGATTTCCGCTGGGCGGATCTGTATCAGGTCTCCCGGGCGAGGCGCACGCTCACGGGCCGCCCCTTGATGGTGGCGTTGCGCATGGCCGCGAGGACCTGGTCGGCGTACTGCTGCGCCACCTCCACGATGGTGAACTGGTCGGCGATCTCGATGGCGCCGATGCCCTCGCCAGGGATGCGCGCCTCGCCGGCGATGGCGCCCACCACGTCGCCCGGACGGATGCCGCGGCGCCGGCCCACGCCCAGGAACAGCCGCGTCATGGGTTCGCCGGTGCGCGCGTGGCGGCGCGGACCGCCGGGGCCGCCGCCGGGGGCGCCCTCGAAGCGGTCGCGGCGGCCGCGCGGGCCGCGGCTGTCTTCACGCGGGCCCCGGTCGCGCGGCCCGCGGTCTTCCCACTGCGGGATGTCGATCTCGGCTTCCGGCTCTTCGCCGCGGGTGGCGTCGGCCGCCATCTTCGCGGCCGCGGCGGCCAGCTCCACCGCGTCGAACTGCTCGGTGAGCGGCAGGATCACCTCGTCGCGGTAGCGCTCCCAGTCCCCCTCCTCCAGCGTCTCCACGATCGCCGCGCGCAGCAGCTCCACCCGGCGGGCGCGCAGGTCCGCGGCGGTGGGGACGCGCGCCCGCTCGATCGGCTGGCGCACCTCGCGCTCGATCCCCCGGAGCAGGAACTGCTCGCGGGGCTGGGCCAGGGTGATGGCCGTGCCCTCGCGCCCCGCGCGCCCCGTGCGCCCGATGCGGTGCACGTACACCTCGGGCGTCTGCGGGATGTCGTAGTTGATCACGTGGCTCACGTGCTCCACGTCCAGCCCGCGCGCCGCCACGTCGGTGGCGATCAGGAGATCGGCCGTGCCGTCGCGGAACTTCTTCATCACGCGGTCGCGCTGCGCCTGGTTCAGCCCGCCGTGCAGCGCCTCGGGGCGGTAGCCGCGCACCTGCAGCGCCTCGGTCAGCTCGTCGACCTCGGTGCGGGTGCGGCAGAAGAGGATGGCGCTGGTGGGCGCCTCCAGGTCCAGGATGCGGGTGAGCGCCTCGAGCTTGTAGGGGCGGGGGACCACGTACGCCACCTGCCGCACCAGCGGCGTCTCGAGCCGTTCCTGCTTGACGGTGATGCGCTGCGGGTCGCGCATGTGCCGCTCGGCCAGCTCCTGGATGCGCGGCGGAAAGGTGGCCGAGAAGAGCGCCGTCTGCCGGCTCTCCGGGGTTTCCTCGAGGATGGTGTCGATGTCCTCGATGAAGCCCATGTCCAGCATCTCGTCCGCCTCGTCGAGCACCACGTAGCACACGCCGGACAGGTCCAGCGAGCGGCGGCGGATGTGGTCCAGGATGCGCCCCGGGGTGCCGACCACCACGTGCACGCCGCGCCGCAGCTCGCGCAGCTGCCGGTCGATGGCCTGCCCGCCGTAGACGGCGAGGACGCGCACGCCGCGGCGGCTGCCGTAGCGGTGCGTGGCCTCGGCCACCTGCACGGCCAGCTCTCGCGTGGGCGCCAGGATCAGCGCCTGTACGCCGCCCTCGGGGTCGATGTTCTGCACCAGGGGGAGGGCGAAGGCGGCCGTCTTCCCCGTGCCCGTGGCGGCGCGGCCCACCACGTCCTTGCCGGCGAGGAGGATGGGGATGGCCTCCACCTGGATCGGCGTGGGCTCTTCGTAGCCCAGCTGCTCGAGGGCGGCCAGCACCTCGGGGGCGAGCCCCAGGTCGGTGAACCCGATGGGCGGCGTTTCGGCTTCCGTTGCGGCGGCTTCCGTTGCGGCTTCCGTCTGTTCGGACACGTGCGGCTCCGGCTTGTAGATGGAGAAACGATCGTCTCGATCGCGTTCGGTTCAGGTTGCGAGCGCGACAATGTCGCCGTTCGGACGCTCCGGGACAACGCGGCGCGCCTCACCGCCATCGATCCCCGGCCGCGGCGCGACGACGGACGACGCGATTTCGTGCGGCCGGGATCCCCCGGCGCTTGTTCCACGGCGGGTCGGCGGCGGGTCGTCGGCGGGCCGTCGGCGGGCCCCACCGGCGGGTTGAAACCCGCCGCTGGAACTTCGGAAAGTCCGCCTTCGCGGACTGTGCCCGCCGAGTTCCTTCCGGCCAGCGAACATCGAGCCGTGGGTGGCGCAGCACGCCGCAGCTCGATGAATCGTCCGCCCGCCCCCCTGTCCCCTGTCCCCTGTCCCCTGTCCCCTAGAACCCGTACATCCCCACGTCCGGCTCGCGTGCGTAGGCGCGGAAGGCCTCGTCGGGGCGGCTGTGCTCCTCGAGCTTGGCGCGCAGGCGGCGGAACGACATGCGCAGCATCCGCTCGCGCAGCACGTCGTCGGGCGCGGCGGCGGGGAACAGCCAGGTAGGGTAGTACTTGTCGGTGGCGGGCTGCGCGTCGGCGTTGGCGACGCCGTCGGGCGGCGGGGCCACGCCCAGGCCGCTGCGCACCAGCTCGTAGGCGATGGCGGGGTCCAGCCCCTCCTCGCGCGCCACGTCGTACACCATCTCGGCGAGCTGCGCGCTCATCCCCGCGTCCTGCGCCTCGTCCACCACGTCCATCCGCCGGCGCAGCCGCTCGGCCTCGTCTTCCATCGCGCCGGCGTCGTCCTGGGCCAGCAGGCAGTCCGCGCTCCCGAAGTAGGTGTCCTCGCCGCGGCGGCGCCGGCGGCGCTCGCGGAATGCCTCCAGCGCGCGCCCCGCGCGCTCCTCGCGATCGGCCATCGCCTGCTCGTCCTGGGTTTCGTCCGTGGTTTCCAACAAGCCCCTCCCCGTGTGCCTTTCCGCGACGCGCCCTGTGCCGCGCCGCTACATGCCAGACCCTCGGCTGCGCGCAAGCGGCGGACCAGCGGGACGGCGACGGGTGCGGAGTGCTGGGTGCTCAGTGCTGAGTGCTGGGTGCTGAGTGCTGGGTGCTGGGTGCTGGGTGCGGAGGGAGACGGCTGAAGCCGCAGCCGCCACGGCAACAACCACGAAAAGCCTCGCAACCCGCGCGACGCTTCACCTGCGTGTGATGCGCAATCTCCGTGGGGCACACACCGAAAGCATACCTCGCAGTCCGCGAAGGCGGACTTTTCGCAGTTCCAGCGGCGGGTTTTAACCCGCCGTGCGGCGGGATCGGCGGCGGATCGTGCGGCGCGCCGTTTGGTCGATTATGCGATGGATCGTACGATGGCTGGCCGGCGACGGTGGAGGGCGCGGGAGGCATCCGGCCGCGCGCTGCCGGGCGTATCTCCTTCACCCCCAACGATGAATACGCGTCCGCCCCGCCCGGCGAGGGGCGCGAGAGGGTGCCACGGGGGGACGCGTGTCTACAGGCTGTGGGGGGAGTGCCTCTGGCCCTTTGGGCCGCCTCCGGACGTGGATGGCGAGAGGCCTCCGATGGCGCCCGGCGGTGGCGCGCGGCAGACTGCGTCAGACCTGCACAACGGCGCAAACACGGCATGAACACTTGGCTCTGTACGGGGCACGATCCCTGCGTTGCCGCAACCCTTGCGCGGACGGCCCGGAACACCGGCCGCACGGCGGGAGACGGGGTTATCCAGACCAGGACGGAGGGAGCAGGTGGCTGACACCGCTGCCCGGCGCGGGCCGGGCGCATGGCCGTGGGTCGCCGGGCTGATCGTGCTGGCGCTGCTGCTGTGGGGGATCACGCGCCTGCTCGACGAGCCCACGCCGGTGGTGGCCGAGCCCGTCCCCGCCCCCCGGCAGGGGCCGTAAGACGAAAGCGTACCGGGCTTTGCGTGCCCGATGCAGGAAAATCCTCGCATCGCGGCGTCATAAGCCCGTCCCGATAAACGTTGTCACGAGCAGTGGCGGCCCGGACGCCCGCCCTGCCCGGCCCGGCAAGGCGCCGGGCTTTCGTATCCGGAGCGGTCCCCATACACACCCGGCGGGATGGAAGGAGCACCGATGTCCCCCATGGTTACACGGTTTGCGCGGCTCGCCGCCGCCGCGGCGGCATTCGCCGCGCTGGCGGGGCCGCACACCCTGGCCGCGCAGTACTTCGGACAGAACAAGGTGCAGTACCGCACCTTCGACTTCCGCGTGCTGCGCTCGCCGCACTTCGACCTCTACTTCTATCCCGAGGAAGAAGCCGCCACGCGTGACGCCAGCCGCATGGCCGAGCGCTGGTACGCGCGCCTGTCGCGCGTGCTCGACCACGAGTTCGAGGCGCGCCAGCCGGTGATCCTCTACGCCAACCACCCCGAGTTCCAGCAGACGTCGGCCCTGCAGGGCGACATCAGCGAGGGGACGGGCGGCGTCACCGAGGTGTTCAAGCAGCGCGTGATCCTCCCCTTCGCCGGGCCCTACACCGAGACCGACCACGTGCTGGGGCACGAGCTGGTGCACGCCTTCCAGTACGACATCACCGGCCTCGGGCGCGCCGGCGGCGGCCTGGAGGCGGCGGCCGCGCGCTTCAACGCGCCGCTCTGGTTCATCGAGGGGATGGCCGAGTACCTCTCCATCGGCCCGGTCGACCCCAACACCAGCATGTGGCTGCGCGACGCCGCGCTCACCAACACCCTCCCCAACGAGGCGCAGCTCGCCTACGACCCGCGCTTCTTCCCCTACCGCTGGGGGCAGGCGCTGTGGGCGTACGTGGGCGGGCGCTGGGGTGACGCGGCCATCGGCCAGATCCTGAAGCAGGTGGGGCAGGGGGTGCCGTACCAGGACGCCTTCGAGCGCATCCTGAACTCCGACCTGGACCAGATCATCGCCGACTGGCACGACTCGATCCGCCGCACCTACCTCCCGCTGCTCACCGTGCAGCGCGAGGCGCGCGAGAGCGCCACCCCGCTGGTGGTGAGCCGCGAGAAGATCGGCGGCTACAACGTGAGCCCGTCCGTTTCGCCCGACGGGAGCCAGTTCGCCTTCCTCTCCACCCGCAGCCAGCTCGACATCGAGCTCTTCCTGGCCGACGCGCGCACCGGGCGGGTGATCCGGCGGCTGCTGAAGGGCACCGCGCTCGACTCGCACTTCGGCTCCCTGCGCTTCATCAGCTCGGCGGGCGCCTGGTCGCCCGACAGCCGGCGCTTCGCCTTCAGCGCGCTGCGCAAGGCGCACGACGTGGTGGTGCTGATGGACGTGCAGAGCGGCCGCATCCTGCGCGAGTACAGCATCCCCGGCGTGGGCGAGATCAGCAGCCCCACCTTCAGCGCCGACGGCAACACCGTGGTGGTGTCGGGGATCAAGGGCGGGATCAGCGACCTGTTCGCCGTGGACCTGAACAGCGGCCAGACGCGGCAGCTCACCGACGACAAGATCGCCCAGATGCAGCCGGCGTTCAGCCCCGACGGCCGCACCCTGGCCTACGTGACCGACGCGGGCACCAACGTCAATACCATGACCTGGGGGAACTACCGGCTGGCGCTGATGGACTGGCCCGGCGGGCAGCCGCGCGTGCTGGCCGGCACCGAGACGGGGAAGAACATCAACCCGCAGTGGACGCCCGACGGCCGCTCGCTCTACTTCATCAGCGACCGCACGGGGATCCCCAACGTCTATCGCGTGGGGGCCGACGGCGGCGCGCTGACGGAGGTGACCAAGCTGTTCACCGGCGTCAGCGGGATCACCGGGCTCAGCCCCGCCATCTCGAGCGCCTCGCGCGCCGACCGGCTGGTGTTCACGGTGTACGAGCACAACGCGTACAACATCTACACCATCGACAACCCGGCGCAGCTGGCCGGCACCGCGCCCGAGGCGCCGCGGCTGGCGCAGAACGGCGAGCCGCTCCCGGCGCTGCTCCCGCCCAGCCCGCGCCCGGCCGAGCCGGCGTACAACCGCGTCTACGCGCTGATCCACGACCCGGCGTTCGGGCGCCCCGAGCCCGAGGCACCGGCCGGCTACGCGGTGGCGCCGTACCGCACGCGGCTGTCGCTGGACTACCTGGGCCAGCCGCAACTGGGGGTGGCCGCGTCCAGCGGCGCCTACTCGCGCGGCGGGGTGTACGGCGGCGTGGGGGGCATCTTCAGCGACGTGCTGGGCTACCACACCATCTACGGCGTGGTGCAGGCGCAGGGGCAGCTCGACGAGATCGGCTTCAACCTGGTCTACCTCAACCAGAAGCATCGCTGGAACTGGGGGGCGGCGGTGCAGCGCGTGCCCTACATTGCCGGCGGGGTGGCGCAGGGGTACGACCAGAACGGCGACTTCCACAACCAGCTGGTGATCTACCGCTACTTCGACAACAGCGCCTACGGGATCGTGCAGTACCCCTTCTCGCGGGTGCAGCGGCTGGAGCTGGCGGGCGGCGTGCGTCGCATCTCGCAGGACGTGCAGGTGCGCGACTGGACGTACTCGGGGAACGTGCTGGTCAGCTACAACGAAGACAAGACGAGCCTGGGGAGCTGGAACCTGGGCGAGGGAACGGCGGCGCTGGTGTACGACAACGCCATCAACGGCTACACCAGCCCCATAGCCGGGCAGCGCTACCGCTTCGAGGTGGCGCCCACGCTGGGCGACCTGCAGTTCAACTCGGTCACCGCCGACTTCCGGCGCTACTTCCTGGTCCGGCCGGTCACCCTGGCCTTCCGCGCGCTGCACTTCGGCCGCTACGGGCGTGACGAGGCGGTGCCCAGCGCGGTGTTCCTGGGGTACCCGTCGCTGCTGCGCGGCTACGGCTACAACAGCGTGTACAACGGCTGCGTCGACGAAGCGCAGAGCGCGGCGGGCGCGGGCGAAGACTGCGCGGTGTACGAGAACCTGTTCGGCTCGCGGGTGGCGGTGGGGAACCTGGAGCTGCGCGTGCCGCTGATCCGCAACACCGTGCGCGGCTCGGTGCAGGTGCCGCCGATCGAGGCGCTCGCCTTCGTGGACGCGGGTGCCGCCTGGGGCAAGATCCAGCAGGGCAACGGCACCACCTTCACCACGATCAGCACGCACCTGAACTTCGCGCGCGGCCCGCAGGACTCGCCCACCGAGCGCGGGTTCATGACCAGCGCCGGCGTGGGCGCGCGGATGAACCTGTTCGGCTACGTGGTGATCGAGGCCGACTGGGTGCGCGCCTTCGAGCGCAACAAGTCGCAGTGGCAGTTCAGCTTCCAGCCCGGGTTCTGAGCTTCGAACCTTCGGCTTGATGCGAGGCGGGGTGGAGCGGGGGCGCGGAGAGCGCCCCCGCTTCTGTTGGGGGTCACCTGGAACGACGCTGGGGGAACCGCGGGATCCGGGCGTGTCCCTCCGCTGCGCTCCGGGCCGGGCTGCGCGCGCCGTAGGCAACGATACCGCCGTTGCCAACGGCGCCGGGCCCGCGGCGGCCCGCCGTCCATCGTCCCCGCCGAAGGTTCGGCGCGCCGGGCCGCCGCGTTCCCGGCCCTCCGGGCGCGCATCCCTCACGCAATCCGTTGTGCGAGAACGCTCTTCGGACCTGGCGGCGGGTGGGAAGCCCGCCGCTGGAACCGCGGGAAGTCCGCCTTCGCGGACTGCGAGGCCCGGCCTCGCTCCAGGCCGGCCACGACCGTGCGGTCAGGAATCCAATCGAGTCTCGAGCCTTTTGCGAATGGTTGCTCCGGCTTTTCTCCGGCGCCGGCCGCAGCACTCAGCCATCAGCACCCAGCACCCACCACTCAGCACTCAGCACTTCCGTACTTTCCTCCCCCGCCACCCCGAAGCTATTATCCCGCCATGCCCACCGAGCCGCTCCTCACCGACAGCAAGGAAGCCCGGCGCCGCGCCATCCTGGAGAGCGCGGTGCGCGTCTTCGCCGAGAACGGGTTCTTCGCCGCCCGCATCCGCGACATCGCCGCGGGGGCGAGCGTGGCCGAGGGCACCATCTACCTGTACTTCGACGGCAAGGACGACCTGCTGCTCACCGCCTTCCGCGACAAGGTGGCCGAGTTCGTGTCGAGCGTGCGCGACGTGACGCCCTCGCACGCCCCCTTCGAGGAGCGGCTGGCACGTTTCATCGCGCTGCAGTTCGAGAGCATCCAGGCCGATCCGGCGCTCGCCACCGTGCTCCTGCTGGAGAGCCGCCAGAGCAGCAAGTTCTACGGCGGCGCCGTGCGCGACGTGCTGCGCACCTACGCGCAGGCGATCGACGAGCTGCTGGCCAGCGGCGTGCGCGACGGCGACGTGCGCGACGACGTGGACATCCCCCTCGCCCGCCGCATGCTGATCGGCCTGCTCGAAGAGATCGAGCTCGAATGGCTCCTGGGCGACCGCTCGCGCCCGCTGGTGCCGCAGGCCCCCAAGGTCGCCGCGACCTTCTACCGCGGCCTGGACCGCTGACCACGGACCGGCGCGACTGAGAGCCGTCGCGAAACGGACGAGAGGCGGCGTGCCCCGACCCGGCACGCCGCCTCTCGTCGTTCCACGGGTTTCGCGCCCCGCGTCCGTCAATCCACCTTGCGGATCATCGGGATCATCAGCTTGAAGATCTCGCCCACGTGCGCGCCCAGGCTGTGGCCGGCGGGGATGGTGCGCACGCGCACGTTGGGGGTGCCGATCCGCGAGCACACCGAGCGCCGGTCGTGGTCACCGCCGATGCACAGCACGGGCACGTCCGTCAGCCGCCGCGCCGCGGGAAGCGTGGGATACTCGGTGACTCCCGTCTCCCTCCCCACCCACTCCGCGGGGGTGAACTGGAACTCGGCGTTCTTCCAGAACCCCAGCAGGACCACGCCGGCCAGGTGCCGCCGGTCGTCGTCGGGCAGCAGCTTGGTGATGATCGGCAGCACGTCGGCGCCGAACGAGTAGCCCACCAGCAGCACGCGCGGGCGGTGCCACTTCCGCTGGTAGCTCCGCATGACCGCCGTGAGGTCGTCGGCCGCGACCGCCGGGGTGCGCGGCGTGCGGTAGTAGCGCATCGAGTTCCATCCCACCACCGGGTACCCCGCCGCGGCCAGCCGCGCCGCCAGCTCCTGGTCCAGCCGCGCCCATCCGCCGTCCGCGCTCAGCAGCACCACCATCAGGTCGCCATCCACGTCCTTCCTGGCGGGCACCTCCACCAGCGGCAGCGAGCCCACGGACGCGCGCGGCGTGAAGTAGCCCCACTCGTACGCCAGCCGGTAGGCGCGGAACCCTGCCGCCGCGAGCACCGCCACCATCGCGGCGCCGGCGGCGATGTGGCGCAGGCGGCGGGACCGCGGCGCGGCGGGCGCGGGGCCGCCGTGCATCGCATCGCCGGCGCGCGGGGCGGAGCCGAGTCGCATTCCAGGCAAAGCGTGAGTCGGTGACAGAGATGACGGAGAGGTTCGTCGCGGCGGCGGCCCGGGTCAGGACCGCCGCCGCACCTGTTACCGTGGGGACGGATGCGAGGGTCCGCTCAATCGACCAGGATCGGCCTCTCGGCCGGTTCCACGGGGGCGGGGAGGCCGCGCGCGGCGCGGCTGCGGCGGCGGCCGTACACGAAGTACACCGCCATCCCGATCGCCAGCCAGGTGAACAGCCGCACCCACGTGGGCAGCGGGAGCGACACCATCTGCGCCACGCAGGCCACGATGGAGATGATCGGCACCCACGGCATCCACGGCGTGCGGAAGGGGCGCTCCAGGTCGGGGCGCGCGCGGCGCAGCACCATCACCCCCACGCTCACCAGCACGAAGGCCAGCAGCGTGCCGATGCTCACCAGCTGGCTCAGCACGCTGATGGGGAGCAGCCCCGCGGCTACCGCCACCGCCACGCCGGTGAGGGCCGTGCTCACGTGCGGCGTGCGCCACCTCGGGTGAACCCGGCCGAAGGCGCCCGGAAGGAGCCCGTCGCGGCTCATGGTGAAGAAGATGCGCGTTTGCCCCAGCAGCGTGACCAGCATGGTGCTGAACAGCCCGAACAGCGCGCTGATCTTGATCACCGGGCTCAGCCAGGTGAGGCCGGTCGAGTCGATCCCCACCGCCAGCGGATCGGGCACGTTCAGCCGGCCGTAGGGGACGATCCCGATCAGCACCGTGGCCACCAGGATGTAGATCACGGTGCAGATGGCCAGCGAGCCCAGAATGCCGAGCGGCAGGTCGCGCTGTGGGTTCCTGGCCTCCTGCGCGGCCGTGGACACCGCGTCGAAGCCCACGTAGGCGAAGAACATGATGGCCGCCGCGCGCATCACCCCGCTCCACCCGAACGCGCCGAACTCGCCGGTGTTGGGCGGCAGGAACGGGGTGAGGTGGTCGCGCCGCACGTATGCCGCGCCGGCGGTGACGAACACCAGGAGCACCGCCACCTTCACCACCACCAGCGCCGTGTTGGCGTTGGCGCTCTCGCGGATGCCGACGGCCAGCAGCGCCGCCACCAGCAGCACGATGCACGCGGCCGGCAGGTTGAACAGCCCGTGCGTGGCGCCGCCGCCGGGAAGGGTGATCGCGACCTCGGGCGCGGCGGTGAGCCGCGGCGGCAGGCGCACCCCCAGGTCGTTCAGGAAGCTCACGAAGTACCCCGACCACCCCACCGCCACCGTGCTCGCCGAGAGCGCGTACTCCAGGATCAGGTCCCACCCGATGATCCAGGCGAAGATCTCGCCGGCCGTGGCATACGCGTAGGTGTACGCGCTCCCGGCCACGGGGATCATCGACGCCAGCTCGGCGTAGCACAGCCCCGCGAACGCGCACGCCAGCGCCGCGATCACCATGCTCAGCACCAGCGCCGGGCCCGCGTGCTGCGAAGCCGCCGTGCCGGTGAGCACGAAGATCCCGGTGCCGATCACCGAGCCGATCCCCAGCGTGGTGAGATGCACCGGGCCCAGGGACCGGCGCAGCGTGCCGCGCCCCGCCTCGTCCTGCAGCTCCGCGACCGACTTCCGCGTGAACAGGCCCATCCCGCCGCCTCCCTGCTCCGGGGTTGAACGCGCGGGCCACGGAGAGCGGCCCGGTGCCTCGGCCGGAGTCTAGGGAGTGCGGGCGGGACGGCGGTTTTCCCTGCGTACGGGAGTTGTAAGGATGTCGCGAGGCCGGGTCACGGCCGGCTCAGCAGCATCTCCTCGGCCCAGTCGCCGTAGCGGTTCACGTCGCTGAAAAGGTCCCGCCCTTCCTGCAGCGTGTAGTAGGTGCCGCCGTAGGAGACCTCGCTCTTGGAGTTCAGCACGCGCTTGAGCCGGCGCACCTGCGTCTGGTCGGCGCGCTGCCCCAGCGCGTGCACCAGCACCTCGGCCGCGCGCGTGTGGTCGCCATCGACCGACTTCACGCCGCGGTAGGCGATGGTCAGCGCGTCGGTGTAGGCGATCGCCGCGTGCACCGAGATGATCCCCGGCCCGTTGCCGTACCGCGGCTCGGCGATGGTGTCGAGCCCGCGCGCGGTCTCGAGCAGCGAGCGCGCGATGGCCTGATAGCTCAACGCGCGCGAGCGGTCTTCCTGTTTCGTCTGTCCCAGTCTCATCCCGTCCTCCCCACCATTTCACGAAGTGACCCGCCGAGAAGCACCCGCCCCTCGGATTCGATGTTGTGGAGGAGGGGGTCGCCGGCCCGGTACCGCTGCCGCAGCCGCGGCAGCGCCATCACCAGCGGCGACAGCCGCACGCCCAGCGTGCGCTCCGCGTGCTCGGCAACGTCGTGCAACGCGCCGTTCACCCGGGCCGTGTACCGGGCGGTCGAGGTCACCACCAGCAGGTCCACGTCGCTGTCCGGGCGGGCTTCCCCTCTCGCCACACTCCCGAACAATACAACAAAGTGGGCACGAACAAGCAAGTCTCTTGATTCAAGTTGTTGGCGCACAACGTCCCGAAGCGCGCTGGTCCGGGACTGTTCCGCCTCGAAAAGCGCGCGGATGGCCGGCACCCGGTGGTGCTCGCGGTTGACGCGGTAGAGGCGTGCGCCGCGGATCCGCTCTTCATGCAGGATGCCGAGCTGGGTCAGCTGCACCAGCGCCTGCTGCGCCCCGCTCTGCGAGCGTACCCCCGCCAGCTCGCGCGCTTCACGCCCCGACACCGCGCCGGTGAGTGGGAGCACCGCGCGGAGGATGCGCACCTTGGCGGTGGAGCCGAAGACCGCATTCAGCACGTCGCTCAACATGGCGCGGGGCTCCAGGAGAGGGACCGCGGGAGACTGGATTTGGTGCATGTGGACCAAATTTGGTCCACATGCACCAAATCTAGTCTCCACCACGCGAATCTACAACGCCCGCGACGGCGGCGGAGACGGCGAACGCGAGCAGCGGAGCGGGTGATCGCGCAAACAGGAACCGTGGAACGCCGGGGGCTCGCGCGTCAGAACGCGATGCGGTAGCCGGCCTTCCAGACGGTGACGATGTGGCGGGGGTCGGCGGGGTCGTCTTCGAGCTTGCGGCGCAGCTGGGCGACGTGCATGTCCACGGTGCGGGTCATCACGGCGGCGCGGTGGCCCCACACCTCGGCCAGCAGCTCCAGCCGGCCGGCCACCGTGCCCTTGCGCCGCACCAGCGCCATCAGCAGGTCGAACTCCTAGGGCGTAAGCTGCACCTCTGCGCCGCGGCGGCGGACGATGCGGGCGGCGGGGCTCACCTCGATCTCGCCGATGCTGACGGTGGCGGGGACGGGAGCGGCCCGCGCGTCGGCCGTGGGGGCGCGGCCCAGGCGGCGCAGCAGGGCGCCCACGCGGGCCAGCAGCTCCAGCAGGCCGAAGGGCTTGGTCACGTAGTCGTCGGCGCCCAGGCGAAAACCGAGCACCTTGTCGCTCTCGGCGCCGCGCGCGGTCAGGATCAGCACCGGCACCTCGCACCCCTCCTCGCGCAGCGTCTTGAGGACGCGGTAGCCGTCCATCCCGGGGAGCATCAGGTCCAGGATCACCAGGTCGGGGGGGTGCTGGCGCGCCTCGCGCAGCCCCTCGGCGCCGTCGCGGGCCACGGCCACCTGGTGCCCCTCCAGCTCCAGGCTGGCGGTGAGCCCGTACGCGAGGTTGGCGTTGTCTTCCACCACCAGGATGCGGCTCATGGCGCCACCGCCCGGGCCGGGGCCGCCGCCGCGTGGGGCGGCTTTTCGCCGGGCGGGCCGGCGTGCATGGCGTACGGCAGCTCGATCCAGAAGCGAGCACCGCCGCCGGGCACCTCGCCCACGCCCACGCGGCCGCCGTGCAGCTCCACCAGGTCCTTCACCACCGCCAGCCCGATCCCGCTGCCGCCGGTGGCACCCTCGGCGTCGCGCGCCAGGCGGCGGTACGGCTCCCACACGGCGCGGCGGTCTTCCCAGGGCACGCCGGGGCCGCGGTCGTCCACCGACATGCGCAGCGCCAAGCCGCGCAGCTCGGCGCGGACGCGCACCGTCTGGCCGGGTGGGCCGTACTTCACCGCGTTGTCCAGCAGGTTCAGCAGCACCTGGCGCAGTGCGTCGGGGTCGGCGCGCACCAGCACGCCCTCGTCGGCCTCGACCGAGAAGGTGACGCTCTTTTCGCGCGCCAGCGGCGCGAACGCGTCCACGATCTCGCGCAGCAGCGGCGCGATGACCAGCGGGTTGGGCTGCACGCGCCCGGCGCCGCGCTGCGCGCGCGAGAAGTGGAGGATGTTCTCCACCAGCCAGCTGAGCCGCCGCGCCTCTTCGGCGATGATGCGCACCGAGCGCGAGCGCTGCTCGGGAGCGGCGAGCCGCCCGGAGTCCAGCAGGTCGCTGAACAGGCGGATCTGCGCCAGCGGGGTGCGCAGCTCGTGCGACACGCCACTGACGAAGTCGTCGCGCAGCCGCACCAGCTCCTGCTGGCGGCGCAGCTGCACGATGGCCACGCAGACCAGCGCCAGCGTGAGGCCGAACACGGTGAGCAGCAGCGGCAGGCGCGAGCGGGGGCCCTGCGGCGGCGTGCCCACCACCAGGTCCGGCCGCACCGACACCTGCGAGGTGAGGCCGGCGAAGAGCCCGTCCAGCCGCTCGGCCACGTTGCCGCGCACCAGCGGCTCGGGCGGGTAGGCGCCGATCTTGGCGTCGACCCAGGCGCCCTGCGCGGCTCCGTGCGCGGCGATCGAGCTCCACACCGCCACGCCGTCCGGGCGCAGCAGCGCGGCGGTCACCGCGCCCGCGCCGCCCGCGCGCCGGGCGTCGGGAAGGAGCGCACCCCCGGCGTACGCCTGGCCGTACGCCCGCGCGGCCGCCGGCGCGGCATCCACCACGAAGCCCACGGCGTGCCGCTCTCCCCCGGCGGACGCGAGGCGATAGACCAGCAGGTACGGGGCGCCACCCACCTCCACCGCGCCCACTTCGACGTCGCCCCGCGCCGAGTCCGCACCGTGGGCGACGAATCCACCCGGGGCGGAGCCGGGCGCCCGCACGCGCAGCCACCCGTCGAGCGCCGGGGACGGTGCCGCCACGTCCAGGGGCGCGCGCGGGTCGCTGCTGAAGCGGAACGCGCCCCGCACCGCCCCCGGGCACCGGCACCACGCCGCGACCACCCGCTCCGCGCGCGCCGCGACCTCGGCCGAGGGAGGCGCGTCTTCCCCCACCGGCAGCGCGGCGGCGCCGGCGGCGGTGAGCCCCGCGCGGAGGGCGGCGTCGGCGCGGCGGGCCAGCTCCCAGCTGGCGAACGAGGCGTAGCCGCGCAACGCCCGGTCGGTGGAGCGGGCCTCGGAGCGCGCCGCGTCCACCGCCTGGTACGCCAGCACCGTCGACAGCCCCAGCAGCACCAGCAGCAGCCCCACCAGGAAGGCGGAGCCGGGTGCCATCTGCTGCTGGCGGCGGAGCGGGCGCATGCGATGCGGGGAGCGAGGTGCGCGGCGATGGGAGTGCTTCACCCGAATGGTACAGCGAAGGGCGCCGAATGAGCCAGCGGCGGGTGTAAGGGATTCGTAAACCCGGTGACGTGGACGCAGCAGATCGTCCAATCGCTGCAGCTCGGACGCCGGACAAGGACTCGGCGTACGACCGGCTCGGCGCCGGGAACACCGGCGATCGGGGGACGCCGGCGTATCGCCCCCGGGGACGCCGGGGTAGATTGCGGCGGCGCCGGCCGGGGGCCGAAGTCCATCCCCCGACGGCCGCGGGTTTGAAACTTCGCGCGCCGTTCCGGCGTGGAGCATGCGTACCTTCTCCGTTGCAGGGCCCTGGATCCCGACGCCAGAGACCGGAACCGTGACCGATCCGCAGCCGAACGTGGAGCGCTACGCAGCCGATCCGCCGCCGCCGGTGGAGGAGCCGGAGTTCGCGGAGCAGTGGGCCCAGGAGGTGGCCCAGGCCGAGGAAGAGGCCCAGGAAGAGGCGAAGAAGAAGGGACCGCTGAAGTGGCTGCGCTGGGTGGTGGTGCTGGTGCTGCTGGGCCTGGCCGTGCACCTGATCATCCCGCAGCTGGGCAGCCTGCACGATTCGGCGCGCGTGCTGAAGACGATGAAGCCGTGGGCCGTGGGGCTCGCCATCGCCAGCGAGATGCTGAGCTACGTGGCGCTGGGCTACATGATGAAGCGCATCGTGGGGCTCACGGGGCAGCACCTGACGCTGCACCGCGCCTTCGGCGTCACGCTCGCCGCCGGCAGCGTGGGCCTGGTGGCCGGCGGGCTGGTGGGGATCGGGGGATCGAGCTTCCGCTGGCTGAGGGACGCGGGGATCCGCGCCGAGGGCGCGCTGCTGGCGGGGTGGCTCCCCACGCTGCTGAACGCGGTGACCATCGGCGCCTTCGCGATGATCGGGATGGTGGAGCTGGTGCTGCTCCAGCGCCTCTCCATCGCGCTGTGGATCGCCTTCGGGCTGTCGATGGGGTTCCTGATCTCCATCGCGGTGGCGGTGTTCTGGGCCTCGGGGCACCGCGAGGCGGCCAAGAAGATCCTGTGCCGCTGGCAGGAAAAGTGGGCGCGCTTCCGCAAGAAGGAGCCCCGGTCCGAGCACCTGATGGCCACGGTGGACCGGCTGTTCGACGCGTTCCACATCCTGAAGACGCGCGGGTGGAAGGCGCCGGTGGCCAGCGCCGCCGTGGGCGTGGTCCTGGACATGGGCGCCATGTTCTGGCTGTACGTGGCGGCGCGCAACCTGGTGACGCCGGGCAAGCTGCTGTCGGGGTACGCGCTGCCGCTGCTGATCGGCAAGGTGGCGGTGATCCCGGGGGGGATCGGGGTGGTGGAGGGGGCGATGGTGGCGCTCTACCACGGCTTCGGCGTGCCGACGGCCACGGCGGTGCTGGTGGTGCTGGCCTACCGCGTGATCGCCTTCTGGATGCCCAACCTGCTGGGCTTCTGCATCATCCCCTTCCTGCAGATCCCCACCCGCCGCACCGGGCAGGACATCGTCCGCGGCGGGCGGCGGCGGACGGACCCGCCGGGTTGATCCCGTTTTCGCGGAGACCGCGGGGAGCAGAGGGAGCGGGGGAGACCGACGGCCTCCGCTCCCTCATGATTCTCCGCGTGATCTTTTCCGCTCAGCCTCGGCTCTCGCGCTCGCTGTCCAGGTGCGCCATCTGGGCGGCGGCGTAGCGCTCGCCCGCCGCCGCGCCCCTGGGAACGGCGCGCTCGACGGCGGCCAGGTCGCCGGGGGTGAGCAGGACCTCCAGCGCGCCGAGGGCTTCGCCGAGCCGGTCGCGGCGGCGCGCGCCGATCAGGGGGATGATCTCGGGGCCCCGCGCGGCCACCCAGGCGATGGCGAGCTGCGCCACGGTGCACCCTTTCGCCTGGGCGATGGCCTGGAGCTGCTCGACCAGCGACAGGTTGTGCTCCACGTTCCCCTGCTGGAAGCGCGGGCTGTGGGCGCGAAAGTCGCCCGCGCCGGCCGAGCCGGGGAGCCAATGGCCGCTGATCAGCCCGCGCGAGAGCACGCCGTAGGCGGTGATGGCGATCCCCAGCTCGCGGCAGGTGTCCAGGATCCCGTCCTCGATCCCGCGCGAGAGGATGGAGTACTCGATCTGCAGGTCCACGATCGGGTGCACGGCCGCGGCGCGCCGGATCGTGTCGCTCCCCACCTCCGACAGCCCCACGTGGCGCACGTACCCGGCCTGCACCAGCTCGGCGATGGCGCCGACGGTGTCTTCGATCGGCACCTGCGGGTCCAGCCGCGCCGGGCGGTAGACGTCGACGTGGTCCACCCGCAGCCGCTGGAGGGTGTACGCCAGCGCCGTCTTCACCGCGGCCGGGCGGGCGTCGAACCCGATCCACGCGCCGCCGGGGTCCCGCTGCGCGCCGAACTTGACGCTGAGCAGGTAGCGGTCGCGCGGCACTTCGCGCAGCGCCTCGCCGATCAGCATCTCGTTGTGGCCCATCCCGTAGAAGTCGCCGGTGTCGAGCAGGTCGATCCCCGCGTCGAGCGCGGCGTGGATCGTGGCGATGCTCTCCGCGCGGTCCGCCGGCCCGTACATCCCCGACATCCCCATGCACCCCAGGCCGATGGCCGACACGTGTGGCCCGGTGGCGCCCAGTTGCCTCGTTTCCATCCTCGTTCCTTTCCCGTTCATTGCCCCGACGGGCATCCTGTCGCGCCGCCGACCCCGCGGCGTGCCATCGTACGGCCTCGAGCGCGCTTCCCAGCCAAGGCCGACCGTCGCCGCGCGCAAATCCCGGGCTGGGAGGTGTGGGGAGATCCGGGGGCTTTCGCGAGCAGGTCGGATAAACGATTGTTCCCGCGGAAGGATTCGTTTGCAGGCTCACGATCTACCGCATCTCGAGAATGCCAGGCAGGATCCAGCAGGAGATCAAGCAGGCCAAGCCGATGGCGCTGCCGGTGGAGGCGCACCTGAACCTGCAGCGCACCGCCACCGTGCTGCGCGACCTGATCGAGGCCGAGACGTCGGCGGTGGGCGGGCTGAAGATGGTGGAGTACAACGTGCTGCGCATCCTTCGCGGCGCGGGCGACGCGGGGCTGAACACCGAGCAGGTGCGCGACCGGCTGATGGCGCCGGACCCGATGCTCCCGGCCGTGCTGGGGAGCCTGGCCAACCGCGGCCTGATCTCGCGCCAGCTCCAGAACCGCCGCATCACCCACGAGGGGCTGAAGGTGCTCGACACGCTGCAGGCGCGCATCGACAACGCGCTGGCCCAGCGCTTCGGCCGGCTGGGCGCCGACGAGGTGCGCACGCTCATCGGCCTGCTGGAGCGGCTGCGGGACTGAGGTCCGGCGGGCCGCGTCCACCCGCATCGGCTCAACGAAGGAGCGCCGGTCCCCCGCGAAAGGGACCGGCGCTCCTTCGTACCTGTCCGCGACCCCGCGTCACGCCGCGACGGTCACCTCGTGGGCGGCGGTGGCGCGGCGGCGGAGCTTCTGGGTGAGGTCGGCGATCAGCACCTGCGCGAAGGCCAGCGGCACCAGGCGGCTGTCGTTGCCGTCCTCGTCCATGAAGCTTCCCAGCTGCGCGGGGGTGAAGGTCTCGGGGAAGCGCTCGGAGGCCCATTCGTCCACCCGCTCGGGCGGAAGGCCGGCATCCACCTTCACCACCAGCGCGTCGCCGTCTTCCTCGAACCCCACGTGGCCGTTGAAGCGGTGCGCGATCCCGTTGCTGCGCACGGCCTCGGCGGCGTTGCGGCGCAGGAGCAGGGTGGCGCGCACCTCGCTGTCGGGCGCGTCCCACTCGGGGATCTCGTAGCGCACCACCAGGTCGGCGCGCTCGGCCTGGGGGATCACGTACTCCTTGCTGTCCAGCAGGTGCTTGGCGATGTACTTCAGCACCTCGGCCTCGGTGTAGCCGCGGGTCTTCACGTCACGCCGCAGCTTCCAGCGAAAGAGCAGCTCGGGCTCGGGCTGCAGGAACACCGCCAGGTCGTACGCGGAGCGCAGCTCGTCGGTGGGAAAGCCCAGCAGGCCGCGCACGAGCACCACCTCGTTGGGCTCCACCGTGCGCAGGCCGCCGAATGTGCCGTTGCTGTGGTCGTACCCGCGGTTGCGCACGGGGCGGCCGCGGGCCAGCAGCTGCAGGTGCTCCTGCATCAGCGGAAAGTTGTGCACGCTGGGGTTGAGCGCGGTGACCCCCAGCTCGCCGCGCTCGGCGCGCGTGTGCCGGTGGTAGTCGTCCAGCTCCAGCGTGCTCACCTTCTCGGGCCCGATCAGCGCCGCGACACCGGCCGCGACGGTGCTCTTGCCGCTGCCCGAATCGCCTACGATCCCCAGCAAAAAGGGGAGATGGCTCGAATCGGGGAAGGGGACGCCGCTCATTCCGCGGCGGCCGCGAGGCGCGGCGTGCGGTCGTGGGTCATGAAGACCTCCCATGTGATGAACAGTCGATACTAACGCCTTGCTGTCCGTTGCGAAAGAAATGTGAGGTTAGCGGGGGATGAAGGGGACAATGCGCGTCGTGGACGGTGGTTCGCGGGATGAATCGGGCGTGGGGACGGGTGCGTGGGAACGGGTGCGTGGGAACGGGTGCGCGGGGACGGGTGCGCGGGGACGGGTGCGGGAGTGCGCTTCGGGCAGGTGCGCGGGTGCGGTGTCACCGCGCGAGCACGATCGTCCCGAGGTCGAGACGAGTGTATCCGCCTATCATCCAATGGGTAGCTTGCTCGACCGCTCGGGGCGGGCAGCCTCGGCAGGAAGGAAGCGGATTGGAGGCCGAATGGGACCGTTTCACGAGGGTGAGCTGGAGGTGCAGGCCCGCGCGGGGGTGGCTGCCGCGGCGAGACGGGTGGGCGGCATCGTCCGTGGCGAGGTCCCGGAGCAGTGGGCGGGCTTCCTGGAGGCGCAGCGGATGGGGGTGCTGGCGACGGTGGGCGGGGACGGCGCCGCCTGGCCGTCACTGCTGGCGGGCGAAGCGCCGCCGGTCCGCCTCGTGGCTCCGGCTGCGCTGGAGATCACCACCCCGCCGCATCCCTCCGACCCGTTCTGGGAGATGGCCGGGACCGACTCGCGGGTGTCCTTCGCCGCGCCGGCGGGGTTGCTGGTGATCGACCCGGAGACGCGCAGGCGCGTCCGCATCAACGGAGTGATCGAGCGTGGAGAGGATCGGACGCTGACGCTCCACGTGAGGGAGGCGTACGGGAACTGCCCCAAGTATATCCAGACGCGGCACCTGGAGTCCGGCGCGCCGGAGCGCGCGGCGCGGCTCGCTGCCCGGCGGTCCACCGGACTCACCGAGGCGCAGCGAGCCTGGATCCGCCACGCCGACACGCTGTTCATCGCCACCGCCCATCCGCGTGCGGGCGCAGACGCGTCGCACCGGGGCGGGCTTCCGGGGTTCATCCTGCTCACGGGCGAGAACGAGATCGCGATCCCGGACTACAGCGGGAACAACATGTTCAACACGCTCGGGAACATCGTGGCGAACCCGGCGGCGGGGCTACTGCTGGTCGACTTCGAGCGTGGCCGCACCCTGCAGCTGACCGGCCATGCCTCGGTGACCTGGGACGCGCCGTGGCTGGCGAAGGCACCCGGCGCCGCCCGCGGGATCGAGTTCCGCGTGCGCGCGGCCGTGGAGATCGCGGACGGCAATCCGCTGCGGTGGCGCTTCGGCGAGTACTCGCCCTTCAACCCGCCCGTGCCGGTGGGATAGCGGGCTCGCGCGCGAGGGCGGCCGGCGCCGTGCGGCGCCCGCCGCGGATGCGTAGCTTGTCGCCGTTCGGCGCGCGGGCGCACCCCGTGCCGGTCGAATCCGCGACCGAGACCACCTCCTTCGACTCACCGATGTCCAGCTACTGCGACGCTGCGCCCGGGCACGAGTGGCACGGGCCGTATCACGACCACGAGTACGGCTTCCCGCTCACCACCGACGACGAGCTGCTGGAGCGGCTGGCGCTGGAGATCAACCAGGCCGGGCTGAGCTGGCTCACCATCCTCAAGAAGCGCGACGCCTTCCGCCGCGCCTTCGACGGCTTCCGCGTGGATACCGTGGCGGCCTACGGCGACGCCGACCGCGAGCGGCTGCTGGCCGACGCCGGGATCATCCGCAACCGGCTGAAGGTGGACGCGGTGATCGACAACGCGCGCCGCATCCAGCGGCTGCGCGACGAGCACGGCTCGTTCGCGGGGTGGCTGGACGCGCATCATCCGCGCTCGAAGGACGAGTGGGTGAAGCTGTTCAAGCGCACCTTCCGCTTCACCGGCGGCGAGATCGTGGGCGAGTTCCTGATGAGCACCGGCTACCTGCCCGGCGCGCACCGGCCGGACTGCCCCGTGCAGGCGCGCATCCTGGCCGCCGGCCCGGCGTGGGCGCGCCCGACCGCCGCGGCGGTCTGACGATCGAGACGGAGGAGGGGACGATGGGTGCGTGGGGAACGGGCGTGTTCGACAACGACGACGCGCTGGACTGGTTCGACGAGCTGGAGCGGCGCGGCACCGAGGCGATCCGGGTGGCGCTCCAGTCGCTCCCCGGCGCGGACGACTACATCGAGGGGCCGCAGGCCAGCCAGGCCCTCGCCGCCGCCGAGATCGTGGCCGCCGCGCGCGCCCGCCCCGCCGCCGACCTCCCCGGAGAGGCCACCGACTGGGTGCAGGCGAACAGCGGGTACGTCGGCGACGAGCTGGTGGACCTCGCCATCGACGCCGTCACCCGCATCCGCGAAGACTCGGAGCTGAAGGACCTGTGGGAGGAGGGCGACAGCATCGGCGAGTGGCTTGCCGTGGTGGATGACCTGCTCGCGCGGCTCGACCGGGTGGATCCCGCCTGACCGTCGTCCGGCTCGAAGTCCCAACGCGAGAGCCTCACCTCCAGGGCTGGAGGCGAGACTCTTTTTCATGCGGCGTTGTCGGGCGCATCCAACGTCTGCAGCCTCCGTCGCCGTGGGTCCACCCCTGCTGGCAGGAGAGGTGCGGGCCTCAGCCGATCGCCTTCGCGATCAGGCCCATCGAAACGAGCAGTGTGCTCAACCACATGACGGGGCCGCGGTTGTCTTCCACGATCCGGCACAGCATGACCTTCACCATGAGCGTGACGAACCGGGCAACGTAGAACAATGCCAGCAGCCCGATCATGAAGGCGACGGAGTAGAGAACCACGATCACGGTTTCCATGGTTCCCAGGAGCAGAGCGGTGAGGAACAGGGCGGCTGTCGTGAATGCGTCTCCCGGGGGCAACTGCCAACTCATTGCCCGAAAGAACCATGAGATGCAACTCTCCCCCAGCACCACCGCCACGATCAGGATGGCTGTCAGCCGCAGAAAAAATTGCTTGGACGAGCCGGCGGTGGTGATCGCCCGGATGAGGCGCGGGTAGACGAGCGAGAAGGAGCCGAGAAAGAACAGGGTGATGGCAATGATGAAGCTCACCCCGCCGAAGGTTCTCCACGACGTCCTGAGGAGATTGGCGTTCAGGGCGTCTCCCACGCCGACGATGACGCACAGGATCGTCACCGGCACCCGGATGGAATGACAGAACCGAACGGGATCCTTCCGATCGTCGAGCCACACGTAGGCCGACATCGCCAAGTTGGAGAGCTGCGACTTCTGCGTCCTAGAGAGCCACAGCTCCACGAGGCCCAGGGTGGCTCCGATCGCGCCGGACACGATCGCGAAGCCCGCAATGGCAGGATGGGGCATGGAAGGAACCGGGGTGAGGGTGCTCACCAGAATGCCCAAGGATTGTCCCTCAATATAAGCCGCCGAAAGACCGTCCTCAACCGGTTCGGTGGTGACCCGGGGTGGCCGGGCCGGGCCCAGTACCCGGCCGCGGCCTCGCGCGCCCCGGAGGCACCCCTACTTCGTCTCGATCCAGCTCGTCCCCACGCCACCTTCCACGCGCAGCGGAACGTCGAGCACGGCGGCGTTCTCCATCCGATCGCGGACGAGCTCGCGGACATCCTCCACCCTGTCGGCCGGGGTTTCGAAGAGCAGTTCGTCGTGCACCTGCAGGAGCATCTTCGTCCCGTCGTTGCGCTGCTCCAGGTCGGTCTGGATGCGGATCATGGCGATCTTGATCAGGTCCGCGGCGGTGCCTTGGATCGGGGCGTTGGTGGCCGCGCGCTCGCCGAACGAGCGGATGTTGAAGTTGCGCGCGTTGATCTCGGGGATGTAGCGGCGGCGGCCGGTGAGCGTTTCCACGTAGCCGGTCTGCCGCGCCTTCTCCATCTGCTCGTCCAGGTAGCGCCGCACGCCGGGGAAGCGCTGGAAGTACTGCTCGATGAACTCCTTGGCCTCGGCGGTGCTCATCCCCAGCTTCTGCCCCAGCGCGAACGGGCCGATGCCGTAGATCACGGCGAAGTTCACCGTCTTGGCCCGGTCGCGCATCTCCCGGGTCACCTGGTCCGCCGGCACGCCGAAGATGATCCCCGCGGTCTGGCGGTGGATGTCCACGCCGGCGCGGAACGCTTCGACGAAGGCTTCGTCGCCCGAGTAGTGGGCCAGGATGCGCAGCTCGATCTGCGAGTAGTCGGCGGAGACGAAGCGGTTCCCTTCGGCGGGGATGAAGCCGCGGCGGATCTCGGCGCCCATCTCGGTGCGGATCGGGATGTTCTGCAGGTTGGGGTCGCTCGACGCCAGCCGCCCCGTGGCCGCCACCGTCTGGTTGAACGAGGTGTGGATGCGCCCCGTCTCGGGGTTCACCGACTTCGGGAGCGTGTCGACGTAGGTGCCGCGCAGCTTCTCGATCTGCCGGTACTGCATCAGCAGCGTGGGGAGCTCGTGACCCTGCGAGGCCAGCTCCTGCAGCACGTCCACGTCGGTGCTGGCGCCGGTCTTGGTCTTCTTGATGACGGGGAGCCCCAGCTTGCCGAACAGGATCTCGCGCAGCTGGGGGGTGCTGCCGATGTTGAACTCCTGCCCCGCCGACGCGTAGATCCGCTGCTCCAGGTCGCGCAGCTGCGAGCGCATCTCCACGCCCATCCGCTCGAAGAAGGGCTCGTCGATGCGGATGCCGTTCCACTCCATCTCGGCCAGCACGCGCACCAGCGGCATCTCGATCTCGCGGAAGAGCGGCTCCAGGTGCAGCCGCTCGATCTCGGGGGCGAAGCGCTCGTGCAGGCGCAGGGTGATGTCCGCGTCCTCGCAGGCGTACTCGGCCGCGCGGCTGAGCTCCACCTCGGCGAACTCGACCTGCGCCTTCCCCTTCCCGGTGACGTCTTCGTAGTGGATGGTCTTGTGCTCCAGGTGCTGGAGGGCCAGCGAGTCCATCCCGTGCTCGCGGCGGCCGGGCTCCAGCAGGTAGCTGGCGACCATGGTGTCGAAGTCGATCCCCTGCAGCGCGATCCCCGTGCGGCGGAAGACCAGGAAGTCGTACTTCAGGTTCTGGCCGATCTTGCGGACTTCCGGGTCCTCGAGCATCGCCACCAGCTCGCGCAGCTCGGGGCTGTCCAGCGGGGGCAGGTTCTTGGGCTCGGGCGCGGCGCCGCGGCGCTGCTCGGGCGACGGGTCGCCCTCGCCGCCCAGCAGGTCGCCCTGCGCGGGGCGGGGGAGGCGGTGGCGGAAGGGGAGGTAGAACGCCTCCAGCGGCTTCAGCGAGAGCGAGATCCCGCACAGCTCGGCGCGCATCGGGTCGGTGCTGCTGGTCTCGGTGTCGACCGAGACGTAGCCCTGCGCGCGGATGCGCTCGACCAGCGCGTGCACGCCGGCAGGGGTGTCCACCAGGTGGTACTCGGTGGGGAGGCGCTCCTTGGCGGCCTTCTCCTCTTCGTCGGGTGCGTAGTCGCGCGCCAGGGAGTTGAACTCCAGGTCCAGGAAGAGCTCGCGCAGCCGCGGGCGGTCGGGCTTGTCGAGCTTGAGCGCGTCCAGGTCCAGCGGCACCGGCAGGTCGCCGCGGATGGTGACCAGCTGCTTGGAAAGGAGCGCGTTGCCGCTGAACGCCTGCAGCGCCTCGCGCGGGCGCTTGGCCTTGATGTCGGCGGCGTGGGCCAGGATCTCTTCGATCGGGCCGTACTCCTCGATCAGCTGCACGGCGGTCTTGGGGCCGATCCCGGGGACGCCGGGGACGTTGTCGCTGGCGTCGCCGATCAGGCCCAGGTAGTCCACCACCCGCTCGGGGGGCACGCCCAGGCGCTCGCTGGCGTTGCGCGTGTCGACCCACTCCTCTTCCACCGCGCCGGGGCCGCCGCGGCCGGGGTTCAGCAGGCACACGTGCGGGCGGATCAGCTGGTAGAAGTCCTTGTCGCCGCTCACGATCACCGTCTCGAGCCCGGCGTCCACAGCCTGCGCGGCCAGGGTGCCGATCACGTCGTCGGCCTCGTACCCGTCCAGCTCCAGCACGGGGACGCGGAAGGCGGTGACGATGTCGCGCACCCGCGGGAGCGACGCCTTCAGCTCGTCGGGCATCTTCTCGCGGGTGGCCTTGTACTCGGGATAGACGATGTGGCGGTCGCTCATCCCGGCGTCGAACACCATCCCCAGGTAGTCGGGCTCGTGCTGCTCGATCACCTTCTTCAGGAACCGCGTGACGCCGAACGCGGCCGACGTGTTCTCGCCCTTGCTGCTCATCAGCGGGCGGCTGACCAGCGCGAAGAAGGCGCGGTAGATCAGCGCGTAGCCGTCGATCAGGTACAGGCGCGGGCGGGTCTTTTCGGGCTTGTCCACGTGCGTTCGGCCAGACGGTTTCCGGGTGTGCGAGTGGGGGCGGAATCTACCTTGCGAGGCTGTCTCCGGCAAAGCGGAGGGTCCACGGCACCGACGATCCCGTGGCGGCGGCTTGCGAGTGACCTCGCCGCGACAACGGCACACAGTCCGCACACCGTCCGCCCGCGCGGGACTTCAGCGGTGACGAACGCGGGTCTCAACGAGAGGTTCGATCGACATCGTCCCCGGCGAAGAAAACCCATCGTGGGCGTTGGTGGGTTTGCGACTGAAGTCGCGGCTACCACGGAACGCAGTCCGCCTTCGCGGACTTCAACGGCGGGCCACCATCGTCCATGTCGGCCCCCGTATCTCGATCCCGTACAGCGACCAGATTCTCTACACGCCCAGACGACCGTCCGGCAGGGTGATGGATCGCATAAGTGTTTGCAAGACGGCAAGATAGGTGGATGGGTGGATTTGGCCCGGGGCGTGCCTCGAAGACTCCGCGCACTTCCGGATCACCCCGCAACCGATTGACGCGACGCGACCCATGTTCCCCCGCATCCCCACCATGTACTCGCGCAACATCCGCCCGCGGCGGCCGCAGCTGGACGCGCCGGAGCCGCGGGAGAGCGAAGACGCGGCGCAGCCGAACGCCGGCGGCCGCGAGCGGATCACCCCCGGCGGGCTGGTGACGTTCATCAACCACGAGCTGCAGGCGCTGCCTCAGTGCCAGGGGCTGCGCGTGCGCGCCGGCGCGTGGGAGCTGGATTCCCTGGGGGACGGATGCAACTGGTCGGAGAGCAGCCTGGCGATCCGCGTGACGGGGGTGGTGACGCGCAGCGCGCTGGACGAGCTGCGCCGCACGATCAACGTGGCGCGCGAGCGCTTCGACGTGTTCGCGCCCGAGGCGTACCTGGGCTGAGCGGAGGCAGGCGGGTTTCACGCGGAGCCAGCGGAGCCACATCCGCCGGGACAGCGGAGCGATCATCCGTGTCTTCGCTGGCTCCGCGTGGAACCCGTCGTTCGCCCGGCGCCCTGGACCGCGACACGATGCGAGTCCGACGGTGGACGACAGGAGAATCATCACGGAGATGGAAGAACCGCCGGCCCGGAGCGATCCGGGCCGGCGGTTCTTGTTCGTTCGCTGCCTACGCCTGGTCGATGGAGTCGGTGCTGCAGCCGGCGCTCGGGCCGAAGCAGTCTTCGGCGAGCAGCGACAGGCAGTAGCAGATCTCGTCGCTGGTGTCGCCGCTCAGCGCGGCGGCACGTTGGGCGGGCGTGGGCTCGAAGGTGGCGACCGAGACGTCGTTGGGGTCCAGCGACAGCTTGCGCATGCGTCCTCCCTCGTGGTGTGCGTGCGGTGGCGGATCGGTACCGGTCAGCGGGTGCAGCCCAGGCTGGTGCAGGTGTCGTCCGTGGGGCACATCTTGATGCAGGTGTCTTCCCACGTGTCCGGCTCGGTGTCGATGGTCGGCTCCGTGGCGATCAGCACGTTGGATGGCCGCGGATCAGCACCGCCCACCTCGAACGTGTCCACCAGCAGGGTGTCGATCTGGAGCCTGTTCACGGCCATGGGCGTCCTCTCCTGTTCCGGTGACTGGATGCGAGTGAGCGAAGAAGTATCGCCGCCGCCGAGGTGTTCATCAAGTGAATAGATGCGGGAAAGGGATTGCGTTGGCACGCCGGCAGACGGTGCGCCGATCGGCGCCACGCCCCGTCTGGCCTGGGTGTGCCAGCGGAGGCTGGCATGCGCGTGCCCCGTGCGCGGAGACGAACATCGCCGCCGCTGCAGCGGTGGCTTCCATCGCGCGAAGGTGCCTGCGCGCGAGTCCGCGAAGGCGGACTTCGGGCCGTTGTTGCCGCGGATTCATCCGCCCGCTCCCCGACGGACTCACCGCCCGAAGGGAGCCCTGCCCGGGGCTCGGCGGAGGGATGCCCGGAATCCCGCCGTTCATCCGCCGCCGGCCGATCGCATGGAATCTGGTGCCGCTGGTGGCGCGAAAGGCGCAACTGTGTTAAATTGCAGTGTTTGCATCGAATACCAGCCAGAGGGCGCCGACCGGCGCCGGACGTCTGCGGACGAAGCAGCGACAACGCGAAGCAGTACGGCGCGAGATCACGCGAAAGGGCGGAATGGCCGCCGCGCGCCGCAACCGAATGGACCCGGAGGTGAAAAGCCCGGGCAACCTCACAGTCAGGAAACGAATGCGATTCGACGAGTTGAACCTCGCACCCGAACTGGTGCGCAACGTGGCCGATCTCGGCTACGAGATCCCCACCCCCATCCAGCAGCAGGCCATCCCCGCCGCCCTCGAAGGGCGTGACGTGCTGGGACGCGCCCCCACCGGCACCGGCAAGACCGCTGCCTTCATGCTCCCCACCCTCAACCGGCTCAAGGGCAAGGAAGGGCTGCGCGCGCTGGTGGTCTGCCCCACGCGCGAGCTTGCCATCCAGGTGGCCGAGAGCGCCAGGGACTACGCCCGGAACACCGAGCTGTTCGTGAGCGTGGTCTACGGCGGCGTGCCGCTGGACAAGGAGCTGCGCGACCTCCGCGCCGGCGTGGAGATCCTGGTGGCCACCCCCGGCCGCCTGATCGACCACCTGGAGCGCGCCAACATCGAGCTGGGCGAGGTCGAGGTCCTGGTGCTCGACGAGGCCGACCGGATGCTGGACATGGGCTTCAAGCCGCAGATCGACCAGATCCTGCGGCGCGTGCCGAAGGTGCGGCAGACGCTGTTCTTCTCGGCCACCATGCCGAACAGCGTGAAGAGCCTTGCCTACGAGATGCTGCAGGACCCCGTCACGGTCGAGGCGGCGCCCAGGGTGACCACGGCCGAGGGGGTGGAGCAGTTCGTGTACCCCGTGGAGGGGCGCGAAAAGC
>DASSME010000196.1:0-2180 GCA_035689035.1 Longimicrobium sp. | reverse complement strand
GGCAGAAGGTGCTGGTGCTGCCCCTGCAGCTCGCCTCCGGCGTGGGGCAGCCGCGCGACGAGATCACGCGCGAGATCCTGTTCGCCCTGGGCGAGCGCGACGACCGCTCGGAGTGGATCGACCCGGAGCGGCTGCGGGCGGCGCTGCGGCGCGCGCCGGGATACGCGCCGGACCCGGCCGTGCTTCCCAACGACGCCCTGCGCCATCATGGGGAGCGGTACATCATCGAGCCGCTGGCGGGGGTGCTGCGGCGCTACTCCGCGCTGATGGACGTGCGCCTGGTGCTGATCCCGCAGGCCGCGGCGTGGCTGCCGTCTCCGGGCGGCAGCGGCGGCGTGGTGCGCATCTCCGCCACCATGATCGACGCGCGCACCGGCAACATCGTGTGGTACGGCGAGGCGGATGGATCTCCGGCCGCCGGGCCGGGTCCGGCCCCCGTCGCCACCGCCGCCGCGGCGCTCGCCGCGCGCATGGTCGCGACCCGCGGCTGATTCGCGCGCGCTGTTTGCATCTCCCGCAGCACGAGAAGTCTACCCGACTGACGAATAGAGACGCGGAATGACGAAGACCGTAACGCTGATCCTGGGCGACGGGATCGGGCCGGAGATCACCGAGGGCGTGGTGCGCATCCTGGAGGCGGCCGGCGCCGAGCTCCAGTGGGAGAAGCAGATCGCGGGCGAGACGGCGCTCAAGGAGGCGGGCGATCCGCTCCCCAAGGCCACCATCGACTCCATCAAGAAGCACTGCATCGCCCTCAAGGGGCCGCTCACCACGCCCAGCGGCACCGGCTTCCGCAGCATCAACGTGGCGCTGCGGCAGGAGTTCGAGCTCTACGCCAACGTGCGCCCCGTCCGCACCCTGGTCACCGGCGGGCGCTACGAGGACATCGACATCGTGCTGGTGCGCGAGAACACCGAGGGGCTGTACAGCGGGGTGGAGCACTACATCGGCATCGGCAGCGACCCGCGCGCCGCGGCCGAGAGCGTGATGCTGGTCACCCGCTTCGGCGTCAACCGCATCCTGCGCTACGCCTTCGAGTACGCGGTCAAGCACGGCCGCAAGAAGGTGACGCTGGCGCACAAGGCCAACATCCTCAAGTACACCCAGGGCCTGTTCCTGGACATGGGCCGCGAGATCGCCAAGGAGTACGAGGGGCGGGTGGAGTTCGAGGACCGCATCATCGACGCGACCGCCATGCTGCTGGTGATGGACCCGCACCGCTTCGACGTGATCGTCAGCGAGAACATGTTCGGCGACATCCTGAGCGACCAGATCGCGGGGCTGGTGGGGGGCCTCGGCCTGGCCCCGGGCGCCAACATCGGCGAGCACGCGGCGATCTTCGAGGCGGTGCACGGCTCCGCGCCCGACATCGCCGGCAAGGGCGTGGCCAACCCGTCGGCCCTGCTGATGGCGGCGATCATGATGCTGGAGCACCTGGACCAGCGCGAGCCCGCCCAGCGCATCCGCGCCGCGCTCGAGGCCACCATCCACGAGAACGACAGCCTGACCCCCGACCTGAAGGGCACCGGCACCACGCAGACCTTCACCGACGCGGTGATCCGCCGGCTCGGAAGCAGCTGACGCCAATGAGCGACACGGCCGCGAGCTTCAAGTGCCGCAACTGCGGCCACCAGGTCACCGGCGAGGCCGCGGACCACCACGGCTGGTGCAAGGGGTGCCGCGGCGTGGTGGTGAAGCGCTCCTCGGTCCTGGCCGTCATCCCGGCGCTGCTGGTGGTGGCGCTCTACCTGTGGGTGCTCGGCTACTTCGGGCTCTTCGACTCGGCGTTCATCATCGTCTGGATCGCGCTGGGCGTGGGGCTGACGTGGATCGCCTTCAAGGTCGCCCGCCGCGTGCTCTTCGACGTGATCCGCAGCCGCGGCGTGAAGCCGCCTTCCGCCACCTGACCCGCCTGACGTGCACGGATTCCTGAGCAGCCCCTGGCTGAACGTGATCGCCGCCATCCTGGGCGGCATCATGCTGGGCTTCGGCATCGGCCGCTTCGCCCACCACCCGTCGCTGGTCCCCGGCATGACCGCGGTGATCGGCCTCCTCGTCCTCTGGTACGCCGTCTCAGACCGCCGCAAGGCGCGCGAAGATACGCCGGAGAGCGAAGAGCACGGCGGGCGGACGATCGAGTAACGTTCACTCCGTCCGGCATCGCGCCGGCGGCTGAAGCC
>DASSME010000195.1:0-19751 GCA_035689035.1 Longimicrobium sp. | reverse complement strand
GGACCGGGCGCCCCGGTCCGTTCGCTTCGCCACCCCCCGGCCGGGCGCGCATGGTGGGAACGCCGCCGGCCGGCCGTGTCAGTGTAGTGCCTCTCTCACATTTCGCACCAGCGGCGCTCGGGACCGGCGCGCGGCCGCCGCGCGCTGACAGCTTCGTGTCAGTCATTCTGCCGTAAGCTGCGCGTCGTACCTTGCATCGGCCGGCCCACGTCGCGGCCGGTGGAGCGGCGCCCCCACCGCCCGCCCGGACGAATCACGTCGCCCGGAGCCGTGTGCCCGGGCGCCCCGAAACCGCGGGAGGCAGGATGAAGCAGATCGCAGCGGCCGCAGCCATCGCAACGGCGCTCACCTTCGGCATGGCCGCCGCCGGCGCGGCGCAGACGAGCGCCCCGCACGGCCAGCCGGCGGCGCAGCACGCCGCCACCTCGCAGGCGCACGACACCGCGGTGCCGCGCCACGCCGCCACCATGCACACGGCCACGCACACCACCACCCACGCGAGCACCCACGCCAGCACCCACGCCAGCACGCACGTGAGCGAGTCGCGCGCGCGGCGGGCGGCGCTGGGGGCGGTGGCGCACGGGCGGGTGCGGTCCCACCGGCTCACCCACGTGAACGGCAAGCTGGTGTACGTGTACGTGCTGACGGTGCCGGGACAGAGCGGTACGCAGCACGTGACGGTCGACGCCAACAACGGCACGGTGGTGTCGAGCGAGCACATGGCCGCCGCCGGGGCCGCGCACACCCAGCGCACCGTCGCGCACACGCACACCTCGACGCATACCACCACCCATCATCGGCGCTGAGCGACCCAGGCCACATGACGACGGCAGCCGCGGGAGACATCCCCCGCGGCTGCCGTTCTTTTCTCCCGCCGTGATCCTGCCGATCCGGATATCCAGTGGTCGGATCACACGGCTGAAGGGGTCACACGGCCACGGAGCAGCGGAGGACCGCGTTGGATTCGGCAGTTCTCCGCTGCTCCGTTGCACTCCGCTGCTCCGTGCGACCCATCTGTCGAGCCGGTACGCCGACTGAACTTTCGGGATTCGGGATCACACCCGGCCGGCCACCACCTCGCTGGCGACGCGGTTCAGCATCTCGGCGAGGTTGGCGTGGTGCTCGGGCTCCCACCCTTCGACCAGAGAGCAGAGCCACGCGCGTCCGGCCTCGGTCAGCTTCGCCAGCGTCTCGCTCCCCAGCGGCGTCAGCGAGCCCGCGGCGACCATCCCGCGCTGCTCCAGCTCGGCGATCGCGGCGCGCAGCTTCTCGGGGTCGATGCCGTACTCGCGGCCCACGCGCTCGGGGTGCGTGTCGCGGCCCTGGCCCAGGCGCGCCAGCGTCCAGCACGCCGCGGGGCCCAGCGCCACCCCCGCCAGCGCGGCCACCTTCTCGATCACCCGCACCTTGCCGTCGCGGTGCAGCAGCGACCAGAGCGCGCGGGCGAACGGCGGCCACGGCTCGTCGTCCTGCGGCATCGCCATCGCTTCGCCCACGCCCGCGCCGCCGGAGTGGCCAACCGCCCCGCGCAGCGTCCGCTCTTCCAGGAACCAGCTGAGCAGGAACGCCGCGACCGCCACGCCCGCGGCCACCAGGAACACGTAGTCCAGCGAGTGGGTGAAGGCGTCCAGGAACACGCCGCGCGCCGCGGGCGGCATCCGCCGGATCGCGGACGGGTCCATCCCCCCGCCGCCCATCACCGCGCCGGCGCCGCCCGGCATCACCCGGGAGAGCGACGAGGTGAGCCGCGTGCTGAAGACCGCGCCCAGCACCGCCGTCCCCAGCGACCCGCCGATGGAGCGGAAGAGGGTGGCCCCGCTGGTCGCCACGCCCAGGTCCTCGTAATCGACCGAGTTCTGCACCGCCAGCACCAGCACCTGCATCACCATCCCCAATCCCAACCCGACGACCAGCATGTAGAGCGACGCGGTGACCAGCGGGGTGTCCACGTGCATCCGCGACAGGAGGAAGAGCCCCACGCTCATCACCGCGGTCCCCAGGATCGGGAACATCCGGTAGCGGCCCCAGCGCGAGATCAGCTGGCCCGACGCGATCGAGGTCACCAGCATCCCGCCCATCACCGGCAGCAGCTGCAGCCCCGAGTTGGTCGGGCTGGAGCCCTTCACCGTCTGCAGGAAGAGGGGGAGGAAGGTGATGGAGCCGAACATGGCGAAGCCCACTACCACGCCCACCAGGCTGCTGACGGTGAAGATGCGGTTGCGGAAGAGCCGCAGCGGCAGCACCGGCTCGGCAGCGCGCCCCTCGATCCACACGAAGAGGGCGAGGAAGACGACGCTCGCCACCCCCATCCCGACGATCTGCGGCGACGCCCAGGGGAAGGTCATCCCTCCCAGGTCCGTCAGCAGGATCACCCCGGAGAGGGCGGCGGCGAGGGCCGCGGCTCCCGCGTAGTCGATGCGGTGCCTGCGGCGCTCGGGGTTGGCGGGGAGGGTGGCGCCCAGCACCAGCATCGCCACCACACCCAGCGGCAGGTTGATGTAGAAGATCCAGCGCCAGGTGAGGTTGGTGGTGAAGAAGCCACCGATCAGCGGCCCCGCCACGCTGCTGAGCCCGAAGACCGCGCCGAAGATCCCCTGGTAGCGCCCGCGCTCGCGCGGGGGGATCACGTCGCCCACGGCGGCCATCGAGCTCACCATCAGCCCGCCGCCGCCCAGCCCCTGCAGCGCGCGGAACAGGATCAGCGCCTCGAGCGAGCGGGCCATCCCGCACAGCACCGAGCCCAGCAGGAAGATGACGACGGCGGACTGCAGCACCCGCTTGCGCCCGTACAGGTCGCCCAGCTTGCCGTAGAGCGGGGTGACCACCGTCTGCGCCAGCAGGTACGCCGTCACCACCCACGACAGGTGCCCGATCCCGCCCAGCTCGCCCACGATGGTGGGGAGCGCCGTGGCCACGATGGTGGAGTCGAGCGAGGCCAGCAGCATCACCAGCAGCAGCCCGCTGAACACCACCCACACGCTCCGCTCCTCCGTCTCCCGCCCCGCCTGCGTCGCCATCGGTTTCCTCCGCCTGTTCCGCGATTTTGCCCACCGGGCCGATCCGCCCTCGCAAAGGCGGTGCTCGCGAGGCCGCAGCGCGTGCCGGCGCGGGTGTTCGTCCTCCGGTAATTCTGCCGTAAGGTCCAGCGCCTACCTTGGTTCACAAGCACCCGGCGAGGGCCGGGGCGGCGCCCGGCGCGGTGGACGGCCGGCCGGGACGGAACGGGAGATGGAGATCGTTGCGATGAGAAAGACGACGGCGATCCGGGCGGCGCTCGCCGCGCTGGTGACGATCGGGGCGGGAGCGGCGGCCGCGGCGGCGCAGACCGGCGCCGCGGTGGATGGGCTGCCTCTGGTGGAGGCCCCGGCGGCCGCGCCCGGGCACACGCTGGCGTTCCTGGTGTCGGGCGACGGCGACTGGGCGGCCACGGACCGCACGCTGGCGCGCGACCTGAACCTGCGCGGGATCTCGGTGGTGGGGCTGAAGGCGCGCTCGTACCTGTCGCGCCCCAGGACCCCCGACCAGGCCGCCGCCGACGCGGGACGGGTGCTGCGGCACTACCTGGGCGCCTGGCAGGCCGACAGCGTGGTGGTGATCGGCTTTTCGCGCGGGGCCGACGTGGCGCCGTTCATGGTGCGCCGCCTCCCGCCGGACCTGCGCGGCCGGGTGCGGCTGGTCGCGCTCCTCTCGCCCACGCCCACGGTGGGCTTCCAGTTCCACTGGAGCGACCTGGTGGCGGACACGCGGCGCCCCGGCGACCTCCCCGTGCTCCCCGAGGTGGCCGCGCTGCAGGGGCTGCGCGTGATGTGCGTCTACGGCGCGAGCGACGCGCACTCGCTCTGCCCCGCGCTCCCCGCGCGCACGGGCCGGCAGGTGCCGATGGACGGCGGCCACCACCTGGGCGGCGACACCGACCGCATCGCCGGGATGATCGCGGCGGAGCTGCGCGGCACCCGCAACGAGTAGCCTCGCCCTCGATCCCCCCGCTGGCGAGGGAGAGCTTCGCCGCACTTCTCCGCTGCTCCGTGTGACCCCTTCCGTCGATCGCCGCGCGATCACCCTGGCCGCGGATCCGAGCGATATCACTCGCGCATTCACGGCACGACCCCGCAGCAGATCCCCCCTTTTGCCGTAGCACCTCGCGCATGGGAGACCGGAAGCGCGAAAAATTCCGCTCGCATTTTGCCATCACGCTGGCGATGTGCAATTCCCCACCCCGAGGTCCGAATGGGAGGAAGGTGTACGATGCGATGGGTTCGCGATCCGGCCGATCCGCTGCAACGCACGCAGTCATGCGCAGATCCGTGGACGGCCGCACACTCCGGGCGCCAGCCTGGGACAGAAATGACATGCCCCTTGCAACAACAAATATCTGCCGACATATTATGAGAGGCGGCGACGGCAGGACGGAATCGGTGCGGACCCCACCCCTCCATCCATTCCCCGGCGGCACCCCCCCTCTCATAGCACCACCCAAGCCCCACCACCGCGAGGATCGATGATCCAGATCACCAACGCATTCGGCACGCGGGCGGTCCGCGTGATCGGCGCGGGCGCGTACGTGCCGCCCCACGCCATCGACAACGCGCACATCACGCAGGCGATCCCGGGCTGGTCGGCCGACTGGATCGCCGAGAAGACGCAGATCCGCGAGCGGCGCTTCCTGTGGGAGCTGGACGCGCAGGCCGGCGTGACCGTGGCGCCCCCCGCCACCGCCGGCGAGCCGGTGTGCAACACCGACATGTGCGAGGCGGCGCTCCGCAAGGCGATCGGGATGGCGGGGATCGAGGGGAGCGAGATCGACGCGGTGTTCGTGGTGACCTGCACCCCCGACCGGGTGAACTTCAGCTACGACGCCATGGAGGTGCACCGACGCCTGGGGTGCCGCCCCGACGCGTACGCGCTGATGATCGACGACGGCTGCGGCGGCACGCCGTACATCCTGGACATGGTCTACAAGATGATCCGCAGCGGCGCCATCCACACCGCGGCGGTGATCGGCAGCGCCTTCACCAGCGCGCTGGTGGACCGCGAGGTGTGGACGGGCGACGTGGACAGCGGCGCCGGGCGCAAGCGCCTCCCGGCCGCGTTCGGCGCCTACGTCTTCGGCGACGGCGCGGGCGCGGTGATCCTGCGCGGCGACGGCCGCCCGGGCGAGGGGATCCTGAGCTCGATGAGCGGCAACGACTACCTGCAGCTGGTCGTGCGCCGCGCGGGCGGGCTGGAGAGCCGCATGGGGCACGAGACCAACCCGGCCGACGCGGCGTTCGTGGTGGACGGCCACCTGGTCGCCAAATCGTACCCGATGTACATGAACGCCTGCCTGGAGGCGGTGCTGGAGGATCGCCCCGAGCTGCGCGACCAGGTGCGCCGCTACTACTTCCACCAGCCCAACAAGCGGCTGATGGACCACTACGTCCGCGGCGCCGGGCTCCCAGCCGACCGCGTGGCCTGCAACGTGGACCGCTACGGCAACACCAGCGCGGCGGGGATGCTGATCCTGCTCGCCGAGGACCTGGAGGCCGGCGTGGTGAAGCTGGGCGGCGGCGACCTGGTGCTGATCGCCGCGGTGGGCGCCAACGTCCACTACGGCGCGCAGCTGATCCGTCTTTGAATCGAACCACCCCACACCCACCCAACTGGAGAAGAGACCGTGCCGATGAGCCCCCGTTCCCTTGCCGCCCTGGCCCTGGTGGCCTTCGCCGCCGCCTGCGCCGACGGCCCGGCGTCCAGCAACCACGACCGCGCCACCCGTGACGTGGCGCTCACCGGCGCCCGCGCCGACGTGGTGCAGGACGCGCCGCAGCTGGGCGGCGAGCCCACCGTCATCCGCTTCCGCAGCATCGAGGACGCCGGCTTTCCGCCCGAGCGCGAGCTGTGCGGCGAGGCGGGGTTCGTGACCAACGTCTTCCTGGGCGCCTCGCTCTGGAGCGAGGCGAACACCGCGTCGAGCGGCGAGGTGGTGAACAACAGCGTCAAGCGGATCGGGCGGGCCACGGCGTGCGCGCGGATCACCGACCCCACCTTCCCTCCGGGGCTGCCGCAGCTGTTCTACGCGCGCTTCGACACCCCCCAGGGGAGCTTCACCGCCACGGGCGCCTGCACCCTGATCAGCAACGACGTGCCGCAGGCCGGGCTGGTGCTGGCCGGCTGCCACCTGCGCATCATCGACGGGCCGGCCGGGATGCGCGGCGGGGTGATCACCAGCACCAGCGTGTTCAACCCGCGCCGCCTCCCCGGCTTCAACACCGGCTCCGAGTGGACGCTGCAGTTCTATCCCTCGTGACCCGGCTCCAGATCGGCCGCCGGCTCCGCTGAACGGCAACCGCGGGAGACGCACGGAGGAACGGAAGAACGGAGGAAACCGGGAAGCGCGGTTCCTCCGTTTTTCCGTTCCTCCGTTCCTCCGTTCCTCCGTGAGAGCACATGGGAAAGCTTCCTGGGAAGAGGAGCCGAGGGTGACAGAAGGGGCCATCACGGGGAGAGGTGGGGCGAGCGGAGCGGCGATCACGCGAAGGTTCAGCTTTGTACGAATCTCGGGTCTGCTACGACGATTACGTGTGGGCGCCAAATCATTGCGCTCACTCTTGACGCCACGAAGTTGAGGGGCGATCTTTCACCGTACAGCAATCCAAGCGTCACCTCAGAGCGCCTTTGATTCACTGCTGGCGCTTTTTGAGCGCCCGCCGGGCTCGCACCCGCGCGGGCGGCTTTTGCAGGTCCGGATCCGTGCCGGTCCGCGCTTTCCCGTCCCCTGAAGGATTCCGTCGTGAGCACCGCCCTCTCCGCCCCGCAGCGCCGCCCCGGCTCGCGGTGGCGCACGCCCGCGCAGCCGCCCGTGCCCGCACCCGAGCCCGCGTCCCCGCGCGACCACGACGCCGCCCCCACGGTGGCGCACGGGTCGCGGCTGGAGGCCGAGCACCGGCACATCCTGCGCGCCAAGACGCACGACGAGGTGTGGGTGCGCTGGGTGCTGATCGTGGGCGCGGTGCCGCTGGTGTGGCTGCTCTCCCGCGTCGGCGTGCTCACCATCACCCAGACGGCCACGCTGGCGCTGGGCGGCGGGATCGCGGTGGTGAACGGGCTCTTCCACCTGGCGCTGAAGCGCAACCTGTGGCGGCCGTGGCAGTTCTGGGCCAGCCTGGCGGTGGACCACCTGGTGCTGTTCGGCTTCACCGCCGCGCACGGGCCGTACGGGATGCTGATGATCCCGTATTACGCCGCGCTCTTCTCGTCCACCTCGCTGGGCGTGCCCCGGGCCAGCTGGAGCAGCACCGCGGCCACCGCCGTGCTCTACCCGGCCGCGCGCCTCGTCGGGCTCTGGGCCAACCCGGGGATGCACCTGCCCTGGCCGATGCTGGCCCTGGAGACGGCGGTGGTGGTCAGCGTGCTCGCCGCCACCATGCTGGCGCCCACGCATTACACGCGGCGGCTGCGGCAGGTGCGCGACGCGCTGGCGCAGGTGGAGGACGGCGACTTCCGGGTGGAGGTGCCCGCCGGCGAGCGTGACCAGATGGACTTCCTGGCCGCGGCGGTGAACCGCGTGGGCGGGTCGGTGGGCGCCGTGATCCGCGGGGTGCAGGAGCAGGCGCGCTCGCTTTCGGCGCTCGCCGAGGAGCTGTCGGCCACCGCCGAAGAGGTGCAGGCCAGCGCCGTGGAGGTGGGGAACATCGCCAGCGACGCCGCCGGCGAGGTGGACCGCGAGGTGCGGCTGATGTCGCGCGGCGGCGAGGCGATGGAGCGGCTGGCCGCGCAGAACCTGGTGGTCCGCGAGCAGGCCGGCGCCGCGGCCGACGACGCCCGCCGTGTCGCCGCCGAGACCGACACGCACGTGGGGCGCATCGCCCAGAGCGGCACCCTGCTGGTGGAGATCGGCGACGGCTACCGCCAGGCCGCCGCCGCGGTGGACGCGCTGCACGGCGCGGGCGAGCGGATCGGCGGCTTCGTGGGCGCCATCACCGGGATCGCCGAGCAGACCAACCTGCTGGCGCTGAACGCGGCGATCGAGGCCGCGCGCGCGGGCGAGCAGGGGCGCGGCTTTGCCGTGGTGGCCGACGAGGTGCGCAAGCTGGCCGGCGAGTCGGCCGAGAGCGCCCAGCGGGTGGACGAGACGGTGGGGCAGACGCGCGAGGCGATCGCCCGGGTGCGCGAGCAGCTGGACATGGCCGACCGGCGCCTGGCCGGCGTGGGCGAGGCCAGCCGCGAGGGCGAGACGGCGCTGGCCAGCATGGTCGGCGGCCTGCGCCGCGCGGTGGAGGCGATCGAGCGCATCCACGGCGAGGTGGAGGCGCAGGCCGGCGTGATGGACGAGCTGCTGGCGTCGATGCGCAACGTGCAGGAGATCGCCCACAACACCCGCGCCCGCACCGAGCAGACCGCCGCCGCCGCGCAGGAGCAGGGCGCCGCCATGGAAGAGCTGGCCGACGCCAGCCAGAGCCTGGCCGAGATGGCCATGCACATGCACGAGGCGACCGAGCGCTTCCGCGTCTGACCGGCCGCACGGGGACACCAACGAAGAGCCGCGCCGATTGCGAGACAGTCGGCGCGGCTCATTCTATCTCGATCGAAAGGAGATCGGCGTCGTGTGCTACCCAGCGTTCAACGTGTGACAGTTGAAGGGCCTGTCTTGCGTCTGCGGTTGCTGCGAAGCACCTTGTCGTTCGGCTTGGGAGCGTGCACGATCGTGACGGGCGAGTCTTAGGCGTCGCTCGAATTTAGGAAGGAACTCAATCGCTCCTCTAGAGCGACTGAGTCGAAAGTCTGGCACTCCCATACGATCTGGACGCTCCAGCCCAACTCTTCGAGTTCGCGGACCACGCGCTCGTCTCGTTCTATGTTCCGAGCGAACTTGTCTGCCCAAAACGCGGATCGTGTCTTGGGGCTCGTTGTTCTCTTACATCCGTGATGCCGATGCCAGAAGCAGCCATGAACCAGTATTACTTTCCGCAACCGAGGAAACACTAAGTCGGGAGTACCAGGCAGGTGGCGGGAATGGAGGCGGAAGCGATACCCGAGCTTGTGGGCTGTCCGGCGCACCTTCATTTCTGGCGACGAATCCTTGCCACGCACCTTGCTCATCAGCGCTGAGCGCGCTGGGTCGACAGTCTCCTCGTTCTCTTGGCGCTCTCGGCTCTTACGTGAGAGTTGAGCTCGTGGCTTAGGTTGCCGCATCCAAGTTCTCCTCATAAGGCAGATCGCTTCGTGGACTGGCACTCTGAGACGTTCGTCGTAGACGCATCGCTTTTGGAAGAACTGGGCGATCGGCTAATCGGCCGCGCGCCCATCGCGCTTGCCGAGCTGGTGAAGAACTCTTACGACGCAGACGCGGGAATGTGCCGCATCGAATTCGGTGATGATCAAATCGTCATTTCCGATAACGGAACAGGGATGTCACAGAAGGAGTTCCACGATTTCTGGATGCGGATTGGAACCACCCACAAAATCGATGAACGGCGATCAGAGGGCGGGCGTTCGTTGACTGGATCCAAGGGAATCGGCCGTCTGTCCGTGCAATTCTTGGCAGCTGAGATGACTCTGGAATCTACCTCCGAGAAAAAGCCTGAAGAAACCTTGTACGTAGTTGTGGATTGGAGCAAGGTCGTCCGCGGTAAGGACCTGGATACCGTCCAAGTTCTTTGGGATACGCGTCCGGAACACCCGGAATATCCATGTGATAGCCCAACTGGGACCCGGATTACACTCAAGAAGATGAAAAGCACTTGGGATGCCGACGCGTTAGAAAGCCTTGGCCGAGAAGTTTGGAGGTTGAGATCGCCCTTCAAACGGCCAGCTCAGAACCCCTGCATACGATCTCCGGAAGAGTTCGAGATTGAAGTCGACGCACCGCTTATCGAGAGCGCTTGGGAAGCATTCGACAAGGTGCGCCATACCCTATTCGATAACTGGAAGGCACGAATTCGCGGGACTCTCGATTCAGGTCGCCTTGGGAGCAAGGCGGACATCGTAATAGAGTTCAAAGAAGGATATCCTGACGGGGCCGATGCTGCACGTTCCCGAGAGAGCGTTGCACTTCCCATTCGCCCTAGCAGCGCATCGGATCGCCCGCTAGTTGATCGAGCCCGTTTCGAGATTCTCATTTTCAAGACCGAAGGTAAACAACCCGGTGGAATCGCTGTTGCCGATCTGCGATCCTATCTTTCAGAGTTCGGTAATGTCTCAGTCTATGATGCTGGTTTCCGGCTTCCTTACTATGGCTCCGGAAGGGACGCTTCAGGACAGGATTGGCTTTCTATCGCGCTCGATCAGGGGCGGAGGTTGAACCAATCCGATCTGCTGCCCGAACAACTCCGTATTCAGAATAAGTACATGCAAGATCTCCCTGCGCCTGGTCGTATCTTCGGTGCAGTCGAGATCGACACGAATCACGAACGCTCCGCTGCCCTTAAGTCGCACGCATCACCAGGTGAATGGCTCCAGATTCAACCAGGACGTGATCGCCTACATGACAATGGGGCCTTTGCCCAACTCCGGGATCTTGTTCGTTTCTCGCTGGATTATTATGCGAATCGGTATCGACTGCGTGCGTACCAACAAAGCGAGAAGGAGCGCGACAGAGAGCCACCTACCAAAAAATACGATCGTGTTCTCGATGTCTTGGACCAGAGGAAGTCCGATATACCTGCTCCCGTTTTTCAGGAAATCAAACGCGAAGTCGCCGATGCGAGAAAGGCGAGCGAATCGCAGGAGTCAGCTCTTGATAGAAGGGCTGCATTATTAGCACCGCTTGCGACTGCGGGAATAACAGCCGTTGCCCTCTCCCACGAACTCGCCCGGGAAACACGATTTCTTGCGAGTGTAGGCTCCAAGTTGAGGCGAATCGCGGCATCGAGCGAAGTGCCTGAATTAGTCGAGGTCGCAGATCAGCTCGATAACGCGCGGAAAAGGCTAGATTCCCTGCGGAACCTCTTTTCACCTTTCCAGTCGGGTGAAGACAGCGAGAGTATTGACCGGCTGCGGGTGCAAGGAGTGGTGAATCAAGTTGTGAGCTCGATGCGCGTGTTGACGCCTGGGGTCACCTATAACTTATCGGGAATTCCGGGCGATCTTAGATTTCCTGCCGGTTCGCTGGCGGAATGGAACGCGCTGCTGCAGAACGTCATTGCTAACGCATGGAATGCCATGTTAGACAGTCCTGCTAAAATCCTGTTGTTCCGCGGTGGTCGCACCGGGACGGGGCGGGAATGGCTGAATCTTAACGATACAGGAAAGGGACTCGGCATACCCGTTGCTCAATCTGACAAGCTTTTCGAGCCTTTTGAGAGGCGTCTGAACATTAGTCCTGAAAATCGTACGCTCGCGATCGGGGGCCATGGCTTGGGTCTGGCAATTGCTCGGATGATCGCGAATCGGCGATCGGCGACGGTCGCCTTTGTCGAGCCTGAGCGTGGGTTCTCGACAACGTTCGCGATTTCTTGGAAAGGAACACCACGATGAGAGTTTTAGTTTGCGATGACCAGAAGGATCGGGGCGATCAGGTGATCGCCTCTATCCACGAGACAACGAGCGGCATCGAAGCGATCCCGCTGTTTGGACAGGATCTGACTGATGCTCTTGAGCAACTGTTCGACCGCGTGAATTCGTGCATTAGTGATCCGGGTAATTTCGAGATCCAGGAGAGTCTACTGTTTGACACCGTAGATTTGGGGATTTTTGACAACAACCTCGCGCACTTGGAGATCAAGGGCGCACGGTTGACAGCAGAATCGATAGTTGGTTATGTACGGGCGTTCACAACATGTCCATACAGCATTTCGCTGAACAAGAATCCTGACGTCGACTTCGACCTGCGATATCTTATCGGGGACTACGAAACCAGAGCCGATTTGTCTCTAAATGCGGAGCACCTTGAAAACAAGGCTCTCTGGACAGGAAATCTGGCTGACGCGAAAGAAGGGTTTCGGCCTTGGTACTGGCCGACACTTTCACTCGTTTGTGACCGACGCCGTGCTCAAATTGAAGTTGTAGAGAAGAATCTTGATGAATCTATTTTTCGAGTATTAGGCTTTCCGACGGATGAAGAAGCACTTGGATTCTTGTCGCTCCACGCGAAGGGAGCCCTGTCGCCCGATGCGAGCGTTCACCAAACTGACGGGCACGGTCTCACACTAGAAAACTTGACATTCCGGGACATTTTTATCTCAAGGGGACGCTCCCTACCGGCTTCGGAGGAAAGGGGCAACATAGCGAAGGTGGAGTCCCCACTAGTCCGTCAAGTCATTGCACGTGTCGTTGCGGCAGATGTCGACCTGTGGTTTAGGCGCGACGTGGCCGCGCCGCAGGAGATGCTCGTCGATGTACCTCACCTTCTCACGCGAATGCCTTTCCTCCTTGGGACGGAAGTAGTCAATCCGGAAGCGTGGAACAAGGCGGCTGTTGCTATCGAGCCACCCTTTGGTATGGATTCTCAGCTCTATTCTGAGCACTTGGAGAAAGCTCGGTACCAACAAGGAGTTTGGCTCGCGACGCCAGCTTTCTGGTGGCCCGAGCTGAAGCGCAACGAAGTCCTCGGAGACCTGTTCTTCACGAGCAGTCCCGAGACTTGGGCAGATGTTGTCTTTTGTGAGGACACTTCGCTGTTTGTAGCCCGTGAGAGTGAGAGCCCTCCCACAGAGTTCCCGGCGGAATTCGAAGGCGCCTGGGCACGCAGGTATGTGGCAAAGCTCGGAGATTTCAAGTACAAACCCCAGTCTCGGCTCCTTCTGTAGTCAAACCCGATACCCCCAAGAGAACTCCTCGATGTTGCCCCCCGCTCTTCGCGAGATACTGATACTTTACGCGCGGCGCGGCCTTTTAGATTGGGCTGCGGCTCCGGCACAAGTTAAAACGCGCTCAAGCATCTTCTTGGGGGCCCAGATCGCAACGAATGAAGCCGAAGTAGAGGACACGCTTACGACAGTGTACGATGGAACGAACGCGGGGCGTCTCTATTTTATTCCGATGCCTCGGCACCCAAAGCGTCAAGGATTTGAGCGTGCATTCTTTCTCCCGGTATGCAGGTCGAATCAGCAGTCCGTTGTGATTTCATATGAACTATTTATCATCGTGAATGCGAAAAACGGACTAGCCTTTCGGTTTGAGCCAGCACATTCACGACCACTGCACGATTACGGCCATGTCCAGATGAGCCAGAAACTGCTTGAGAGAACGATCTCGCCAAACACGCTTGACTGGATTCCGGTAAAATATCCGGCATATCCGCTGGGTACATCAGAGCCATTGAAGATGTTTCTTGCGATGGCAACGGCGATCCACGGCTACTCAGGCGGAGTCCTTGATGTGATCCGAGACATCTTCACTACCGCCGGCCGAGCGGGAGAAGTCTCCACCTATATAGCTGAGCTCAAAAAAATCGTGGACTAACGGGGAACGTGGATCATCTTTAGGAACCTTCCGTAGCACCGAACGTACCCCCCCTTCACACGGGGTGAAATTCCTTCAAGTGCTTTCGCGAGTTTACCAAGTCCCAGCAATTCGTAAATTGCTTCGACATCGTCATCTGGTGCGAAGATGGCATACACGCCGTGAGACGGGATCGCTCCGGATTCATCGATTGCAAGTCGAGGTAGCTTTGCTAGCTCCGGGAGTAAGAGCTTGGGACGAGACCAGTCAACCGCACGCACGCGATCGATGGATCGATACCACGGCGCCCCTGCCCGGACAATGGAGCGACGGGACAGCGATTCTCGATGGTGGCCAAGTCTCGTTGCCAAGAGCGGGAATCTATCGAGTTCGAGCAGCGAGCCGTCGTCATCGTGTAGCGCAACCACGCGACGACCCTGCCATGCGATGTGTCCTTCCTTAATCTCGGAACTGTCAAGCCACGGCCTAAGCAGTTCCGCTTCAACGTCGTCTTCCTCAGCCTGGAGAACGAAGGCCGGAGTGTGGCCCAATGCAGGGCCTACCTTGATGACGCACCCGAGATCCGCGAGGGTCCAGGTACGCCGAATCGAGAAAGCCTGAGTTTCACGTTTTTCGGACGCGCGTTTCGAAGCGATCAGAATACTGGGATAGGAATCTACGCTTCGGTCGAAAGCCTCTTCTGAAAGAAGTGCCTCTTCCGAATGGATATCCAATCTCGAAAGCCAACGTCGCCTGAAACCTTCTGCGAACCCCATGTATCGCCAACGGTCAGAGCAGAGAAATCCACATTTTCCCCCAATTCGCAGCGCCGCGAGCGCGCGGTCTAGAAACGGCAAGAAAAGGTCTCCGCCCCTGAGGTCTCGCGGTACCTCAGTCGTATACTTAGCTTTCAAGTTCGTCGGGATCTTGGACCACCTGACATAAGGCGGATTGCCAACAGTGTGGGTGAACACATCTGACGGCACATCAGCGAGTAGGAAGTCGGATTCGACTATCCAGTTGTTGGCACACGACTCGGCCGTTGGATAAGGAAGCCCTGCCTTGCGCAGAGCTTCCTTCACGCGCGTCCGGGCTCGTTGAACCTCGCGGGGATGGAGTTCGAAAGCTCGTATTCGGGGTGTGAGCACCCGAGCTCGGAGGCTTCTACCGTGTTTCCGGCACGAGTCGACCAGCCGGAGTCCTGCTTCGACGACGAACTCGCCATCGCCAGCTGCTGGTTCGAGCAGAGTAGCTTGAGATAGATCGAATTCGGACCGCCAATTCACAGCGTCCAGTATCCGGTGGACCACAGGCGGCTTCGTGTATATGCCGCACCGGCGGTGAAGCTGGTCAACCTCAAGGATGTGCTGACTACCATCCTGCGGTAGCGTTTCCCGAGTAGACGAGGTCACCGGCACTCCTTGCCGAAGAGTTGCCCTGAAAGCGCGAGGCCTCGCGGGCAGGAACTCAGGAAAACGTTCACTTTCTGCACTTCGACCCAGAGCATGATCGTAGCAGGGCTTTTCGCCGGAATTGGCGGGTTTGAACTTGGGTTCTCCCAATCGGGCTTCGCGACGCGACTGCTCGCTGAAATCGATCCGCTGGCACGAACGGTGTTGGCGGACCGATTTCCGGGTGTTGAGCTACACGCCGACGTGGGCAGCTTGGACGTTATCCCACCCGAGGTTACGGTTGTTACCGCGGGATTCCCCTGCCAGAACCTCAGCATGGCTGGTGACAAGTCTGGTATCCACGGTCCGAAGTCCGGGGTAATAGCGAGTTTGTTCGAATTGATCAAGGCCTCGCGAGTGCCTACCGTCGTGATCGAGAACGTGTATTTCATGCTCCAACTGTACTCCGGAGGCGCCATGGAATGGCTCACGGAGCAGTTCGAAGATCTCGGATACTCATGGGCATACCGCGTCGTCAACACTATGGCATTTGGTCTCCCCCACCGCCGCAGACGGGTCTATTTTGTCGCAAGTCGTGAGATCGATCCGCGAACCGTGCTCTTCGCCGACGATGGCTCAACTCCTGACACTCCGTCACTCGATCTCAAGACGAACGCGGTTGGGTTCTACTGGACGGAGGGCCGGTCTGGTGTCGGCTTCACGGTCGACGGAATTCCACCCTTGAAGGCGGGCTCCGCAATCGGCATAGCCTCGGCACCCGCAGTTCTGTTTCCGGACGGAGAGGTGCTGATGCCCAGCTTGCCGGCGTGCGAACGCCTCCAAGGGTTTCCTACTGGGTGGACAGCCGTCCAGGAGAACGAATCACATCGTCGTAGCGGCTGGCGAATGGTCGGAAATGCTGTGTCCGTGCCGGTGGCCCGTTGGGTGGCGGGGCGGATCAGGGTACCCGGCACCGTGCTCGATTTCCCCACTACGCCTCTTCATCGCGGCCGATGGCCGAATGCGGCATGGGGTACTACCACTGGGCGGACGCGTGTGCTCGCCGGAGACATGCCCATCTCTGCGCCAACTCCGCCCATAGCGGCATTTCGCGATTCCACTTGGTCGCGACTCTCCGACCGGGCGCTAGACGGTTTTGTTCGGCGCGCGAGGGAGGGTCGCCTGAAAATGCCCGAAGGATTTTTGGAAGCGCTTGAGAATGCCCCCCGCAAACCTCGGAAGACGACTGCGACGTAGGCGAGACGTGATTCAGCACAATCTCCCGAGCTTCTGCAGATAGATCCTTCGGCCGCCGCCAAGCAATGGTGTGGACGCGAGTCTGGTGCTGCGGCGACCTCAGAGTAACGGGCCATGGTCTTCCGCCCGGAAGAGGAAACACGAAGCGCCGGGACGATGAATCGCCCCGACGCTCCGTGTCCCACTCACCCGGTGTCCACGCCGCCCGGCACGGCTGCTTGAAGGTATCCCCGCCCTCGCACCTGCCGCACCGAACGACGTGAACGGGCGAAGTTTCGGGACAAATTGGACTGGGGTCAACCCTTCGCCAGAACACCGCCACCACGCGGCACGGTTCGCACAGGCGTCAAGGAAATCGGACCGGATATCTCCGGCGGTCGATGTGTTGCCGGCCGCCAAAGTTGGACGCTCACCCGGTCTTCAGGCCGATGTACAGCCCGCGCCCCATCAGCCCCTCTGCGTCGAAGGTGGCGCGCAGGCCGGCGGCGGCGAAGGCGGCGAGCGTCTGGTCGCGGGTGAACAGCCCCATCTCGTGCCGCTCGTGGGCGCGGGTGATTCCGCCCGGGCGGCCGACCAGGTACTCGAAATCGAGGATCGAGAGGTTCCCCTCGACCGTGCCGTGGGACATCCGCACCAGCTTGAGCTCCGGCTCGTCGACGGTGAGCAGGTGCACGTGGTTGGGGCGGTACTCGCCGGGCGCGAACCACGGCTCCACCGCCAGCGCGCCACCGGCCGCCAGGTGCCGCGCCATCGCCGCGACGGCGGCGTGCAGCCCGTCCGGCGTGCGCACGTAGCCGATGGAGCTGAACAGGCAGGTGACCACGTCGTACGTGCGGCCGAGATCGAAGCCGCGCATGTCGCCGTGGTGCAGCGTCACCTCGGGCAGGCGCCGTCGCGCGACGCCGAGCAGCACGGGGTCCAGGTCCATCCCCTCCACGGTGTAGTGCGCCGCCAGCGCCTGCGCGTGCTTGCCGGTGCCGCACGCCACGTCCAGCAGCGTTCCCCCGCCCGGCCCACCCGCCGCCACGATCAGCTCGCGCAGCCGCGCCGCCTCGGCGTCGTAGTTCTTCCACGCGTAGAACCGGTCGTACAGCTCGCCCGTCTCGTTGAACATCCGTCACCGTTCGGTTGATCGTCTCGTCGAATCGCCGGTCACGAAGCCGGCGTGGGAACGGCGCCGGCGAGGTCGGTTCCGCGCATGAAATCGTCCAGCCACGCCAGCGCGGGCTCCACCTCGCGGAAGACCTCGACCGGTGCGTGCGCGAACTCGCCGAGCATGGCGTACATCCGCGCCATCCCGAACACCACGTCGTTGTCGGCCACGATGGCGGTGGGGCCCACCACCTGGCCGGCGGCGTGCGCCTGCCGCGCCCGCTCCACCAGCCGCCGCACGCCGTCCGGGCTCAGGTCGGTGCGGGCGCCGCGCGCGTCGAACAGCTCGGCGTAGCCCAGCGCGCGGTCCCGCTCCTCCACGTCCAGGTGCGCCTCCAGCTCGGGGAGCGTGAGCATCCCCTCGGCGCGTGTGTACATCCGCCCCGTGGACCGGTCCAGCGTGTAGGTGATCGTCATTGTCCCCACCTCCCGGATTTCCGTCGGCCATGCGGCCCGGGCGATCCGCGGTGAACGGAGTACATCGCCCGCTCCGAACATGCCAACGTGGGGACGCGGGAGCAATGATCGTGATCGGCGGAGCTCCCGCGGGCCTCACCCCGGGCTCGCCCACCCTGCCCCGACAACCGCCTGGGGAGGGGTGAAATCACGGGTCCGTGCGGTCTCCACGCCCTGTGTGAGCGTCCTCCGGAGTGGATGCACCGGATTGGTGCGCAAGTGAACGCCGTGCCGATACCGCCGCGGAGGGGTCCGCTGTAGCTTGCATACCGAATGGAAACCGGAACCCCTGCACCGACCGGCACGCCCGAGCGCCCCCGCCGCATCCTGCTGGCGGACTGCGACTCGTATTTCGTGCGCTGCGCCATGCTGGCCGACCCCGAGGGCGCGGGGAAGGCCGAGCTGCTGCTGGTGGGTGGCCGCGCGGACAGCCGGGGCGTGGTGACCAGCGCCAGCTACGCCGCGCGCAAGTTCGGCGTGCACGCGGGGATGCCGATGAGCCAGGCGGTGCGGCTCTGCCCAAAGGCGATGGTGGTGCCGGTGCCGGGGGAGATGGTGAGCCGCAAGCACCACGAGGTGCGCGCCGTGCTCGACGAGTTCAGCCCCGTGGTCGAGGCCGCCAGCGTGGACGAGTTCTACCTGGACCTGACCGGCACCGAGGAGCTGTACCACCACGAGCCGCTGGACGCCACCGCCCGCCGCATCCAGCAGGCGGTGCTGGACCGCACCGGGATCTCGCTCTCCATCGGCGCGGCCACGCAGCGCACGCTGGCCAAGATGGCGGCGGGGGTGAACAAGCCGTTCGGCGTCTGCGTCGTCCCGCCCGGCGGCGAGGCGGCCTTCATCGCCGGCTTCGACCTGGTGGACATCCCCGGCGTGGGCCCCGCGTTCGCCGAATCGCTGCGGCGGCGCGGCGCCACCCGCGTGCGCGACCTGCTGCAGCTGGACGAGGCCACGCTGGTGGCCTGGGTGGGCGAGGGGCGCGGCCGCTGGCTGTACAACCTGAGCCGGGGGATGGCCAGCGACGGCGCCATCACCCCGCGCGCGCCGCAGAAGTCGATCTCGCACGAACGCACCTTCGCGCACGACATCCGCGGCGAGGACGAGATCGAGGACAAGCTGGCGTACCTCGTCGGCGAGACGGGCGCGTCGCTCCGTGCGGACGGGCTGAAGGCCCGGACGGTGACGGTGAAGATGCGCTACGCCGACTTCACCGACCGCAGCGCCAGCCGCACCGTGGCCGAGCCGCTGGAGAGCGACCGGGCGATCTTCGGCGTGGCGCGCGCGCTGCTGCGCCAGCTCCGGAACCAGCGCCGCGGCGGCATCCGGCTGCTGGGCGTGGGCGTCAGCAAGCTGGGGGACGATTTCGAGGCCGAGCCCATGCTCTTCGAGCCGCCGCAGGGACTGGAGAGCGAGCGCGACCGCCGTCTTTCCGCCGCCACCGACCGGCTGCGCGGCAAGTTCGGCCGCGAAGCCGTGCTCCCCGCGCGCGTGGCGCCGAAGCCGAAGGAGCAGGGCTGAGCCGCGCCGGCCGGGGGCCGAGCGGGGCTCGGCGCCGCTGAACTGCATCCGCGGGTCACACGGAGCAGCGGAGTGCAACGGAGCAGCGGAAACTGCATGACTGCGGGGTGCCCGGTCTTTTTCGCTCCTCCTTCATCCGATCGCGAGCAGGAACCGGGGGTGGCGATGTGGGTTATCGGGTGACGATGACCCACCGCATCCACGCGCCCGCCCTTGTTCGCAGACGCCCGCCTGCCACCGTGCCGCACGCGCGGCCGTGGCGGGCGGGCTCGTTTGCGTGGGCGGCGCTGGCGCAGCTGGCGCTCGCGCTGCTGCTGGGGTCGCCCGCGCCGCGGCCGGCACGCCACGCGGCGCCGCGGACCGAGCCCGGCATCCGTCCGCGCGACGCGGTGGAGGTCGCGTTCGTCCAGCGCCGTGCTCCCGCCGCGGCCGAGCTCGCGCCGCGCCGGACGCACACGCCGCGGAGCCGCGCGGGGAGCGGCGCCTCGCCCTTCGTCGCCGCCGAGCGGTGGAGCCTGGCGGCTGCCTTCACATCCACCGAGCCGGTCGAAGCCGCCGCGCCCGATCCGCGCGGCGCACGCCGGCCCGCCTACTACGCGAACGCGCCTCCCCTCT
>DASSME010000194.1:0-9061 GCA_035689035.1 Longimicrobium sp. | reverse complement strand
CCGCGGGCGCGGACGTGGTGCTGCGCGACGAGAGCCTGGCGCCCGTCCTCGCCCTCGCCGCGGGGCCGGCGGACCGTGCGCGGCTGGCGGCGAGCCCGTGGGCGGACCTGCTCGCGCGCGGCGATTCGGCGCTCGCCGCGGGGCCATCGACCGAGTAGCTTTCCGCCTTCGCTCACACACGAACGGGTGGGCCGCGCCGTGGCGGCTCGCTCCTGATGACGATGGGTTTCAGTGGCTGATTTCGGACAGTTCTGGCTCCCCGGGCCCACCGAGGTCCGGCCGGAGGTGTTGCAGGCGATGACGCGGCCGGTGATCGGCCACCGCGGAAGCGAGATGTCGCGCCTCCTGGCGGAGTGCGATCCCGTGCTGCGCGCCCTCTTCCGCACCTCGCGCCCCGTCTACGTATCCTCGTCGTCCGCCACGGGGATGATGGAGGCGGCGGTGCGCAACGGCATCCGGCGGCGGGCGCTGTCGCTGGTCAACGGCGCCTTCAGCAAGCGCTTCCGCGACCTGGTGGCCGATTGCGGGCGCGAGGTGGAGACGTACGACGTGGCCCCCGGCGAGTGCCACGACCCCGACGAGCTCTATCGCCGTCTCCGCGGCGGCGGCTTCGACGCGGTGACGGTGGTGCACTCCGAGACCTCCACCGGCGTCCTCGACCCCCTCACCGGCCTCGCCGGCGCGGTCCGCCGCGCCGAAGCCGAGTGCGGCGAGGAGATCCTGCTGCTCGTCGACGGCGTCACCAGCGTGGGCGGGTCCCTGGTGGAGGCGGAGGGCTGGGGGCTGGACTTCCTGCTCACCGGCAGCCAGAAGGCGATGGCGCTTCCGCCCGGCCTCGCCTTCGCCACCGCGTCGGCGCGGACGATGGCGCGCGCGGCCACGCTGCCGGGGCGCGGCCACTACTTCGACCTGCTGGAGTTCGAGAAGTTCTGGCAGAAGCACCAGACGCCCACCACCCCGGCCGTCTCGCTGATCTACGCGCTGGTGGAGCAGTGCCGCCACATCGCCACCGAAGGCGTGGACGCGCGCGCGGAGCGGCACATCGCCATGCGCGACCGCTGCATCGACTGGGTGATGGAGCGGGGGCCGCGCTGGGGGCTGTCGCCGTTCGCGCCCGACGGGTGCCGCTCGGGCACGGTCACCTGCATCCGGGTGGACGGCCCTGTGCCCGCGCCGGAGATCGTGGCGCGGCTGAAGGCGCGGGGATGGACCATCGGCGGCGGCTACGGGGCGCTCAAGGACACGACCATTCGCATCGGGCACATGGGGGATCACACGGTGGACGGGCTGAACGCGCTGCTGGCGGAGCTGGAGGAGGTGCTGGGATGACGCCGTCGCAGCGCTTCCGCGTGCTGGTGACCGACGAGGTGGACCCGGAGGGGGTCGCTATCCTCCGGGCGCAGCCGCGCATCGAGGTGGTGGAGCACCCCACCCGCCCCGCGGCCGAGGTGCTGGCCGAGATCGGCGAGTTCGACGCCTTCATCGGCCGCAGCGCCACCCGCGTCACCGGCGACCTGCTGCGCGCCGGCGAGCGGCTGAAGGTGATCGGCCGCGCCGGGGTGGGCGTCGACAACATCGACATCCCCACCGCCACGCAGCTCGGCATCGCGGTGATCAACGCACCGGGCGGCAACACCGTCTCCGTGGCGGAGCTCTTCTTCGGCGTGCTCCTCTCGCTCGCGCGGCACGTCTCCGAGGCCGACCGCTCGATGCGCGAGGGCCGCTGGGACCGCTCGCGCCTGGGCGGGATCGAGGTCCGCGGGCGCACGCTGGGGATCGTGGGCCTGGGGCGCATCGGCAGCGAGGTGGCGCGCCGCGCGCGCGTCTTCGGGATGCACCTGACCGCGTACGACCCCTACGTGGCCGACACGCGCTTCGAGGAGCTGGGGGTGGAGCGGGTGCAGCGCCTTCCCGACCTGCTGGAGCGCAGCGACGTGCTCACCGTGCACACGCCGCTCACGCCCGAGACCACGGGGATGATCGGCGCGGGCGAGCTGGCGCGGCTACCGCGCGGAGCGTTCGTGCTGAACCTGGCGCGCGGCGGGATCGTGGCCGAAGACGCGCTGGTCGACGCGCTCCGCGCCGGGAAGGTGGCCGGCGCGGCGCTCGACGTGTACACGGTGGAGCCGCTCCCGGCCGACCACCCGCTGCGCACGCTGCCGGGTGTGGTGCTCACCCCGCACCTGGGTGCCTCGACCAGCGACGCGCAGCGCAGCGTGGCCATCGAGGCCTGCCTGGCCGTGCGCGACGCGCTGCTCACCGGCGACCTCTCCGCCGCCATCAACGCGGCTGGCGTAGGCGGCGCCGCCTGGGCCGACCTGCGCCCGCTGCTGGCGCTGGCCGATCGCCTCGGAAGATTGGGTCGCGCGCTGCTGCCCGGCCCGCTCACCAGCCTGGAGCTGCGCTACGCCGGCCGCCGCAACGAGGCTCCGCGCCCGCTCCTGCTCGCGGCGCTGATGGGCGCCATGCGCGACGTGGTGGACCGCCGCAACGTCAACCTGGTGAACGTGCACCACGTGGCCGCCGAGCGGGGAATCGAGACGGCGTTCACGCGGGTGGACGGCCCCGGCGAGCTGGGCGAGGAGGTGGAGCTGCGGCTGGAGGGCGGCGACCGCAGCATCCGCGTGGGCGGCGCGCTGCTGGGCGAGGTGCAGGGCCGCATCGTGCGCATCGGCGCGTTCCGCGTGGACGTGGCGCCGCGCGGCAACATGGTGGTGCTGCGCAACCGCGACGTTCCCGGCGTGATCGGCCGGGTGGGCACGCTGCTGGGCGAGGCGGGCGTCAACATCGCCGAGTACCACCTGGCGCGCCTGCAGGTGGGCGGCGAGGCGCTGGCCGCCATCAGCGTGGACGGCCCGATGCCGCGCGAGGTGTGCGAGAGCCTGAGCGCGCTCCCCGAGGTGCTGGACGTGCGGCAGGTGGACATGGAGTAATGGGCTTCGCGCGCGCCGCGGCGCGGCTGAACGGGTGCGCCAGTGCGTGAGTGCGCGAGTGCGTCTGGATCCGGCGCGGCGAGAGCTTCCGCGGCGTAGGCCTCGGCTGGGCATCACAGGCAGGATCGATCGCACGGGATCGGAACCGGGCGTCCGGAGCGCCGTCTTCACCTGGACCTGGATGGCGGGCCTCCACGACGAGCCCCGACCGGGGATCGCCCCGAACAGCCTCGCGCGGCTTGCGAGGCTTCCTGTCGTTGTAGACCGCGGCTTCAGCCGCCCTGGTAGGCGCCGGGGAACGATGATGCGGATCGAGCACGTGGCGGTGTGGACGCGCGACCTGGAGCGGTTGCGCGGCTTCTACGAGCGCTACTTCGGCGCGGCGGCGGGGGCGTTGTATCGCAGCGCGGCGCGGCCGGGGTTCACGTCGTACTTCCTCGCCTTCCCGTCCGGCGGCGCGCGGCTGGAACTGATGACGATGCCGGACCTGTCGCTCGCATCCACGGGCGCCCTCGGCTATGCGCACCTCGCCATCTCCGTCTGCACGCGCGCAGCGGTGGAGGCGCTGGTGGAGCGGATGCGTGGCGACGGTGTGCCCATCGTCTCCAGCCCTCGGGTAACGGGGGACGGGTATTACGAGGCGGTGGTCGAGGACCCCGACGGCAATCACGTCGAGATCACGATCTGACCCGAATTCGGACAGTGCGGCTCATCGACCGCGCCTGATCATCCACACCCCGAATCCGGTACGCACTCGCGCACTTACGCACTCACGCACCTGTTGCAGTTCCCCCCCGGCCCATCCCTTGCAACCGTTCCCGTCCGGAGGGTATCGACACACCGACACGCGCGAGGCAACGATGGGACTCCGGGAGTGGATCCGGAAGCGCATGGCCGAGGCAAAGGCGGAGGGTGACTCCGCGCCGGTCACGTCGCTGGTCTATTCGGTGATGGGAAAGGACGAGCAGCCGGTGCACGCGCTGGGCGAGTACACCTCGGCCACGTACCCCACCGCGCTGGCCGACGCGCTGCGCCGCCGCAACGACGTGGCCGCCGAGCTGCGCGCGATGGACCTGGGGAGCGAGGCGGGCCGCCGCGAGAGCCTGCCTCGCCTGGTGGAGCTGCTGAAGACGTACCCGCACCCGCTGGCGTACGAGGCGCTGGTCCTGGCGTTCGTGGAGCAGCGCCGCTGGGACGAGGCGAAGGGTGTGGCTTTCGCGGCACGCGAGCGGCGGTGGGAGGTGGAGCACTCTCCCTGGCCGGAGGTCCGCTCCGAGGTCGACCGCCTGCGCGCCTGGTCGCCCGAGGACGTGGAGGAGCTCCGCCTGGAGGCGATCGGCGAGCTGGCGACGCCGGGTGTGACGCGCCGCGCCGCTTCCGCATCGCCCGAGCCGGTGCAGGTCGCCACCGACCTGACGCCCGCGCTGGGCTGAGCGGATTCCGACCGCATGCCGAAGCGCCCGCCCGCGATCTTCGCGGACGGGCGCTTCTCTCGTGGCGGATCGGGAGATCGGCTCGCACTCCGCGCCCCGGCTCGAGCCGTCCCGCCGCGCGCATCGCTTCGTTCCCCCATCCTCGCGCCCCCCCGCGGTCCGCGTTACCTTCCCCGCCGCTCCGGAGCGCAGTTCCGTACCTTCGCACCCCGCACTTCCGCACCTGTCATGGCCGACGCGAGCACCCTTCTGCGCACGCCGCTGCACGGCGAGCACCTGCGCCTGAACGCCAAGATGGTCCCGTTCGCCGGCTTCGAGATGCCGGTGCAGTACCCCACCGGGATCACCGCCGAGCACAACGCGGTGCGCACCGCCTGCGGCCTGTTCGACGTGAGCCACATGGGCGAGTTCATGGTGCGCGGCCCGCAGGCGCTGGAGTACGTGCAGCACATCACCACCAACGACGCGGCGAAGCTCGAGGTGGGGCAGGCGCAGTACAGCACCATGGTCAACGAGCTGGGGATGGTGATCGACGACCTGCTCGTCTACCGCTTCGCCGACCACTACATGCTGGTGGTGAACGGCGCCAACCGCGACAAGGACTGGGCCTGGGCCAGCCGCCACGCCGGCGAGTTCGACGTCCGGGTGACGGACGAGAGCGACGACATCGCCCTCCTGGCGCTGCAGGGCCCGCGCGCGCAGGAGATCCTGGAGACGCTCACCGACGACGACGTCGATTCCATCCGCTACTACCACTTCGCCCAGGGGACGGTGGCCGGCGTGAAGGCGGTGATCAGCCGCACCGGCTACACCGGCGAAGACGGCTTCGAGCTGTACGTGGCCGCGGGCGACGCCGCCACGCTCTGGCGGCGGGTGCTGGACGCCGGCGCGGACCAGGGGCTGGTCGCCTGCGGGCTGGGGAGCCGCGACTCGCTGCGGCTGGAGATGGGGATGGCGCTGTACGGCAACGACCTGGACGAGGGGCACACTCCGCTGGAGGCGGGCCTGGCCTGGGTCACCAAGCTCGACAAGGGCCCCTTCGTGGGCCGCGAGGCGCTGAAGGCGCAGAAGGAGGCCGGCGTCACCCGCCGCCTGGTCGGCTTCCGGCTCAAGGAGCGCGGCTTCCCCCGCCCGCACTACCCGGTCAGCGTCGACGGCGAGGTGGTGGGCGAGGTGACCAGCGGCACCCTGAGCCCCACGCTGGGCGAAGGGATCGGCATGGCCTACGTCCCCACCGCGGCGGCCAGGCCCGGCACCGAGATCGGCATCGTGATCCGCGACCGCGCCGTCCCCGCCGAGGTGGTGAAGCCTCCCTTCCACACGAAGGGGACTGTCAAGCGCTGAGCGCCTCCGCGCGGCCGCGCGGCGGACCAAAGCCCCTCCCCGCGAGTCCGGGGGAGGGGCTTCTGCCATTTCGGCGCTTCGGCCCTCGCACCGGCCCCACGGCGATGTTAGCTTGTCGGGGGCACGATCCCCCACCCGCACGGCGGACCACACGGGGTACAGGAGTGCGGAACGGCGCCGCGTCCGCGGCAAAACCGGAACGCGCTCGCGCACTTCCGCACTCGCGCACCCGTTCAAGACCGTAGACCCGAAGAAGGATCCCGACCCGTTGGCCGAAGTCGTCCTGATCACCACCGATGACCTGGAGCCGGCCGTCCGGCTGCGCGCCGCGTTCGAGGAAGACGGGCTGCGCGTGGAACTGCTGGCGCCCGGCGAAACCGTGGCCGACGCGCTGGGCGAGCCGCTGCTGCTGGTGATCACCGGCGGCCTGCGCGAGCGCCGCGCCCGCCAGCTGATCGCGCAGGCGCGCGAGCGCGGCCGCGTGCCGATCATCGGGCTGACCGAGCCCACCGAGCCCAGCGGCCGCGAGGTGTGCCGCCAGCTGGGGATCAGCGAGTGCTTCGGCAAGCCGATCGACGCCGACGAGGTGGCCATGGTGGGCCGCCGTCTGGTGCAGCGCGAGGAGCTGCGCGAGATCACCGGGATCGTGGGCGACACCGAAGAGATGGAGGGGGTGCTGGAGCGGGTGGTGCAGATCGCCCCCGTCAACAGCACGGTGCTGATCCTGGGCGAGAGCGGCACCGGCAAGGAGCTGGTGGCGCGCGGGATCCACGCGCTCAGCCCGCGGCGGCACCGGCCGTTCATCGCGGTGAACGTGGCCGCGCTCCCCGAGTCGCTGCTCGAGAGCGAGCTGTTCGGCCACGAGAAGGGTGCGTTCACCGGCGCGTCGTCGCTGCGCAAGGGCTTCTTCGAGCTGGCCAACGGCGGCAGCATCTTCCTGGACGAGATCGGCGAGATGCCGCTGTCGACCCAGACCAAGCTGCTGCGCGTGCTCGAGGAGCGCGAGTTCCGGCGCGTGGGCGGCGAGGAGCTGCTGCGCGTGGACGTGCGGGTGATCGCGGCCACCAACCGCGACCTGCGCGAGCAGGTGGCGCGCGGCGAGTTCCGGCGCGACCTGTACCACCGGCTGAACGTCCTCCGCATCGACCTGCCGGCCCTGCGCGAGCGCCGGGCCGACATCCCGCGGCTGATCGAGCGCTTCATCCGCGAGTTCAGCGCGCAGCACGAGCGGCCGTTCATGGGGATCGACCCCGAGGCGGTGCGGCTGCTGGTGGAGTACGACTGGCCGGGGAACGTGCGCGAGCTGCGCAACCTGGTGGAGAGCATGGTGGTGCTGGCGCCGGGCCGGGTGATCCGCCCCGAAGACATCCCCGCCGAGGTGCGCTTCCACACCCGCGCCAGCTCGCGCTCGCTGATGCCGGTGCCGATGCCCGTGGTGCGCCACGGCCCGCCCCCGGAGACCGGCGCGGTTGGCGAGGTGTCGGGCCCGCCGCCCGAGCTGGAGTTCATCTTCCGCACGATGTTCGACCTGCGGATGGACCTGGACGACCTGCGCCGCGAGTTCGACATCTACCGCCAGCGCCAGCGCGAGCCGGTGGCGCTCCCCGGCGCGGCGGCCGCCCCGATGGTGAGTGGCGTCTACCCGCAGCCCGCGCTGGCCTGGGCCCCGCCCCCGCCCGAGCCCGAGCCGCCCGAAGAGCGCGGCATCGTGGTGTTCCGCCCGGGGATGACGATGGAGCAGATGGAGCGCGAGGCGATCGGCGCCGCCCTGCGCGAGGCCCGCGGCAACCGCCGCCGCGCCGCCGAGATGCTCGGCATCGGCGAGCGGACGCTGTATCGAAAATTGAAGGAGTATCAGCTGGAGGCATGAACCGCGAACAGGTGCGTGAGTGCGCCAGTGCGTGAGTGCGTTCAAAGGAACGGCGAAGGGCCTCCCGCGGTGGGAGGCCCTTCGCTTTTCGAAGCCGGCGCAGGCCGGTCGAGCGCCGTGGCAGTTGCGCACTCACGCACTCACGCACTCACGCACCTGTTGAGGATGCTTCCCGCACCCTGCCGCCCGTCGCCCGCACCGGCCTCGACACCGCGACAAATTTCATTTTTCGATCGGCAGCCGGACTGCGTTCCCCCATTCCGTCCACGAGCCGTCGTAGTTGCGCACGTTCTTCCAGCCGAGCAGGTAGCTGAGCGCGAACCAGGTGTGCGAGCTGCGCTCGCCGATGCGGCAGTAGGCGATGGTGTCCTGGTCGCCCTTCAGGCCCAGCTGCCCCTCGTACAGCTCCTTCAGCTCGTCGGCGCCGCGGAACTCGCCGGTGTCGGGGTTCACGGCGCGCGCCCAGGGCATGTTCTTCGCGCCCGGGATGTGGCCGCCGCGCACGGCGCCCTCCTGCGGGTACTCGGGCATGTGCAGCTTTTCGCCGCGGTACTCCTCGGGCGAGCGCACGTCCACCAGCTGCCCGTGCTTGCGGATGTGCTCCAGCACGTCGTCGCGGAAGGCGCGGATGCGCTCGTCGTCGCGCTTCGGCACGGGGTACTCGGTGGGCGCGTAGCTCGGGTACTCGGTGGAGAAGGGACGGCCCTCGTCGTCCCACTTCTTCCGCCCGCCGTCCATCACCTTGACCCGGTCGTGCCCGAAGAGCTGGAAGACCCAGAGCGCGTAGGTGGCCCACCAGTTGTTCTTGTCGCCGTAGAACACCACGGTGGTGTCGGGCGCGATCCCCCGGTCGCGCATCAGCTTCGCGAACGCTTCCTCGTCCAGGTAGTCGCGGTTGAGGGGGTGCTGCAGGTCGGTGTGCCAGTCGATCTTCACCGCGCCGGGGACGTGGCCGGTGTCGTACAGCAGCACATCCTCGTCGCTCTCCACGATGCGCACCTGCGGATCGTCCAGGTGCTGCGCCACCCACTCGGTGCTGACCAGGGCCTCGGGGTGCGCGTAGCCGCGCGCCTCGATCGGCTTCGTGTCGGTCATCGGTCTCTCCGTCCAAAGGGGTCGATGATGGGCCCGGCGTGCGGGCGCGTGGTGCCGGAATGCGAGCCGCCCGGCCAGCGGATGCGGACCGGGCGGCGGGCCGGGGCGCGTGGCCCCGGCGATCGATGCGCGTTCACCCTGCCACGCGCTCCGCTCCGCCGCCCGGAGTTTCCGGACAGCAACGGCGACAGCGCGGGGCAACGGCGTGGCGGCTCATACCCGAGCATCCTACCGGAGCCGCCACCGCCTGTCAAGAATGATTCTCGATATGACTTCGCCATGGGTGGAAGGATTGGGCCGCGGCCATGATCCTGAACCGCCAACTTCAACGGCGGTGAACACGGAGCCACGGAGGGCACGGAGGACACGAGGACACGAGGACACGA
>DASSME010000193.1:0-4624 GCA_035689035.1 Longimicrobium sp. | reverse complement strand
GCTGCTTCGCCGGCGCGACGCTCGCCATCAGCTGGCGGACGGCCGTCACGCTGACCGCGCCGTTCTGGCCGCGATGGATCGTGTCCTTCGTGACGGCCACGCCGATCACCTCGCCGCGCTCGTTCATCACCGGCCCGCCCGACGAGCCCGGAGAGATCGGCGCGCTGATCTGCAGCATCGACACCCCCTCCAGCGGGCGCTTGCCGCTCACCATCCCGTCGCTGAAGGTGCCGCTCATCCCCAGCGGGTTCCCCATCACGTACACCTTGTCGCCCACCTCCATCCGCGTGTCGCTCCCCACGGGGAGCGGGTGGAGCCCGGTGGCGGGGAGCTTCATCAGCGCCAGGTCGCTGGAGGGGTCGGCCGAGATCAGCTGCACCTGGTCGAACCTCCCGCCGTCCAGCAGGCTGACCACCAGCTTCTCGGCCTCTTCGATCACGTGGTAGTTGGTGACGAACATCCCGTCGGCGCTCACCACGAAGCCGGTGCCGATCCCCAGCGTGTCGCCGCGCGCGCTGAGCGCGTGAACCATCAGGGTGGCGGCGTGGGCGCTGGCGGCGATCTGGCGGGGGGTGAGCGCGGCCGGCGTGGCGGCCTGGGGCTGCTGCGCCGCCGCGGGAACGGCGGGCGCGATGGCGATGGCGGCGAGGAGCGTGGCGGTGCGCAGTACGGCGTGGCTCTGGGTGCTGCTCATGGCGAACCTCTCCCGGTACCCTGTGCTCCTCCGGGAGGCCCCGTCCGCGGCTACCCGGCTTTGGGGCGAGGCCAATAAGCAACCCCGGTGCCACGCCGCGCGCGGACCGGGGTTGCCCAAGATTAAAATCTGCAAGGGGTTAGCTCACCCGCCGCCCGCCAGGGCCCGCAGCGCCGCGCGTTCGAGCACCTCCACCGCCACCGGCATGCACTCTTCGCAGATGTCGAAGCGCGGGTTGTGATGGGGATGGACCTGCCCCGTCTCCTCGTTCATGGCGCCCACGAAGAAGTAGCACCCGGGCACCCGCAGCAGGAACTCGCCGAAGTCCTCGGCCGCCATGGTGCGCACCTCGGCGCCGAAGCGCACGCGCTCGGGGCCGACCACCTCCTCGGCCGCGGCGCGGACCAGGTCGGCCATCGCCGGATCGTTGATGGTGGGCGGCGTGTCCTGCCGGTAGTGGAACTCGCAGGTGGCCCCCATCGCCTCGCACATCGCCGCGGCGATCTTCTCGACGCGGCGCGGCAGCGCTTCGCACGCCTCCACCTCGAAGGCGCGCACGGTGCCCAGCATCCGCGCGCTCTCGGCGATCACGTTCTGCGCGGTGCCGGCGTGGAAGGCGCCCACGGTCACCACCGCCGATTCGAGGGGCGAGACGGTGCGGCTCACGATGCTCTGCAGCGCGACCACGATCTGGCTGCCGATCACCACCGCGTCCACCGTCTGCTCGGGCATCGCCCCGTGCCCGCCGCGCCCGCGGACGGTGAGCTCGAACTCGCCCGCGCTGGCCATGAACGGCCCCGGCGTGACGCCGACGACGCCGCTGGGCAGCCCCATCCACACGTGCAGCCCCAGCGCCTGGTCCACCCCCTCCAGCACGCCCTGCTCGATCATGCGCAGCGCGCCCTGCCCCCCCTCTTCGGCCGGCTGGAAGACGTACTTCACCGTGCCGCCCCACTCGCCGCGCTTCGCCGCCAGCCGCTCGGCCACGGCCAGGCCGATGGCGGTGTGCGCGTCGTGCCCGCACGCGTGCATCTTCCCCTGCACGGTGCTGCGGAAGCCGTGCGACGTCTCCTCCACGATCGGGAGCGCGTCCATGTCGGCGCGCAGCAGGAGCGTGGGGCCGTCGCCGGCGCCGCCGCGCAGCGTCCCCACCACCCCGGTCTCCGCGATCCCGGTGCGCACCTCGTAGCCGGCGGCCCGCAGCCGGTCGGCCACGATGGCGGCGGTGCGGTGCTCCTCGAACGCCAGCTCGGGGTGCTGGTGCAGGTCGCGGCGGGTGCGGATCAGCAGCTCGGTCTCGGCGGTGGCCATCTGGGTCCTGCGTCGGGTGAAGTCGGGTCGCGTCTGCGGGCGCGGTGAATCTAACGGGGAAGCGAGGGCGGGAAAAACCGGGCGGTGAACGAGCTCGGCGAACGTGCGCCGATCGGGCGGTTCTCCGTTCCTCCGGTCTTCTCCGCTGCTCCGTGTGACCCTTCGGCCGATCCCGCAGCGCACATGATCCCTCGTGGCCGGGCCATGACCGGGACGGAACGGCGATGCGCCGCCGGGCGAGCGTGCCCGGCGGCGCATCGGTACCGCTGGGATCCGCACGACGTCAGCCGCCGACGCGCTCCACGTTTTCGGCCGCGGGGCCCTTGGCGCTGTCGACCAGGTCGTACTGGACCTTGTCGCCCTCGGCCAGCGAGCGGAACCCGCTACCCTTGATGGCGGAATAGTGCACGAAGCAGTCCTTGCCGCCGTCCTCGGGGGTGATGAACCCGAAGCCCTTCGCGTCGTTGAACCACTTCACGGTGCCGGTCTGGCGCATGCGGTACTCCCAATGGATACGGTTGGTCGAGCGTGGGACCTGGTTCTGCCCCCCACGCATGGGCATTCACAAGCCGCCCGCGCACGGGCGGATCACCGGCACGCGTGCCGGATCAGGGTGCGGTGTGTTGGCGCTGGATTACGGACGGAACTGCCTCGGCGGAGACACGGTGGTGCGGAGCCGCGCCCGGGGTGCCGGGCGCGGGGCGCGGTACGGCGATGGTCCATGTGCCGGGAACGCGCGTGAAGCTAATCGGCCGCACGGATACCGTCAAGACTTAGCTTACGGGCCGGACGCGGCGGCCGCCGATTCCCCGTTGCAACGCAGAATCGCTGCGCACCGAACGCTGATCAATTCTCGCACAGTTCCCAATCCGCCATTCGGTTCCCAAAACTTTGCGGAGTTCGCCACCCGGTTGGCCGCCGAAACGCGGGCCGGCGCGGAAACTCTTCCGCGCCGGCAATGTGCACGTTATCTTTCGGTATGTGTTCGGTGAACACGCCCGGTGCTACGCCGCGGCGCGGAGGTATGCGCCGGCGGTGAGGTCGTACACGGCGCCGCAGCCGCGGCGCTGGCACTGGTAGGTGCCCACCCGCTCGTCGGGCGGGTGGCCGCTGAGCGCGGTGACCAGGGCGCCGGTGACCCGCATGGCCGGGCGAGCCCCGCAGCGCGGGCACACCGCCGCCGGGCGCAGGAGCTCGGGGGGCGGGGCGGGCTGGGGCGGGGCGGCGGGCCGGCGTGCCACCACGCGGCGGCGCGGGCGAAGCTCGATGATCTCGGGATGCGGAGTGCCGGCCATGGTTACCTCCTGCGGGGTCGTGCTGGAATGTTTGACACCGGGCGCGCCGGAGCTTAACACTTCTCACAATCTAAACACCGCACCGGCTGCGGTCAACGGTTTCTTCGGCTTATTTTCGGGTCACATGTCCAGCAACGACCGACGGGCGGTAGGGCATCGCATCCGCGACCTGCGGGAGCGCAGAGGGTTGAGCCGCGAGGAGCTGGCGGCGCGCGTGGGGGTGCACGCGGGCTCCATCGCGCGGTGGGAAACGGGCGGCTCGGTGCCGCACGCGTACACGCTCGAGCGCATCGCCGAGATCTGCGGCGGAAGCGCGGAATACATCCGCACCGGCCGCGGCGAGGAGGGCTCCTCGCACGCCGCGGCCGGCCCGGCGGAAGGAGAGGGAGACGCCCACGACCTGTTCTCTTCGCTCGACGTGGTGGTGAGGTTCGTGGAGGGAATGGCGCCGCCGGGGCAGGAGCGGCTGCGCAAGCTGGACGCGCTGGAGGGCCTTCGCCGCATGCTCACCGCGCGCGGCGCACTGCCGGACTGGTGGTACGAGCTCAAGGAGCGGGTGGAGAATGGACGTCTTTGACGACGATGCGGTGCTGGCGGCCGCCTGCCGGCTGGTGCAGCGGGCGCGCGAGGTGGTGGGGAGCTACGCCGGGCCGGTGGCGCCCGTGCGCACCGACCAGGTTGCGCACCTGCTGAACGCCTCGGACTGCCACGTGGAGGTGTTCCCCTTCCAGAGCGACACGGTGGCCATGGCGCTCCCCCCCTGCGGCGGCGTCTACCCGATCCTGGTGAACCGCGCCGCCGAGCAGACCGACCGCTTCTTCGCGTTGCGCCACGAGCTGGCGCACGTGCTGGCGGGCGACGTGGACGGCGCGGTGTACCTGGCCAACGAGGGGTACATGGCTCCCGAAGAGCGCGTGGCCGACCTGTTCGCCCTGGCCGACCTGGTCCCCGCCTGGTGGATCACCGAGGTGCGGCGCGGGCGCACCCCCTGGCGCGAGGTGAAGCGCCAGATCGCGCTGGCGGTGGCCGAGTACGCCGAGAGCTGGCCGGCGCAGCGCTTCGGCGACCGGGCCGAGCTGCGGCTGCGGCTGTACCGCGAGCACGGGGTCTGATACGATCGCGGTCTCCACGGTTTCACGCATTGCCCGGGATCGCTGAAGGGGGTCACACGGAGCAGCGGAGAGCAACGGAGCAGCGGAGAACTGCGAGTGAAGTGCAATGCCCCCGTTTGCTGTACCAGGTTCTACCGGAGTGCGTTAAGGGCTGGAACTGCTTGCGTTTGGTTAGAGTTGGTGGAGTGGTGAGGCCGGAGCGCCGTAGGCGC
>DASSME010000192.1:0-7514 GCA_035689035.1 Longimicrobium sp. | reverse complement strand
GCCTCACCGCCGATCTCCGCGCGCTCGCCCGCCGCGAGGGCGCCACCGCGTACGCCGTGGTGGCCGCCGCCTACGCGCTGCTGCTGCGCCGGCACGCGGGGGCGGACGACGTGCTGATCGGGACGCTGCTGGCCAACCGGCCGCGCCCCGAGCTGGAGCAGGTGGCCGGGTTCTTCAGCAACACGCTGCCGTTGCGGGTGGGGATGGACGGCGACCCCGCGGTGGGCGAGCTGGTGCGCCGCGCGCACGCCGCCGCCGTGGGCGCGCAGGAGCACGCCGCGGTGCCGTTCGACCGCATCGTGGAGCTGGCCGGCGTGCGGCGCGACTTTGCGCGGCCGGCGCTGGTGCAGTCGGTGCTCGTCTTCACCGACGCGCCGTCCACCTCGTTCTCGCTCCCCGGCGTGGCGGCCGAGACGATCGTGATGGACAGCAACACCGCGGCGTTCGAGATCACGCTGCTGGTGGAGGACCACGGCGACCACCTTTCCGCCGAGCTGCAGTACGCCACCGACCTCTTCGAGCGCGCCGGGATGGAGCGCTTCGCCGATCACCTCGTCACGGCGCTCGAGGCGTTCGCCGCCGACCCCGGGCGCCGCGTCTCGCGCGTCCCGCTCGCGTCGGCCGGCGAGGCGCGCCTGGTGGAGGGGTGGAGCACGGGCGGCCCGGGGCCCGACGGGCTGTGCATCCACGAGCTGTTCACGATGCAGGCGCGCATCAGCCCGCACGCCACCGCCGTCGTCCACGCGGGGCAGGCGTGGAGGTACGGGGAGCTGAACCGCCGCGCCAACCGCGTCGCCCATGCGCTGCGCGGGGTGGGCGTGGGCCCCGAGACCCGCGTGGCCGTCTGCCTGGAGCGCACGCCGGCGCTGGTGGCGACGCTGCTGGGCGTGCTGAAGGCCGGCGGCGCCTACGTGCCGCTGGACCCGGCGCACCCCCCGGCGCGGCACCAGGCGGTGCTGCGCGCGTCCGGCGCCCGCGTGGCCGTGTGGGGCGGCGCGGACCGCGCGGGGGTGCGGGGGATCGACGGCCTCGCCGTCCTCACCCCCGCCCAGCTGGACGGGGGGAGCGAGGAGGAGCCCGCGCCGCTGGCCGTTCCCGGGAACTTGGCATACGTCATCTTCACCTCGGGTTCCACCGCCGGCCCCAAGGGGGTGGAGATCGAGCACCGCTCCGCGGCGGCCATGCTGGTGTGGATCAAGGGCGCGCTGGGCGAAGGGGAGCGCGCCGCCGTCCTGGGGTCGACCTCGGTGACCTTCGACGTGTCGGTCGCCGAGATCTTCGGGACGCTGGCGTGGGGCGGCACGCTGGTGCTGGTGGAGAACGCGCTGGCCACCCCGCCGGTCCCCGTCCACGCCGCCCCCATGGTCCCCACCGCCGCCGCCGAGCTGCTGCGCGACGGCCGCTTTCCGGCCGAGGTGGAGACCGTGCTGCTGGGCGGCGAGCCGGTGCCGCTGCCGCTGATCCTGGCGCTGCACGACCTCCCCGCCGTCCGCCGCGTGCTCAACCTGTACGGCCCCACCGAGGACACCACCTACACCACCTGCGCCGACCTGCAGCCGGGGCTGGTCCGCGTTCCCGTCGGCCGGCCGATCGCCGGGGGGCGTGTGTACGTGCTGGACGAGTCGCTGGCGCACGCCGGCGTCGCCACCCCCGGCGAGGTGTGGACGGCGGGCGGCGGCGTGGCGCGCGGCTACGCCGGCCGCCCCGCGCTCACCGCCGACCGTTTCCGGCCCGACCCGCACGGGCCGCCGGGGTCGCGCATGTACCGCACGCTGGACCGCGGCCGCTGGATGCACGACGGCCAGCTCGACTACCTGGGCCGGGCCGACGCGCAGGTGAAGGTGCGCGGCTACCGCATCGAGCTCGAAGAGGTGGAGCAGGCGCTGGCCGCGCACCCCGCCGTGGCCCAGGCCGCCGCCGCCGCGCGCGGCGAGACCGGCGGCGGCGAGCGCCGGCTGGTGGCCTACCTGGTCCCCCGCGACCGCGAGGGCGCGCCCCCGCCCGCCGAGCTGCGCGCCTGGGTGCGCGAGCGGCTTCCCGAGTACATGGTCCCCGCCGCCTTCGTCTGGGTGGACGCGCTCCCCAGGACCACCAGCGGAAAGCTCGACCGCCGCGCCCTTCCCGAGCACGAAGACGCGGCCGAGGCGCCGCGGGAGCACGTCGCCCCCCGCTCCGAGCTCGAGGAACGGCTGGCCGCCATCTGGCGCGACGTCCTCGAGGTGGACCAGGTCGGCGTGCACGACGACTTCTTCGACCTGGGCGGCCAGTCGATCCTCGCGATGCGCCTGGTGGCCCGCGTGCGCGACGAGCTGGGCGGCGACGTGGCCGTGGCCGAGCTGCTGCAGGCGCCCACCCTCGAAGACATGGCGGCGGCGATCGCGGGCGGGAAGAAGCGGGTGAAGCTGCCGCTGGTGGCGCTGCAGACCTTTGGCGACCGCCCGCCGCTCTTCCTGGCCCACCCGGCGGGCGGCCACGTGGTGTGCTACCGCGGCCTGGCGGTGCAATGCGCCTTCGACCAGCCCGTGTACGCGCTGCAGCCGCGCGGCGTGCAGGACGGCGAGGGGCCGATCGGCGCGATCCAGGAGATGGCGGCGTACTACGTGGACGCCGTGCGCGGCCTGTTTCCGGACGGGCCGTACCGGCTGGGGGGGTGGAGCTTCGGCGGGGTGGTGGCGTGGGAGATGGCGCGCCAGCTGCACGCCGCGGGCGCCGGGGTGGACCTGCTGGCCCTGTTCGACACCGCCGCCCTCACCCCCGACGTGATGCGGCTGGAGTTCGGCGACCCGGCCGAGGTGGTGTGGCACACCGTGGCCGGATTGGCCGGCTACGCCGCCGCGCGCCGGGTGACGGTGGACGAGATCCGCGCCCCCGAGCCGCGCGAGATGGCGGCCCGGATGATCCGGCTGATGGACGCCCCGCGGCTGCTGGACGAGAGCCGCGTGGACGACGTGGTGGCGCTCACCGAGCTGCGCCGCGCCAACCTGCAGGCGCAGATCGACTACCAGGTGGGCCCGTACCCCGGCCACCTCACCTACTTCTGCACCGAGGGGTCCAAGAGTGCGGACGGGCGCTATCCGTCGCTGGAGTACTGGAGCGCGCTGGCCCAGGGCGGCACCACCGTGCACCACGTGGGCGGCAGCCACGGCACCATCCTCCACGAGCCGTACGTGAACACCCTCTCCGCCGCCATCCTGGCGCATGGGGCCGCGGCCCGCGAGGGGCAGGATCCCTGAGCCGCGGGCACACGGAGCAACGGAGAACGGGCGGACCAACCCCGGCGTGCAGTTGCGGTTTTCCGCTGCTCCGTTCCTCTCCGCTGCCCCGTGTGACCCGCCGTCGCCGTTCGAGGAGCCCGTCACGAACGAAAGCTGCCCGGCCGCTCCTGATCGAGCGGCCGGGCAGTCCCGTTTCCTTCACCGCGCCGGAAGGGTCAGCAGCGGTTCAGGTCGCGCGTGGTGGAGGCGATCGCGATCCCCGACACGGAGGTGTTGAACACGTCGCTGAACCCGCGCGACGCGATGTCGAGGTGGTTGCCGTAGTAGTCGCTGGCCACGCTGTCCTGGAACGCCACCAGCGAGCTCTTGCTGAGCGCCACCACCGGCTTGCCCAGGGTCAGGCTGTCGCGCAGCACGCCCTCGTGCAGCGTGTTGGTGGCGAGCGCGTCCTTCATGGCGTACACCAGGTCGCTCTGCTTGGTGATGGTGCGCGGGGTCCAGTTGCGCCCCAGGCTGCTCTGCACCACCACCTGCACCGTGGTGCCGTCGGCGAACTTGTAGCTCGGCTTGAGCACCGTGGCCAGGCCGGTGCCGGTGCGGTCGGTGTCGGTGATCACCCGCTGCAGGTACTTGGTGGTCACCCCCTTCTCCAGCGCCGGCACCTTCACGTCCGTCGCGCTGCCCAGCGTGGCCACCATCATCTTGTGCAGGGTGGCGCCCGGGTCGCGCCCGCCGTTCAGCGAGCCGCGCGGGGCCGCCGGCGTGGCGGCGCCGCCGCGGGGCTGGGCGTCGGTCACGCTCTCGCCGCAGGCGGCCAGCAGCGCGGGGACGCCGGCCACCGCCGCGGCGGCCACCGCGGCGTTGCCCAGGAACTGCCGGCGGCTGGCCGCGGCGGGAACATCGGGAAGGGTGGATTCGTTCTTCTCGCTCATGGGTTCCTCCATGGGGAGTTGGACGCGTGCCGGCGCGAGCGCGCGCACGCTCCCGCAACCGGCGGGGGACTCGGGACTGGGATGGGTGCGGCGCTCCCGGGGTGGCGGGTGCCGCCAAGCTCGGCGCGGGACGAATGCTGCGCCTGGCAAGGGTGTGGTGCGGCGGGGCAGGACGGGGAGTTGCCCCACGTGGACACCCGGCGCAATCATCCGCGCCGAAACCGCCACCGGTAGCACGGTGGGGACGCATAACGTATCTGCCACATCATCCACGTTCAAGCCTTTGCGACCTGCCCGCCCGAACACGGCCATTGCGTCGTCCGCACACAGGATCTCGGCGCACGCGGTGCGATTTCCGAGTGCCCATCCAACGTTTTCAAGCACTCTGAGTACTTCCGCGGACCCGCTTCGTCCAATGCCCCGGCACCGCAGGTGTACCATGGATGCCCCACTTTTCGCCGGGACGCACTGCCGTGACGGTTGCGCCACGGTGAGCACACAACGGGTGCGCCGGCGCGGGACGGCGGAGCGTGGCGATGCATTCGTGTGCACCGCGCTGCTCTTGCGGCGGAGACACGGTCCTCCCACCCTCCCCCCGGTTCATACGCCTTCGTACGGCGGGGGGATGATTCGACGAGGATCGCTCGAATGGATGATCGTGACGGTGCCGGCCGCGACCCGCTGGTGGTCATGCGGACGCCCCGCCTGCTGCTGCGGCGCTTCACCGAAGACGATGCGCCGGAGACGTTCTCCCTGTATGCCGATCCCGAAGTGATGCGCTTCATGGGAGCGCCGCCCGCGTCCGTCGCCGAGGAAGCCGCGAACCTGCGCGCCCACGTCCGCAAGTACTACGAAGGGCTGGGCTTCGGGCTGTGGGCGGTGATCCTGCGCGAAGCGGGGGAGCTCGCCGGACGGTGCGGCCTGTTGCGCTCGGAGATCGGCGGGCGGATCGAGACGGAGATCTCGTACCTGCTGGCCCGCCGCTTCTGGGGCCGCGGCCTGGCGGCCGAGGCGGCGGGCGCGGTGCTGGAGCACGGCTTCGGTGGGCTCGGGATAGCGCGGATCGTGGCGGTGATCGACCCCCGCAACACCGCGTCGCGCCGCGTGGCCGAGCGGATCGGGATGCGGTACGAGCGCGACGTGCCGTACAAGCAGTTCGGCATCGTGCACCTCTTCGCCTCGCACGCGGCCGAGTGAGCGCGATCGGCCGCCGTCCGCGCCAACTGCCCTGAACCATGGACTCGCCCGCACCGATGACCGTCGTTCCAACCGTCCCCAGCCCCGTCCGTACCTACGAGGTCCGCGCGGAGACCACCGAAACCTTCGGCCGCGTGTGCTGCACGGTGCGTCAGCACCGGCTCACGGTGGACGGCCCCGTGCAGAACGGCTGCCCCGGCGAGGCGCCCACGCCCGGCGAGATGTTCCTCTCCGGCGCCGCCGCCTGCGGCGCCGAGGTGCTGCAGGTGCTGGCGCGCGACGGCCAGGTGCCGCTCGACCGCGTGGAGGTGACCGTGCGCGGCGTCATCGACCGCGAGCGCCAGCCGCACGCGCACGTCACCGTGTTCACCGAGGTGGAACTGCACCTTCGCCTCTTCGGCCCCAGCGACGAGCAGGCGGCTGTGCTGGTGGCCGGCTTCCAGCGCAAGTGCCCCGTCTACGGCTCGCTCGCCGTCGCCAGCGGCCGCGTGACGGTGACGCACCAGGCGCAGCCCGCGGCGGTGCCCGACACGTGAAGCTCGACGCCGGCCGCGCTGGGCGACCCCGACCTCGTCCCCGGTGGTGGCCGACGTATCACTCGGCGCTGACCAGGGGCGAAGGCTGACGGCGCTTCCCGCGTCCGCCGCCGAGGATTGGAGCTCCGCCGGGCTAGCGTAGCGCGGTGACCGCGCATACAACGATCACGAACGCCGCCGCGGCCCCCAGGCCCAGGGCCCGGTCCCACCGCTCGGCGCGCTCGGCGCCCAGGCGGCCGTGCTGGCGGTACATCGTCACCGAGACGAGGATCGAGAGAAAGACGAAGCCCATACCCACCAGGTGCAACTGGTCGGCAAGGGTGAACGACGATGTCTCGGGGAGCGCCTGCGTGACCACCACGTACGACGAAACGACGCCGAAGATGCTCGCCACCCCGAGTCCCAGCCGCGCCTCCACGTGCCTGGACTCCATCGCCGATCCGATGAACCCCACCAGGACCGACAGGAACATCACCAGGAAGCTCTTGACGTATACGGTCATTCCGTTGCGTTCGACAGGGATCGCCAGAACCAGCCGCGAGTACGGCGTGTGGCCATCCGGGTCGACGCGTGTCGGGTCGCCCAGCAGGGTATACCTGTGGGTGAGTACCCGTAGCCGCGGAGTCCCCACGTTCCAGCCGGAAAGCGCCACCGCCGGATCCAGCGCCGTATGGCCGCGGTCGGGCACGTACACCATCTCGTCCGCGGTGAGCTCCCTGTCCTCGACTTCCACGGTCAGCTCGTGCCGGTCCAGCGGGTAGTCGGAAAGGTCGAAGCTGCGGTGGAACCTGTAATGGCAGCGGAACACGGCATAGCGAAGCGTGCCCTGCTGCCGGCGGCCCCCCGGTGAGCAGGGCTCGCCCGAGCCGTTCATCACTTCGAAGTTCGTGGGATCCAGCGGGCCGTTCCAGCGGGCCCACAGGTAGAAATCGGCCGAGTAGGTGCCGCTCTTCAGGTCGAACTCGCTCACATCCACGACGTACATCCCCATCAACACCCGCTGCGGTTGCGTTCCGGGCTGCGCCGATGCGTGGCTTGGCAGGAACAGCGCCGCGAGCAGGGCGAGCGCGCGGAACGTGGCCGTCGCGAGCGGGCGGGGGGGAGCGTGGAAGCGCATGGCGAAACGGCGGATGCGGGGAATCGGAGGACATTGTCTTGCTACGGATTATCCTGAAAAGATAGCCTCGTGTGTTGCCCACACAAGGAAGTCAGTCGGCCCCAGCTCGCTGCATCCGCCATGTCACAGGCATGGACACGCCTCGGCCTCGGCACCAGCGAAGTGTCAGGGGCACGGCCGCGGTCTCTGCGCGTGGGTGGGTGGGTGGGTGGCGAAAGGCGTGGTCCACCGCGCGAGGCGCCAGCCCGGATGGACGCATGGCGGCGCAGACCAGCCGGCCGGGGTCATCGACGCGTGGTGCAGCCAACCGCGGCCACGGCGGGAGCCGCGCCGGCACCCGGGTGTGGAAGGTGGCGACGGGGCGGCGGCTCGCCGCTGGACGCGCGTCATGCTGGCGACGCGCGCGAACTACTGCGTGACCACCGTCCCCATCTTCACCACCTCGAAGTCGCTCGCGTGCACGTTGCGCAGCGCGGAAAGCTCGTCGTCGTTCCAGCGCGAGTCGGGGGCGCCGCTC
>DASSME010000191.1:0-6416 GCA_035689035.1 Longimicrobium sp. | reverse complement strand
CGACGTCCTGCTGGTGCGCGGCGCGGCGGCCGACCTCAAGCTGGTGCTGCTGGACGGCGCCCCCGTCTACGCGCCCTTCCACATGGGCGGGCTGATCGATTCCTTCGACCCCGACCTCCTTTCCGGCGCGCGGCTGTACCTGGGCGGCGCCCCCGCGCGCTACGACGGCGGCGTCAACTACGTGCTGGACCTGGCCACCCGCCGCGCCGGCCACGACCACTGGTCCGGGAACGCCGGGGCCGACATGGTCGCCGTCCGCGCCGGGGCCGACGGGCCGCTCTGGCGGGGCGCCGGCCTGCTGGTGGCGGGGCGGGCGGTGCACGGGGCCAGCCTGGGGCCGCTCGAGGGGCAGCCCTTCCCCTACCGCTACGCCGACGGGCTGCTGCGCATGGACGTGGCGCTGGGGCGGCGCGCCTCGCTGGCGGTCACCGGCTTCACCAACGGCGAGGGCGTGCGCGTCGACACCGTGCGCGGCCGCGACGACTTCCTGCGCTGGAGCAACGGCGCGGGCTCGGCGCGGCTCCGCTTCCCCGTCCGCTCGGCCAGCGCCGAGGTGACGGCGGCCGCCTCGGAGTTCGACGCCTGGCTCCCCAACCCGGCCGACGGGTGGCAGGTGCAGGCGCGGCTCAAGCGTGCCCGCTTCGCGGTGGACATGGCGCAGGAGATGGGGAGCCTGCGGCTGGGCTACGGCTACCAGTACGACCGCCAGTGGGCGCGCCACCGCGGGCTGGACCGCACCGTGGGCGAGCGCCTCTGGTTCGTGCGCGACACCGGCGCCTCGGTGGGCGGGTGGTACGTGGACGGCCTCTACCACCCGAAGGCGCCGTGGGTGGTGCGCGGCGGCCTGCGCGGCGACATGTACGCGGGGGGGCCGTTCCTGGCCTTCAGCCCGCGGCTGGCGCTCACCTGGCTGCTGAGCGGCCACGCCACCCTCACCCTGGCGGGCGGGCGCTACCACCAGCTGGTGCTCACGCGCACGCAGAAGACCTTCGACTACGGCGTGACCGACGTGGCCGACAGCCTGGGGATCGCCACGGTGCCGCGGGTGGCCAGCGCCAACCACCTGGCCATGGCGCTGGACCAGGAGATGCCCGGCGGGGTGCGGCTGGGGCTGGAGGGGTACTACAAGGCGTTCCACGACATCCCCGACGCGGGGCGGCTGGGCGCGCACGCCAGCGGGGTGGACGTGTGGGTGCGGCGCGGCGAGGGGGCGGTGCGGGGGTGGATGGGCTACTCGCTGGCCTGGTACTGGTCGCGCCCCGACTCGGTGGGCGGCCCCTCGCGCTTCGACGGGCGGCAGACGCTGACCGCCGGCGTCCAAGCGCAGGGGCGGCCGGGCGCCGTGGAGGTGCGGGTGGCGTACGGCTCGGGGCTGCAGTACAGCGCGCTGGGGAGCCTGGCCAACCCCGGCAGCGCCAGCGACCCGGCGCCCGACCAGCTGGAAAGCTCCACCCCGTCGCTCTCGGGCGTGGCCCCGCAGGACTTCCTGCGCCTGGACGCGCGCGTGTCGCGCACCTTCACTCCCCGCGTGGGTGCCCGCGAAACCGAGCTGACCCCCTTCCTGCGCGTCCTCAACGCCCTGGACCGTCGCGACGCCCTCTTCTACCGCTACCGCCCGGGCGACCGCGACGCCAGGCCCGTCGCCACCCTTCCCGTCCTCCCCGTCCTGGGAATCGAGTGGCGGTTCTGATCTCCTGAAACGCAAACAGCAACAGCGGGTCACACGGAGCAGCGGAGGGCAACGGAGCAGCGGAGAACCGCGTCGGATTCGTGCGCGGTTCTCCGCTGCTCCGTCCTTCTCCGCTCATGAGGAACGCGCGCAGAAGCTCCTCTCCTGGACAGCAGGGAGGAGCTTTTCGCTCACCCCCGATTCGCGCGGGACGAGGCCGCGGAGTACGTTGAGTCCATCCACCTGCCGTTCGGACATTAGTTCATGCCTGAACGACCGCCCGCCAGCCGTTCCGGCAGGCGAACGGACCTTGGGCGTAAGTGTATATTGGTGGCGTGTTTACGAGTAGACAAAAACGAATTTCCGGTGGTCCGTGGCTTGGCAAGCGAAATGCTTTAGCCCCGGCCCAGCAGCCGGCCCAGACCCGGGCCGGCACCTTCGAAAGGATACAAGGATGAGCGAGCGGACTACGCTTCCCGTGCTCCCCCTGCGGGAGACGGTGGTGTTCCCCGGGACGGCGGTGCCGATCAGCGCCGGGCGCCCGGGTACGCTGCAGGCCATCGAGGCCGCGCTGGCGGGCGACCGCCGGATGCTGGCCGTGGCCCAGAAGGAGAACCGTGACGAGGTGGAGCAGGACAACCTGTTCACCGTCGGCACGGTCGTGCGCATCGCGCAGGTGCAGCGCGGGGGCGGGGGCGTGCAGCTCCTGATCCACGGCGAGCACCGGGCGATGGCGCTGCAGTACGTGGAGAACCCCACCAAGGGGCTCACCGCCGTGGTGCGCGAGATGGAGGACCTTCCCCCGGTCAACGCCGAGGACCCGGCCTTCATCGCCCTGTACCGCGAGCTGCGCGACCGCGCGGCCGAGCTGGGCAAGCGCCGCGGCATCCCCCCCGAGATGCTGCAGCAGTTCATGGACGGCATCCAGGAGCCCGGCCAGTTCGCCGACCTGGTGGCGTTCTACGTGGAGATGAACACCGAGGCCAAGCAGAAGCTGCTCGAGGTGCTCAGCGTCGAGGAGCGCCTGCGCTCGCTGTTGCTGATCGTGCAGCGCCAGCTGGCGCTGATCGAGGCGCAGGAGGAGATCCAGCAGCAGGTGCAGGAAGAGCTCGGCGAGCGCCAGCGCGAGATGCTGCTGCGCGAGCAGATGAAGGCGATCCAGCGCGAGCTGGGCGAAGAGGACGAGGGGCGCGAGCTCGAGGAGCTGCGCGAGAAGCTCGAGTCGCTCGAGCTTCCCGAGGCCGCGCGCGAGGAGACCATGCGCGAGCTGGGGCGCCTGGAGCGCACCAACCCGCAGAGCGCCGAGTACCAGGTGATCCGCACCTACCTGGAGTGGGTCACCGACCTCCCCTGGAACGTGCGCACCGAGGACGCGCTCGACCTGCCGCAGGCCGAGGAGATCCTCAACGAGGACCACTACGGCCTGGAAGACGTGAAGGACCGCGTCCTCGAGTTCCTGGCGGTGCGCCAGCTGGCCGCCCGCCGCGCCGAGGCCGAGGTCAAGGAGGAGGCCGCCGCCGAGGCCGCCGTGCTCGCCCAGATGGACGAGGGCGGCGACGAGCCGATCCGCCCCGACCCGCTGGCCGCCGCCTTCCGCGGCGAGCCGGTGGAGCCCGCCGCGGCCGAGCCGGCCGAGGGCGAGGCGACGGCCGAGGACGAGCTGGAGAAGCAGGTGAAGGAGGCGCGGGCGAAGGCCACCGCCAAGGGCCCGATCCTCCTCTTCGCCGGCCCTCCGGGGGTGGGCAAGACGTCGATCGCCAAGAGCATCGCGCGGGCGCTGGGCCGCAAGTACGTGCGCATCGCGCTGGGCGGCGCGCGCGATGAGGCCGACATCCGCGGGCACCGGCGCACGTACGTGGGCGCCATGCCGGGGCGCATCATCCAGGCGCTCAAGCAGGCCAAGAGCCGCAACCCGGTGATCCTGCTGGACGAGGTCGACAAGCTGGGGGTGAGCTACCAGGGCGACCCCTCGTCCGCCCTGCTCGAGGTGCTGGACCCGGCGCAGAACCACGAGTTCACCGACCACTACTTGGGCGTGCCGTTCGACCTGAGCGAGGTGCTGTTCATCGCCACGGCCAACTACGCCGAGAACATCCCGGCGCCGCTGTACGACCGCATGGAGGCGGTGGAGTTCCGCGGCTACACCGAGATGGAGAAGCGCGAGATCGCCAAGCGCTACCTCCTCCCCCGCCAGCTGGAGGAGAACGGGCTGGTGAAGGAGGAGCTGGAGGTGAGCGACGAGGCGCTGCAGGCGGTGATCGCCGAGTACACCCGCGAGGCCGGCGTGCGCCAGCTCGAGCGCGAGGTGGGGAAGCTGGCCCGCAAGGTGGCGCGCCGCATCGCCAGCGGCACGGCCGAGAAGGTGGCGGTGGACGGGGCGGTGGTGAAGGAGCTGCTGGGGCGCACCCGCGTGCACCCCGAGCGCGCCGGCCGCGAAGACCAGGTGGGCGTGGCCACGGGGATGTACTACACCCCCATGGGCGGCGACATCATGTTCATCGAGGTCAGCGCCCAGCAGCGGACGATGCAGAGCGCGTCGGCCGCGGCGGCCGAGGGCGAGCACCAGAGCGCCGGCTTCGGCAACCTGGTGCTGACCGGGCAGCTGGGCGACGTGATGAAGGAAAGCGCCCGCGCGGCGCTGACCTACGCCCGCGCCAACGCCATCCGCTACGGCATCGACCCGCGCAAGGCGTGGGGGAGCGAGATCCACATCCACGTGCCGGCGGGCGCCATCCCCAAGGACGGCCCCAGCGCGGGCGTGGCGCTCTCGGCGGCGCTGGTCTCGGTGCTCAGCGGCACCCCGGTGCGGGCGGACGTGTCGATGACCGGCGAGGTGACCCTCACCGGCCGCGTGCTCCCGATCGGCGGGGTGAAGGAGAAGCTGCTGGGCGCCTGGCGCGCCGGGATCCGCACCATCCTCCTTCCCAAGGAGAACGAGGCGGACCTGGAAGACCTGCCGCGCGAGGTGCTGGACCAGATGGAGGTGTACCCCGTGGAGAGCATCGACCAGGCGCTCTCGGTGGCGCTGCGCGGCGCCAGCATGAGCGAAGGGAAGCTGCGCTTCCCCGAGCTCCCGCTTCCGCCGGCCATGCAGGGGAGCCGCGGCAGCGAGGGCGAGCTCCGGCTCCACGTGGGGCAGTGACCGCGGGCTCGGAACGACGGGCCGGATGAGGTAACGGACGGGCTCCCGGAGGCGAATCGCTTCCGGGGGCCCGTTCCGTTTTCCAACCGGTCATGCCGCATCCGCGAATTCAGTGGCCTGACCGGCTCCGTTGTTTGGGTCACACGGAGCAGCGGAGGACACCGGAGCAGCGGAGAACCGCACCGAACCCGGCAGTTCTCCGCTGCTCCGTGTGACCTTTCAGCGATGCCAGTGCCCAGGGCTCGTCATCCTCAGCGCGACCACGCCAGCGCCTCGGTTGCCACGATGGCCGCAGCGCGAAGGATCTGTGTCCGACGGTGCGCTTCCGCTGGTTTTTCGCGCCGGCCGGCCACAGATCCTTCGGCTTGCGGCCGCTCGCTCATGCCGCGGCGGCTGCGTGGCCAGCCTCAGGATGACGAGCGGCGGGCTGGAAAGCGCCATCCCACCATGTATCACCCTCCAATCCGTTCGCCTTCCTCAGCCGGTGGACGGCTGCGGGCGGCGCTCCTCGATGCGGGCGACGGCGCGGTCTGCCAGGGAGCGGAGGATGGCGAGCTCGTCGGGGGTGAAGCGGTGCGGCTCGTGGCCGATCACGCAGAGGGTGCCCAGCGCGTGGCCCCGGCTGCTGATCAGCGGGAAGCCCGCGTAGCAGATCACGTCGTCGTTGGGCACGATCGGCATGTGCTTCACGTCGGGGTGGACGGTTGCGTCCTCGACCACGAAGGGCGCGCGGTTGGCCACGGCGTGCGCGCAGAAGCTCCACTCCACCGGCGTCCCGCGCGACTCGGCCATCCACCCGTCCACCCCGTGCTGCGCGGCGAAGAACTGCGCCTCGTCCAGCACCACGGTCACGGTGCTGGTGGGCAGCCCCAGCCGCGTGGCCGCCTCGCTTGTCAGCTCCTGCAGCACCGGGTCGGCCTCGCCTTCCAGCAGGCCCAGGTCCACGATCTCCTGCAGTCGCTCCACGTCGGCCTGCTCGCCCGCGCCGGGGCGGAGCGGCGTGGTGTGTTCGCTCACGCACCCCCCGAGCGCTGGCGGTTGAGAAGGATCCAGCTGCGCACGCGCACGGCCAGCGAGGTGCCGATGGCCGGCTCGCACCCCTCGCCGCGGGTGAGCGCCTCGGCGGCGCGCAGCAGCTCGTCGGGGGTCAGGGCGCCGTGCCCGTTCAGCCCGGCGGCGCGGCGCGCGCGCAGCCACGCCTGGGCCGCGCGGTCCACGCCCAGCACGCGGGCCAGCATCCCCAGCGCGTCGTCTTCGGAGGGCGGCGCAAGGCCGTAGCGCCGGACGGTGACGGTCATCCTGATGAAGGTCGCGATCGTAAACGGTTGCCGCGTGCGGAAGCGCCCCAACCTGCCGGCCCGGCACCCGCACGTCAAGCGACACGCTGTGCGTTTGGGGGCAGGTGCCGCGCGAGGGACGCGGCGCGGTTGCGAGGCTGCTTGCAGATCGGCGAGGGCCGGCGTGCGTTGGCCTGCTCCATGGCGGCGGCGTATCTTGCTGCGGGCGCCAACGCCGCCCCTCATCCCCCGGCCCCTTCTCCCGAACTGCGGGAGAAGGGGTGACGCGTGGACGGTTTGGGTGTACGGGGCGGGCGTTGCGTGGCCG
>DASSME010000190.1:0-4239 GCA_035689035.1 Longimicrobium sp. | reverse complement strand
AGCAGTGCGGGAACGGACGATCCGCTCCAGGTCAGCGCGATCTCCGTCGCGCAACTCGACCTTTCGAATTGGCCTTGGCATGCTGCACAATCTAACATGCGGCACGTCAAAACCAAAGCTATTTCGGACGCATTACACTAGGCACCCGCGGAGGTGGGCCGCGCTCATCGTCACGGACACGGCGGTGCCACGGCGCCGGACCCCGCCGGCGGGTTGAAACCCGCCGCTGGAACCTCGGAAAGTCCGCCTTCGCGGACTGCGCGCCGCGATCCCTCGCGCGCCGACGAAGTTCACCCGGTTCCCTCTCCCCTCCCCCCGCGCAGCGGGGCGCAGCGGAGGGAGGGGCCGCCCGCCGCCGCGCCGGGCCCAGCCCGTCCACACCACCGCCGCGTCCGCAACCTCTCCCGGAACGGGGGAGGTGCGAGCCTAAGCGAGCGGAGGGGGCGGGGCGCCGCGGCCGCGCTCCAGATCCGCTCCCGCAGCGCGCCTCACCTCGCGCCGCCCGCCGCCCCTGACGCGCTGTCCATGAACGCGCGCACCTGGTCGGCCGTGCCCAGCGCGGCGCCCATCCCGGCGGCGGTGGGGTCGATGCGCTTCAGCATCCCGGTCAGCACCTTGCCGGTGCCCACCTCCAGGAAGCGCGTGACGCCCAGCTCCAGCATGGTGCGCACCACGTAGCTCCAGCGCACCGCGCTGGTCAGCTGCTGCACCAGCAGGCCGCGCGCGGTCCCGGCGTCCGTCACCGGCTGCGCGGTCACGTTGGAGACGATCGGGAACGCAGGGTCGGCGAACGCCACGCCCTCGAGCTGCTCGCGCAGCCCCGCCTCGGCCACCGCCATCAGCGGCGAGTGGAAGGCGCCGGACACGTTCAGCGGCTGCACCTTCTTCGCCCCCGCGTCCATCAGCATGCTGCCGCAGCGCGCCACCGCGTCCGCGTCGCCGCTGATCACCACCTGCCCCGGCGTGTTGAAGTTCGCGGGGACCACGACCGAGCCCTCGTGCGACGCCTGCCCGCAGACGCCCTCCACGATGTCGTCGTCCAGCCCCAGCACGGCGGACATGGCGCCCGGGCGCTGCTGCCCGCTCTCGAACATCAGCTCGCCGCGGCGGCGCACGGTGCGCAGCGCGTCGGCCAGCTCCAGCGAGCCCGCCGCGTGATAGGCGCTGAACTCGCCCAGCGAGTGCCCCGCCCCGCACACCACCTCGAGGTCGGCCGCACGCAGCACGGCCCACACCGCGGCGCTGTGCGCCAGCAGCGCGGGCTGCGCGTTGCGGGTGAGCGTCAGCTCGTCCTCAGGCCCCTCCCAGCACAGCCGCGAGAGCGAGAAGCCGAGCGCGTCGTCCGCGGCCTCCCAGGCCTGGCGCGCCTCGGGGAACGCCTCGGCCAGGTCCTTCCCCATCCCCACCGCCTGGCTCCCCTGTCCGGGAAACAGCAGGCCGATCCGCTCACCGATCATCGATTCGATTCCGACGTTTGGTTGCACTCCGCGGCATCGCTAACAGGTGCGTGAGTGCGCCAGTGCGCACGTGCGTTTTCAGGTCGCGCCATCCGGCGGCGTCCGCGCGGGAGGCAAACGCACTCGCGCACTCACGCACTGGCGCACCCGTTCAACGATCCCCTACATCCGCACGACATTCGCGCCCCAGGTGAACCCCGCGCCGAAGCCCACCATCAGCACCAGCGACCCGTCCTTGACCCGCCCCATCTCGCGCGCCTCGTCCAGCGCGACGGGGATCGAGGCCGAGCTCATGTTGCCGTAGCGGTCCACGTTGATGTAGACCTTCTCGGGGGGGATCTTCGCGTACTTGGCGGTCGCGTCGATGATGCGGATGTTGGCCTGGTGCGGCACCAGCAGGTCCACGTCGTCGCCGGTGCAGCCGGCGCGCTGCAGCGCGTTCTCGGCCGCGTCGCACATCGAACGGACGGCGGACTTGAACACCTCGGGGCCCGCCATCTTCACGAAGTGCGAGCGCTCGTCCAGCACCGCGATGTCCAGCGGGAACTTCGCCCCGCCGCCGGGGCGGTAGAGCAGCTCGGCCAGCGTCCCGTCGCTCTTCATGTACCCCGACAGGATGCCGCGCCCGTCGCCCTGGGCCGCCTGGATCACCGCCGCGCCCGCGCCGTCGCCGAAGAGGACGCAGGTGGCGCGGTCGGTCCAGTCGATGATCGAGCTCATCTTCTCGGTGCAGATGAGCAGCACCGTCTCCGCCTGCCCCGCGGCGATGTGCGCCTCGGCGAGCTGCAGGCCGTACAGGAAGCCGCTGCAGGCGGACGAAAAGTCGTACGCGGCGGCGTTCCGGGCCCCGATCAGCGCCTGGATGTCGCACGCGGTGGAGGGGAGGAGCCGGTCGGGCGTGGCGGTGGAGACCAGGAGGATGTCCACGTCTTCGGCCGTGATCCCGGCGCGCTCCATGGCGATGCGGGCGGCGCCGGCGCCCATGTCGGCGGCGCCGGTGTCCTTGTCGGCCAGGCGCCGCTCGGTGATCCCCGTGCGCGTGCGGATCCACTCGTCGCTGGTCTCCACCATCTCCTCGAGGTCCTTGTTGGTGACCACGCGGGGGGGCGACCAGCGGCCGGTGCTGGCGATGCGGGCCCTGGGCTGGCGTGCTGCCTGGATCATTTCTCTTCGCTCGGTTCCGCCAGCTCGCCGAGGCGGGCTGCGATGTGCTCCACCATCCTGCTCTCCACGCTCCGCGCGGCAACCCCGATGCCGTTGCGGATCGCCTGCGGGGGGCTCCCGCCGTGCGCGATCACCACCACGCCGTTCACGCCCAGGAGCGGCGCGCCGCCGTAGGTGCTGTAGTCCAGCCGCTGGTACAGCTGCCGGATGTCGAGCTTCACGTTCTGCTTCTCCATCTCGGCCTTCAGCTCGGCGGCCATGAACCCCGCGATGCTCTCGTAGAACTTGAGCATCACGTTCCCCACGAAGCCGTCGCACACCAGCACGTCGCAGGCGCCGCGGATCACGTCGCGCCCCTCCACGTTGCCGATGAAGTTGAGCGTGGGGCTGGCGCTGAGCAGCCCGTAGGTCTCCACGGTCTGCTCGTTCCCCTTCCCCGGCTCGGAGCCGATGTTCAGCAGGCCCACGCGCGGTTCGGGGACGCCCATCAGGTCCTGGGCGTAGATCGTGCCCAGGTGCGCGAACTGGAGGAGGTGCTGCGGGCGCGTGTCGACGTTGGCGCCCATGTCGATCAGGAAGAAGGTGCCCGTGGCGCTGGGCACCGGGCTGCCGACGGCGGGGCGGTCGACCCCCTGGATCGGGCGCAGCAGGATGGCGGCCGCGGCCATCACCGCGCCCGTGCTCCCGGCCGAGAGGAAGGCGTCGGCCTTGCCGTCCTTGACCAGCCGTACGCCCTGCACGATGGACGAGTGCGGCTTGCGCCGCACGGCGGTGATCGGGCTTTCGCCGGGGTCGATCACGTCGGGGGCGTGCACCAGCTCGATCCGCGCGCGGTCCACCCCCTCGTGCCGGGCGAGCTCGGGGCCGACCACGGCCTCGTCGCCCACCAGCACGATGGTGATGTCCGGACGGTCAAGCAAAGCTCCGACCGCGCCCTCGACCTCAACGGTCGGAGCACGGTCGGAGCCCATCGCGTCTACCGCGATCCGCATCTTTGCCTGTGTGGGAAGTTCGCTCAGAACTCGTCCACTTCGATCCGCTGGACCTTCTTGTAGTAGCCGCAGTTGGGGCACACCCGGTGCGGCTGGTGCGGATCGCCGCACTGCGGGCACGCGTTCACGGTGGGCATGGCGGCCTTCACGTGCGTGCGGCGCTTGCGCTGGCGCTGCTTGCTCTGGCGTCTCTTCGGTACGGCCATCGTTCCCCTCTATCCCGTCTGGGCTCTGAATGGTTCGAAAGTCAGGATCGATCGAACTTGACGTTCTTCAGCGCGTTCCACGGGCTATGGGCCGGTTCGGGAACACACTCGCACGCCCCGTCGTTGAGGTTGGTGCCGCACTGGGGGCAAAGCCCGCGGCACTCCTCGCGGCAGAGCGTGAATTCGGGCACCTGCAGCAGCACCTGCTCGCGGACGGCGGCGGTCAGGTCCAGGTCGTCGCCGCGGGCGGGGAGCGGGTAGACCTCGCCGTCGTCCACCTCTTCCTCGCCCTCCTGCGGCTCGGTGAAGAGCAGGTCGACGTGCTCGCGCACCTCGCGCTCCACCGGCTCCAGGCACCGGCGGCACGCCTGGCGCACCGTGGCGGCCAGCGTGCCGCGCACCAGCACCCCCTCGCCCACG
>DASSME010000189.1:0-13262 GCA_035689035.1 Longimicrobium sp. | reverse complement strand
CGGCCGGCGCGCTCCAGCAGCTCGGCGCCGCCCTCGCCGCGGGGAAGCCAGCGCGCCTCGGCGCCGGCCAGCAGCATCACCTCGCCGCCGTGGCCGAAGTCGAGCAGGAAGACGGAGCCGGTGTCCATCCCCACCCGCGGCGGGCCGGGGAGCGCCGCCTGCCCGTCGGGGGTGATGCGGTACGCCTTCACCTCCATCTGCGGCAGCGCCGCGTCGCCCTCGGGCGGGGCGGCCACCACGATGCGCAGCGGAAGGTCGCGCGGGCGGCGGTTCATCGCCCGGGCGGCGGGGGCGTCGGCGGGCTCGCGCAGCTCGGCGCGGATCGGGTGCAGGCCGGGCGACACGGTCACCTCGCCGCCGCCGGGCGCCCGCTGGGCGGCATGGCCGCCCGGGCGCGGTTCACCAGCTCCAGCACCGGCACCGCGGCCGCCGTGTGCTCCACGATCCCGGCGTGCACCGCCACGCGGCGCGCCAGCCGCTCGCGCGCGGCGGCCACCAGGAGCGCGGCGGCGTCGGGCTTCATCCCCGGCAGCACCAGCAGCAGCTCGTCGCCGCCCTGCCGCAGCACGATCCCGCGCTCGCCGGCCGCGTGGCGCACCACCTCGGCCACGGCGCGCACCAGCCGCTCGGCCTCGGCCGGCCCGTGGCAGAGCGCGGCGCCGCCCAGCCCGTCCACCCCCAGGATGGCGACCGAGACGGGCTCGCCCCACTCGGCCACCCGCGCCGCGTGGGCCAGCACCGCGCGGGCGTGCGCCGCTCCGGCCAGCCCCGTGACCGGGTCGCTTTGCGCCAGCGTGTCGATGCGCTCCCAGAGCCGCACCCGCTCCAGCGCCGCCTCGGCCTGCGCGCTCACGATGCGCAGCAGCTCCCAGTCTTCCACCCCGAAGCTGCGTTCTCCCCGCCGCTCCACCAGCACCACCGTCCCCACCGCCCCGAGCGGCGCCAGCGCCAGCAGCGCCGCGCCCTCGTCGCGGAAGAGCGGGTGCAGCGCCGAGAAGGGCCCGGCGGCCTCGGCGGCGGCGGCGTCGATCACCCCCGGCGCGGCCGGGGGCTCGGCGATGCGCAGCGCGGCGGGGTCGCAGCGCAGGCGCTCGTGGGGGAGCGGGGCCAGGGGGGCGCGCCCGTCCTGCGGGAGAAAGACCAGGCACAGGTAGCCGCCCACGATCCGCACCGCGTGCTCGGTGAGCGCCCGGTAGACGTCGCCTTCGCCACGCGCGCGGTTCAGCTGCTCGCCGTACTCGGCCATCCGGTCGGGAAGCTGCAGCCGGCGCCAGTCGCGCAGCCACTCGCGGCGCGCGGCCCCGGGGTGCGGTGCGGCCGCCGGCCCGGGGGTGGAAGCCGCGCCGGCGCTCACCACCTCGCCCAGCCACCCCAGCCCGGCGCGGTGCAGCGCGCCGCCGGGAGCGGAGGGAGGTTCGGGGGCGGCGTGGATCGCCCAGTCGTCGGTGCGTCGGCGCAGCACGGTGAGGGCCCCGCGGCAGAGATAAAGGAGAGGGCGCGCGCTCGCCCCAGGTTGGGGGAGCGCGGTTCCTTCGGCGGCCGGGCTGTCTGCGGGAGACCCCTGGGCTTTGCGGACCGGCCTCGCGGCCGGGGTGCCGTTTCGGGAGGGTGACACGGCGGGGGGAAGTGGCCGTGTCGGATCGGGTATCCATGGAAGAGCCGTGCCCGTTGCAGTATCTGATGTGATAAATGAATATGAATCAATGGGTTGGATTGAACAGCGCGATCTGGATGTAGCAGCCTGCGGGTGCGGAAAACGTAACGCGTGTTACGAAAACGTAACGCTTCGCATCTCCCTCGCTCCTTCCGCGCACTCAAGCGAAATGTCCCAACGGTACTGGGGCGCGGATTGGGAGGATGGTGGGGCACCGCTGCCGCACGTGTCCTTTGACGCCGCCGTTTGTTGCAGATAAATCCTTGATTTTCCACCCGTTTGCGTGCAATCATGTTGCAGATGAGGCGGAACGGAGATTGCAGTTCCACGGGCGCCGCCTTTGGCAGGCACTCTCTCTCATCGCCCTTTCCATCCATGACCCCGGCCACCGCTGACCCCGTGTCACGACGGCGTGGCCGCCCCGGCGCCGAACGCCCGTTCGCGCTCGAGGCCGAGCCGATCACCGTGCTGATCGTCGACGACGATCCGATCCAGGCCGAGCTGCTGAGGCTCCACCTCCATCGCCCCGGCCGCGTGTCCGCCGTGGTGGTCCACTCCGGCCCCGAGGCGCTGGACCGCCTGCGCCGCGAGCCGGTGGACGCCGTGGTGAGCGACGTGCTGATGGACGAGATGGACGGCATCGAGCTGGTCCGCCGCATCCGCGTGGCCGACCCGGCGCTCCCCGTGATCCTGGTCTCCGCCGCCGCCACCCTCGACCGCGCGGTGGATGGGATGCGCGCCGGCGCCACCGACTTCCTGCAGAAGCCGGTGAACGTGACGGTGCTCTCCGCCCGGCTGGAGCGCGCCGTGCGCGAGCGCCCGCTGCGCGAGGCGATGAGCGTGGCGCGCGCGCGCACCCCGCCGCCGGTGGCCGCCGAGTACCTGGCCGGCGCGCACCCGCGGCTCGACGCGGTCCGCGAGTTCGCCGCGCGCATCGCCGAAACGCCCAACGCGCGCGTCCTGGTGACCGGCGAGACGGGCACCGGCAAGAGCCTGCTGGCGCGCGCCATCCACGAGATCAGCCGCGCGCCCGGGCGCTTCGTGCAGGTGAACTGCGCCGCGCTCCCCGCACAGCTGCTCGAGGCGGAGCTGTTCGGCTACGAGAAGGGCGCCTTCACCGACGCGCGCTCGCTCAAGCGCGGCCTGGCCGAGACGGCGGAGAAGGGGACGCTCTTCCTGGACGAGATCGACGCGCTGCCGCTGGAACTGCAGGCCAAGCTCCTGGTGTTCCTGGAAACGCGCGAGATCCGCCGCGTGGGCGGGGTGGACCCGGTGCCGGTGCGCACCCGCGTGGTCACCGCCACCAGCGCCGACCTGCACGCGCGGGTGCGCGAGAAGCAGTTCCGCGCCGACCTGCTCTACCGGCTGGACGTGGCCTCGGTGACCATGCCGCCGCTGCGCGAGCTTCCCGGCGTGGTCCCCGAGCTGGCGCGGCGCTTCGCGGCGGAGCTGGCGGCCGAGCTGGGCCATCCGGCGCCCGAGCTGTCGCCCGAGTCGGTGTCGCGGCTCGACGGATACCCCTGGCCGGGGAACGCGCGCGAGCTGCGCAACGCCGTGGAGCGCGCGATGATCTTCCACCGGCGCGGCGCGCTCGAAGTGCATCCCCCCGCCGCCGGCACGGCCGCCGCCGAAGACGACCCGCGCGCCGTGCGCATCGGGCTCGACGCCACGCTGAACGAGGTGGAGCGCCGCTACCTGGAGGCGGTGCTCGCCGCCAACGCCGGCGACCTGGGCTCCGTCGCCGCCCGCCTGGGCATCTCGCGCAAGACCCTCTGGGAAAAGCGCCGCCGCCACGGGTTGTGAGAGAAGCCCACCCGGAACCGGTTCCTCCACCCTTCGCGGCGGATCGAAGGGGCCTCCGGACCCATCCGCGGTTCTCCGCTGCTCCGTTGCCCTCCGCTCCTCCGTGTGAGCCAGAGCCCGCCCGGCCTCGCCACGATCCGGCCGAACGAGCGCCGGACCGATTCCACGAAGCGTTTCCCTCCCCCCTCTCGCCGCTTAACTTCCGCCGCATCCCCACGCGAAACCCGACCCGCACCGCGGCGGATGACGAAGCCCCACCCGTTGGTTCCGCGATTCCTGGAAAACCTGCGCGCGCTCGGCGTCGGCGACGGCGCGCGGGTGCTGGTCGCGCTCTCCGGCGGCGCGGACTCGGTGGCGCTCCTCCACCTCCTCCGCTTCGCGCGGACGGATGCCGCCCGGCCGCTCTTCGCCGCGCACTTCGACCACGCCATGCGGCCCGAGAGCGCGCGCGACGCCGCGTGGGTGGCCGGGCTCTGCCGCGCGTGGGGCGTTCCGCTCGTCACCGGCCGCGCGGAGCAGGCGCCGCGCACCGAGGAAGAGGCGCGGGACGCGCGGTACGCCTTCCTGCGCCAGGCGGCGGACGAGGTGCGGGCGGAGTGGACCGCCACCGCCCACCACGCCGACGACCAGGCCGAGACCGTGCTCTTCCGCATCCTGCGCGGGACGGGGACCGCCGGCCTCGCGGGGATCCCCCCCGTGGACGCGGAGCGGAGGCTGGTCCGCCCGCTGCTGCCCTTCACCCGCGCGCAGCTCCGCCGCTACGCCCGCGAGCACGGAGTGCGCTGGAGGGAAGATGCGTCCAACGCCGCGCTTGACCCCGCGCGCAACCGCATCCGCCACCAGCTCCTCCCGCTGATCGAGCGCACGGTGGCCCCCGGCGCCCGCGCCTCGCTCGCCCGGCTGGCCCAGGTCGCGCGCGACGACGAAGCCGCCTGGGACGCGTGGCTGCAAGCGGATGCGCGGGGGCTGGCGCGCGAGGAAGAGGGCGCGCTGATCCTTGTTCGGGAACGGCTCGCGGGTTATGATTCGGCCGTCGCCGCGCGCCTGCTGCGCGGCCTGCTGCGCCGTCTCGGGGTGGTCCCGGACAGGGACGGAACCCGGTCGGCGCTTCGGTTTATCGGGACTGCGCCCAGCGGGCGCGAGCTCCAGCTGGCCGGCGGCATCCGCATCCGCACCGAGTTCGGCGAGGCGCGCCTCACGCGCGACCCCGGCCCGGTGCCTCCTGACGCCCCCCTGGCCCTGGCCGGCCCGCGCGGCGAGGGAAGCTGCCGCATCGGCGGGCGCGAGCGGCGCGTGGCCTGGCGCCCGGCGGGTGAGGGAGCCCCCGGCGCCGGCGCGGAGAGCTTCGTGGTGCCCGCCGATGCGTGGCCGCTGCTGGTGCGGGGCTGGCTCCCGGGCGACCGGGTGCGCACCCCGGCGGGCACGCGCACGCTCAAGCGGCTGTTCAACGACCGCCGTGTGCCGCGCGGCGCGCGTGGCGGGGTGCCCGTGCTGGTGGACGCGCGCGGGCGTGTATTGTGGGTGGCGGGAGTGGTGCGCGGGGCACCTCCGCTCGCACCGGGTGAGCCGGGAGTGACCGTTGAGATCTTCGATGCCTGATTCCGCACTGACGCTGGCCCGCACCGGGGGGCGCGAGCTCGCCCGGATCGTGTACGACGAGCAGGACATCGCGCACCGCGTGGCCGAGATGGGCCACGAGATCGCCGAGGCGTACCCCGAGGGCGAGCCCCTGCTGGTGCTGGGGCTGCTCAAGGGGTCGTTCATCTTCCTGAGCGACCTGGTCCGCAACATCCACCGCCCGCTGCACGTCGACTTCATCGTCGCCAGCAGCTACGGGAGCGGCACCACCACCAGCGGCCACGTAAACCTGCTCTACGATCCCTCCATCTCGTTGGAGGGCAAGCACATCATCCTGGTCGAAGACATCGTGGACAGCGGCACCACGCTGTCGCGCCTGATCCCCATGCTCGAGGAGCGGGGACCGAAATCGCTCGAAATTTGTACTCTTCTACATAAGCACATCGCGACGCACCTGGTCCGCGAGCCGAAGTGGGTCGGGTTCGACGCGCCGCACGAGTTCCTGATCGGCTACGGCCTGGATCATTCCGAAGACTTCCGCAACCTGCCCTTCATCGGGAGCCTGTAGCTCCCGCAGGGGCCGGCCGCGGTGGCGCGGGGCGGGGAAGCCCGCCGGCGCGCCGGGGAAAGCATCACTGAATGGCTGAAGCACCCAACGCCCCCAAGGGCCCGCGCCTGGGCCGCATCACCCGCACCGTCTCGTTCTGGGCGCTGCTGGTGGTGATGGCCATCCTGCTGGTGGAGATGACCAGCAGCGGCCAGCGCCAGGTGGCAGACGTCAGCTGGACCGAGCTCAAGACCCAGATCGAGAAGAAGAACGTCGCCAAGGTCCAGATCGTGGGCGGCCAGGAGGGCCAGCTCGCGCAGGGCGAGTTCAAGGTCGCGGTGCGCGGCGAAGGCGGCGTGCCCGTGCAGCGCTTCCGCACCCGCCTCCCCATCGCCAACTCCGAGAAGCTGCTGGAGATGCTGGACGCCTCGGGCGCCCAGGTCAGCGGCAAGGGAGCGGGCGAGGGGTGGCTCAGCTGGCTCAAGGTCCTCCTCCCCTGGCTGCTGATCCTGGCGTTCTGGGTCTTCCTGCTGCGGCAGATGCAGGCCAGCGGCAACAAGGCGTTCCAGTTCGGGAAGAGCAAGGCCAAGCTCCTGTCGGGCGACACGCCGCGCGTGACCTTCGACGACGTGGCCGGCGCCGACGAGGCCAAGATGGAGCTCCAGGAGATCGTGGAGTTCCTGAAGGACCCCAAGCGCTTCAGCCGCCTGGGCGGCCGCATCCCCAAGGGCGCGCTCCTGGTGGGCCCTCCGGGCACCGGCAAGACGCTGCTCGCGCGCGCCGTGGCCGGCGAGGCGGGGCGCCCCTTCTTCTCCGTGAGCGGCAGCGACTTCGTGGAGATGTTCGTGGGCGTGGGCGCCAGCCGGGTGCGCGACCTGTTCGAGCAGGGGAAGGCCCACGCGCCGTGCATCATCTTCATCGACGAGATCGACGCCGTGGGCCGGCACCGCGGCGCCGGGCTGGGCGGCGGCCACGACGAGCGCGAGCAGACGCTGAACCAGCTCCTGGTGGAGATGGACGGCTTCGAGGGGAACGACGGCGTGATCCTGCTCGCCGCCACCAACCGCCCCGACGTGCTGGACCCGGCGCTGCTGCGCCCCGGCCGCTTCGACCGGCAGATCGTGGTCGACAGCCCCGACGTGCGGGGGCGCGAGGGGATCCTGAAGGTGCACCTGAAGAAGGTGCCCACGGCGACCGACGTGAGCATCCCCGTCCTGGCCCGCAGCACGCCGGGGATGAGCGGCGCCGACCTGGCCAACCTGGTGAACGAGGGTGCCCTGCTGGCCGCGCGGCGCAACAAGGACCTGGTCTACATGGCGGACCTGGAAGACGCCAAGGACAAGGTGATGCTGGGCGCCGAGCGGCGCAGCCTGGTGATGAAGGAGGAGGAGCGGCGGCTGACCGCGTACCACGAGGCCGGCCACGCGATCTGCGCCATCAAGGTGGCGGGGAACGATCCGCTGCATAAAGTGACCATCATCCCGCGCGGACGGGCGCTGGGCGTGGCCTTCACCCTCCCCGAGGACGACCGCGTCTCCATCACCCGCCAGCAGATCGAGGCCAAGCTGGTGATGGCGTACGGCGGGCGCGTGGCCGAGGAGCTGGTGTTCGGCCGCGAGCGGGTGACCACGGGCGCGCAGAGCGACATCCAGCACGCCACCGGGATCGCCCGCAACTACGTGACGCACTGGGGCCTTTCCGACGCCGTGGGCCCGATCCTGGTGGCCGAGAACGAGACCGAGGTGTTCCTGGGGCGCGACCTGGGCACCCGCCGCGGGATCAGCGAGAGCACCGCGCAGCTGGTGGACGCCGAGGTGGCCCGCGTGATCAACGAGGCGTACGGCCGCGCGCGCGACGTGCTGAGCGAGAACCTCGACCTGCTGCACGCGGTGGCCGGCGCGCTGCTGGAGCGCGAGACGCTGTCGCGCGAAGAGGTGGAGCTGATGGCCGAAGGGAAGGAGCTTCCGCCCTTCCGCGCCCCGCAGCCGATCCTGTCGCCGCCCGAGATCCCCGAGCTGCTCCCCGCGGCCGCCAAGGACCGGGCGCCCGCCGGCCCCGTGGAGCTGAAGCCGCGGCTGGCCTGACGCCTCGCGGCCCCGACGATCGATCAGTGGCCTGGCTTCCCTTCCGGGGAGCCAGGCCACTTCGCTTTGCACCCGGTCCGGGAACACAGGTGCTGCATCTACACTGCTGAAGGCGTGACCGATCGACCGAGCCGGTGTGACGACCGGGTTTTCCGGAGCGGTACAACAACCACAGGCGAGTCTTTTCCCGGCTTGGGTCTTACGCCTTTCCCCGCCGCATGAGCACGCGCGCGAGGTCGATGAACTTCTCGGGGGAAAAGGTCTCGGGGCGCTGCACCAGGTCCATCCCGGCGTCGCGGCCCACCTCCTCCACCTGCTCCACGGAGAGATGGTACGCGTCGCGCAGGATGCGCTGGAACTGCTTGCGGCGCTGCTGGAAGGCGGCGCGGGTCAATTCGCGCAGCGCCGCCTCCTCTTCGCGCGACAGCCGCGGCGGCTGGTGGGGGACGATCTTCACCACGCTGCTCATCACGTCGGGCACCGGGCGGAAGGCGTCGCGGCTCACGTTCATCACGCGGCTCACCTGCGCCACCGCCTGCACCCCCACCGCCAGCGCCCCGTACGTCTTGCTCCCCGCCGGCTCCAGGATGCGGTCCGCCACCTCGCGCTGCACCATCAGCACGATCCGTTGCGGGCGCGGGCGCCGCTCCAGCAGCGAGAACAGGATCGGCGTGGTGATGTTGTACGGGATGTTGCCGATCACCTTGAGCGCCGCCGGGTCGCCGGACACCCGCTCCAGCGGCACCTCCAGCACGTCCTGGTTGATCACTTCCACGGATGGATCGCCCGCGAACTCGTCGCGCAGCCGCGCGGCCAGGTCGTTGTCCAGCTCGACCAGCACCAGCCGCTTCACCGCCCCCGCCAGGTGCCGGGTGAGCGCGCCCACCCCGGGGCCGATCTCCAGCACCTCGTCGGCCGGGCCGGGCTCCAGCGCGGCCACGATCTTCCGCTGGATGTTGGGGTCGATCAGGAAGTTCTGCCCCAGCGAGCGCTTGGCGCGGGGGAGGTCGTCGGGGTAGGGGAGCTGGCGGGGAGCCACGTGGATGCCGGCCTAGAAGCGGACGAGAAGGGCGGTGCGGTCGTCCGGCGGCACGGTGGCGGCCTCCTCGCCCACGCGCGTGAACAGGCGGGCGATGATCTCCTCGGCCGGGCGCTCGCGCAGGCGCGCGGCCTCGTCCACCAGGATCTTCTCCCCCTCCACCTCGCCCCGCTCCAGGGCGTCCGAGAGCCCGTCGGTGAAGAGGAAGAGGAGGTCGCGGCCGCCTTCCCACGGCGCCGTGGCCTCGCCGTACTGCGAGCGGTCGATGATCCCGAACGGCGGGTCGGTCACCGCCAGCCGCTGGGGCGGCCCCTGGGCCGGAACCCGCCAGGCGTGCGAGTGGCCGGCGTTGGCGTAGGCGATGGTCCCCTCGGCCGGGTCGATCACGCCGTAGAAGAGGGTGAGGTACATCTCCGTGGTCTCCAGCTCGTCGATCAGCGCCAGGTGCGTGCGGCGCAGCACCTCGGCCGGCGGGTCGCCCTCGCTGGCGTGGATCGCCACGGCGCTCATGGTGAGCGCCATGATCAGCGCCGCGCCGAAGCCGTGGCTGCTCACGTCGCCGATCAGCACGCCCAGCCGGTTGCCGGGGAGCCGGAAGAGGTGGTAGAAGTCGCCGCCGACGGACTCGGCGGGGACGCATCGCGCCGCCACCTCGGCGTAGCTGGCGAACTGCTCCAGCGGCGGGAGGAGCTTGAGCTGGAGGTCGTGCGCCAGCTCCATCTCGCGCACGATGCGCTCCTGCCGCAGCGATTCCTCGATCAGCCGGTTGTTCTCCACCGCCGCGCCGATCTGGCTGGCGATGGCGGACAGGAGCTTGAGATCCCCCGCGCTGAACCCGCCCGGGCGGCCCGTGAGGTTGATGACGCCCACGGTGCGCGCCTCGCCCTCGGGCGGGGTGTAGCTGACGGGGACGGAGAGGAAGGCGCCCTGCTGCGGCTGCTCGGTTTCGCAGTTGCCGCGGGTGTAGACCTCGCCGGGCGCCAGGATCACCGGCCGCCCCTCGCGGAACACCGAGGCGGTCACCGAGCAGGGGTCGTCGACCGGGATCGGGCCGCGGTGCCCGTCGCCCCCTTCCACGGCGGCCAGGTCCAGCAGGTTGCGCTCGGGGTCGTGCACCCACAGCGCCGCGCGGCTGGCGCCCAGGATGCTGGCCACCTCGGCCAGGATCGTCCCCGCCGCCTGCTCCAGCGAGATGATGGAGCCCAGGATCTCGCTGATCGAGTAGAGGAGGTTGATCTCCTCGTAGCGCTCGGAGATCTCGCGGCTGAAGGAGCGGATCTCGTCGTCATGGCGCGTAACGCGCGCCAGCGTGCTCGCAAGGAAGCGCGCGGCCCCGTCCACCACCGCCGGCGGCGAGCCGCCCATCTCCACCCGGTACTCGGTGCCCGGCACCACCACCGCGCCGTCGCCCGGCGCCTGCGGCGGTGCGTCGCCGTCGGGCCCCAGCACCAGGCGCCACCCTTCGCCTGCGGGGCACCACACGCGCACGCCGTCGCCCCAGGCGCGCCGGAAGTCTTCCAGCACGTCGCGGGTGTGGCGGGGCGGGGCGGGGGCGGCGGACGCGGGCATGGGCGCGCCTCCGGTCAAGAGGCGCGCGGAAGCGGCTCCTGGCGGTACAGCACCAGGCGCACGCAGTTGCCGCAGCCGTGGAAGTCGACCTCGTCCATCAGCTCGCGGATCAGGAAGATGCCGCGGCCACCGGGCTGCTCCAGGTTCTCGGGAAGGGTGGGGTCGGGCACCTCGCCGGGGTCGAAGCCGTCGCCCTCGTCGCGCACCACCACGCTCACCCGCTCCCACTCCAGCTCCACCTCCACGCGCACGCGCTTGGCGGGGTCGCGGGCGTTGCCATAGATCATGGCGTTGGCCAGCGCCTCGCTCACGCCCACCCGGAAGTTGAGGGTGAGCCGCGAGCCCTCGTACCCGTAGTCGCGCAGCCGGCCGGCCAGGTAGCCGATGGCCGGGTCGATCAGCCGGAGGTCGCTGGGCAGCTCCAGCGCGAAGTGCGTTCCCTCGCGGGAGGGCCGCCCGTTGCCGCGGTCGGGAAGGTCCATCGGGCTCGGCGCAAGAAGGCCGCCGGTGCCGCCCGGAGCGCGGCGAGCCGGGCTACGGGCGGGCGGCGGCCGGGCTCGCAGGTTAGAACGCCGACAGCGCGGCGTCGCGCGAGTCGGCGATGTTGAAGAGCGTGTCGAGCTTGGTGAGCTCGAAGAGCGTGCGCAGGTCCTCGTTCAGGTTCGCCAGGCGCAGCTCGCCGCCCTGCTCGCGGATCTTCTTGCTCAGGCTCACCAGCACGCCCAGCCCCGAGCTGTCGATGTAGCCCGTGTTGGTGAAGTCGATCAGGAACTTGCGCTCCCCGCCCTCGAGCTCGTCGAGCACCTTCTGCTTCAGCTCCTGGCGGTTGCCCACGATGAGCTGCCCGTCCACGTCCACCACCACCACACCGTTCTGCTTGCTCGTTCGGAAGCTCATGGCTCCAGGTCCATTGACGAGGTTGACGTCCGGCACCGCAATCCGGGCGCGATGGGGGCAACAACGGTGCCATCCAACGACCCACGCGCGTTCGACTGCGAAGGTACGCGGAGGCGCGCGCCAGCGCAAACGGCAGGGCTTGAGTGCTGAGTGCTGAGTGCTGAGGGCTGAGTGCTGAGTGCTAAGTGCTGAGTGCTGAGGGCTGAGGGCTGAGAGCTGAGTGCTGAGGGCTGATGGTCCGGGTGATGGTCAGCGGCGCGGCGACGGGGCACGACGCGCCACCGCCGTGCAGGCGGCCCGCAGCACGCGTCCATCCCAGGTCGCCGCGGCCGGCGCGGCCCAGGTGGGGGAGGACGATTCGAGGGCGGCGCCCTCCACGCGCTTCTCCTCCAGCGCGTGGAGGGTGCGCAGCAGGCGCCAGCGCCGGCGCGCGCAGTCGATCTCCAGCACCCGCAGCTCGCCGTCGTACAGCAGCCCGTTCTCCAGCCGCCGCGGGTGGCGCCACTCCTCCAGCAGGCGCACGCGATGGATGCCGCCCGCCAGCCGCGTGGCGGACGCGAGGTCGAGCAGCACCATGTCTTCACGGTTACCCGCCACCAGTCTCCAGTCCCGGTTGAACGCGGTGTCGCGGGGGATCGGCTGGTTTTCGGCGTAGCGGCGCTGGCTTTCGGTCGTTGCGGCCTCGGCCTGGCGCTCCAGCTCGCGCGAATTCACTTGCGCCAGGCGCAGCGACGTGGCGGCGAGGGAGGCGACTGCCTCGCCCTGCGCGCGGCCGCTCCGGACGTCGTATGACACCTCCAGCGAAGCGTCGCGCCCCAGCCACGCCCGCGACGGGCCGCCCTCGGCCGGGCGCGAGGGACCGAGGACGCGGCGGAGCGAGTCGGCGAGCGCGGTGTACCGGCGGCGCGCGGCGGGCGGGGGGCCGGGCCAGCGCAGCTCGATGCGCATCATCCCCGCCGGAACGAACTCGGCCAGCATCTCGGCGTTGCCGGGGCCGCCGAACACGTGCGTGCCGAACTGGTCCACGCCGCGGAAGCGGTAGCCGCGCGCCTGGGCCGCGGTGCGGACGGCGGCCGGGCTCGCGCCCCACGGCAGGCCGAAGACGGTGAGCTGCGCGTCCGCCGCGCGCGGCGCCTGGAGGATGGCGCAGCTCGCGCGCGCCACGTTCTCGGCGCCGGGCTGCGTGAGCGGCGAGGTCCACGCTTCGGACCCCGGCACCGCGGGAAGCCGCTGCCGCAGCCAGTACCGCACGACCCGCGCGGGCCGCCAGGTGCGCCGCACGCAATCGAGCTCGCCCTCCCAGCTTTCCTCGCTGTACTTCATCCCGTTCGGAAGCCGCATCAGCCACCACCACTCGGCGTGGAAGCGCGCGCGGTACACGCCGGGCGCCACCCAGGTCCCTCCTTCCAGGCCGATGGACGACCGTCCGCGCCCGCCCACGGTGCCCGAGTTCCCCGGCGCCAGTGTGTCGGCGGACGCGGACCGCGCGACACCGGCGGCTCCCTCGTCCCGTTCCGCGGCGAAGGCACGGTCGCGCGCGGCGATGCTTCGCTGCGTCTCGGCCTGCTCCGCGGCGGTGGAGGTGACGGCGACGGAAAGGTACGGTGAACGGATGCGCGAGGTGAGGGTGTCCTGCTCGACCACGGTCAGCTCGGTTCCGCCGCGGGCCCAGCGCCGGCCGTACGCGCGGACCAGCGAGTCGTTGACCGCACGGGTGCGCCGCCGCACGAACGCGGTCGATCCCTCCCAGCGCTGCTCGAACTGCACGGCGCCCCGCGGATCGAACCTCACCGCCAGCTCGGAGCTGTCGCCCGCGGCGTACACCTGGTCGCCGTCCTGGTCGGCGCCGCGGAACCGGAAGCCGAGCGCCTGCAGCCACGCGCGCACCTGCTCCGGCGGCGCGCCGGGCGCGATGCCTCGATAGGTGATCGGCTGCGCCGCCGTAATGGATGCAGCCGCGAGGGTCAGCAGCGGCGGGATGATGAGCGCGGTGAGAAGACGCGCGTTTCGCATCGCGCAGAAGTGAGGAGAAAGGGGAGGGATCGACCGATTGCTGGATGAAGCGTTCGTAGATGATTGTTTCTGCCGCGT
>DASSME010000188.1:0-6173 GCA_035689035.1 Longimicrobium sp. | reverse complement strand
GCCGCCGCGGCGGGGGAGCCGCGGCGGCGGTCGGGGCCTCAGGCGTTCGCCGGGGTCTGCGCGGCCGACGGCCAGGCCGCCCACTCCGAAATGTGCGCGGCCGCGGCCAGCTCGGGCCGGCGCGCCAGCTCGCGGTACGCGCGCACGAGCGCGCCGCCGCGGCCGGCGCCGGAAAGGGTCGAGCGGAACTGCTGGATGGTGAGGCGGGACATCTGCCGTTCTCCGTTCGAAGGTGGATGCCTGTGGTCAGGCGGTGGCGACGGGTGCCGCAACCGGCGGCCAGGCCCCCCAGTCGACGGTGCGCATCGCGGTCGCCAGCTCGGGCCGGCGGGCGATCTCGCGATACGTCCGCACCGGCCCGCGGTCGCGGACGCCGTCGAGTGTTGCGCGGAACTGCTGGATGGTGATCGTGGTCATCGGGTGTGTCTCCGAAACTGGGGTGGTGTCGGCCGCCCATGCGGGCGACGGCAGCGGCGGGTCCACCCGCCGGCGAAGGTGGGTCCCGTCCGCCACGTGACCGGCGGGGTGTGGATATCCACTGGTAATGAAACGTGCTGCCGGCGCGGATGGCGGCAGTCGTGGTGCGAGACGACCGCAGCGGGGGCGAGCGGTGCGGGTCGGGGGGCGATGCGAACGGCGGGGCCGCGCGGCGCCATCTGGTTCCGCGGGGGGCGGACGGCGATTGTGCGGAAGCGCCGGATTGGCTATCTTTTGGGCCCGCGCGCTCCCGGCGCGCGGCATGGGCGGGAGTAGCTCAGTTGGTAGAGCATTAGCCTTCCAAGCTAAGGGTCGCGGGTTCGAGCCCCGTCTCCCGCTCCTCGGAAAACACGAAGCCCCGCCGCGATCATCTGCGGCGGGGCTTCGGCTTTGTTGTCGGTCGTGTGCAGTCGATCCGCGGTCCAAATGTGCCGCCGATCACCAGGGTGTGATCTCCGGTTGCGATACCCTCGGAACCTTCCTGTGCGAGGGCGGATCGGCTGTCTTGGCCCGCTGTCCGGCGGCGGGATAGTTTGGCACCCGTCGCATGTTCTCCCACCCCGCACGGGCCGCCAAAGAGTGAATGGCACCGCAACTCGAACTGCCCGGTGTCAAGCCACTTCCTGAGGTAGAACGGCTGGCTGCCGAGCTCGGCGAAACCTGGCCGAACATCTTCAGCGCCCGAGAACGAGCCGCCCACGAGCTGGAGCGTCTGGGGCACGGTCTGGGCGACCTCGTTTCGCGCAACCGCGCGTTCAGCCTGGTTGTCTACGGGTCGCTCGCCCGATACGAGTTCACGCAGGGGAGCGACCTTGACTGGACTCTGCTGGTCAACTGGGAGGCAGACCCTGAGCATCGCGAGGCCGAGATCCTGATCCGGAAGAAGATCGAGGAGCTCGGCTTCGGCAGGCCTGCGCCGGGAGGGACATTCGCGGGGCTCACCTTCAGCCACGATCTGGTACACAAGATCGGCGGCGAAGACGACACCAACCGGAATACCACTCAGCGCATTCTGCTGCTGCTCGAGTCCGTGCCGGTGGGCGACCGCACCAGCTACAGCAGCGTTGTCCGCAACGTGCTGCACCGCTACATCAGCGAAGATTATCTCGCCCCGGGCGCCCTACCGCGTGCCCCGGTTCCTGCATAACGACGTATCGCGCTACTGGCGCACGATGGCCGTGGATTTCGCGCAGAAGCGGCGGGTCCGGGCCGGCGACGGATGGGCGCTGCGTACCGTCAAGCTGCAGATGTCCCGCAAGCTGATGTATGCGGCCGGCCTGCTTAGCTGCTACTCGTGCAAGCTGGAGTTGGCGGGCCAGCCGCCGGAGCACGGCCGGTACCGAGTGGTCGAGCACCTCGAAGGGCTGGTGCGGAAGACACCTCTGGACATCCTGGCTCGCGCCGCCCTATCTTTCGGAGAATTTTCGGCCTGTGCGAAAGATCTCTTCTCAGCATACGACGAGTTCCTGGCGGTGCTCGATGATCCCGACCGGCGCACGTACCTCGAGAAGCTGGCCCCCGGCCAGGAAGCCGACCCGCACTACCAGCAGGCGCACGCGATCGGCAAGCGCTTCGAAGGCGCACTGATCGAGATGTTCTTCGACAGCCAGCCGCTCGCGGAGCTTACCCGCCGCTACGGAGTGTTCTGATGCAACCCGTGGGTTTTTCCACCGGTTCCCTGGCCCGCGGCAACGTTCGCCAGGCGCTCGAAATGCTCGGCCCGCACCGTACGGGGGCGCTGGAGCTTTCCGCGCTGCGCATGCACGAGCTGCGGCCCCTGCTGGATTCCATTCCCCACCTTCCCCTCGGCTCGTACCGTCACGTGGCGGTGCACGCGCCCAGCTCGTTCGAGGCCGGGGACGAGCAGGCGCTGGCGGCCGCGCTGCTGCCGGTTGCGAAGCGCGGCTGGCTGGTGGTGGTGCACCCCGATACCCTGCGCGATTTCGCTGCCTGGCGGGAGTTCGGCGACCGTCTCTGCATCGAGAACATGGACCGGCGCAAGCCGTCCGGCCGCACGGTGGAGGAGCTGCGGCCGGTGTTCGAGCGGCTGCCCCGGGCGTCGTTCTGCTTCGACGTGGCGCATGCGCGGCAGTGTGACACCTCGATGACCGAGGCTTACCGCCTGCTGTCGGCGTTCGGAGATCGCCTGCGGCAGGTGCACGTGAGCGAGCTCGACTCGGAAAGCCGACACGTTCGCCTGACCCCCACCGGGATCCGCTCCTGCCGCGAGATTTCCGACCTGATCGGGGTCGACGTGCCCGTGATCATCGAGGCCAAGGTCCAGCCGAACGAGCTGGACGCCGAGATCCTTGCCAGCCTGGAGGCGCTGGGCCGGCTGGCACCCATCTCCCGCGCGGCGTAACGCAGGCCAGGATACGGGTCCGGGGCAGGACGAAGGAGCGGAGAACCGACCCTGGCTCTCCGCTTCCTCCGTTTCTGCTCCGCCTTTCCCGCCGGCGAGCGAGGGCTCTCTCCGTGTCGAAGACGGTGCGGACCGGCCCTAGAAGTCCGTGAACAGGAAGCGGTTGGGGGTGCCGTAGTAGATGCTGATCCGGTTCCGCGTGAGGGTGTTGGTGACGGCGTTGCCGACGATCGCGCGCCACACCACCGCCGGCGACGCCGTGGGGCTGTTCTGCAGGTACTGCGCGGCCACGCCCGCCACGTGCGGCGACGCCATCGACGTCCCCGAAAGGCTCGTGAGCCCGTTCGTGACCTGGTAGTCGGACGACATGATGCTCACGCCCGGCGCCAGGATGTCCACGCAGGTGCCGTAGTTGGAGAACGACGCCTCGTGGTCGGACGAATCGGTGGCGCCCACGGTGATCACGTTGGGGGCGCCGGCGGGTGACTCGGTGCAGGCGTCGATCGGGTTCCCCGCGTAGTCGCCGTTGCCGGCGGCCGCCACCACGGTGAACCCCGCCGACACCAGGTTCTCGGCGGCCGTGCGCACCGCCGCCGAGTTCCCGTAGCCCAGGCTCATGTTCACCACCGCCGGCTTCAGCCCGTTCAGCCGGATCCAGTCCATCCCGGCGATCGCCATCGAGGCGGTGCCGCCCCCCGTGCAGTTCACCACGCGCCCGGCCAGGATCGTCACCTGCTTCGCGACCCCCGAATAGGTGCCGCCCACCGTGCCGGCCACGTGGCTGCCGTGGCCGTGGCAGTCGGCCGCGCTGCCGTGCCCGTCGCCCACGAAGTCGCCGTTGCTTCCGTTGGGGATGTACTGCGCCCGGCCGGTCACGTCCAGGTGCTGCAGGTTGATCCCGGTATCCAGGATGTACGCGCGGACGCCCTTGCCGGTGCTGGTGTAGGTGAAGCCCTGGTCCAGCGGCAGGTCGTAGTCGTCGATGCGGTCCAGCCCCCACGAGTACGGGTTGGCCTGCGTGGTGAACAGCCGCGCCGGCGCGTCGGGCTCCACGTACGCCACGTCGGCGCGCCGGCGCAGCGCGGAGAGCTGGGCGGGCGTCAGCTCGGCCGAGAAGCCCTGCAGCACGCCGGCGAACACGCGCTCGGTGGGCACGCCCGCCTGGTCGGCCACCGCCAGGGCGCGGCGGCGCGCCGCCGCGGGGGTGGCGGCGGGCTCGTCCCTCAGCACCACGATGTAGCGGGCCGCGTCTGGAGCCGAGGGGGTGGCGCGTTCGGGCGCGCCGGGGGCGGGCGCCTGCAGCACGTCGGAACAGGCTGCCAGGGTGAACAGGGCGAGGAATGCGATGGAACGCCGCATCGGAGCGCCTCCTGGATGTGGGGGGAGGGCGGGCGGGCCGGAGGGAAGGTGGCCCGAAGAGCCGGCCGGGAGCGGCCGGGGCGTGCAGGATAATGGGCCGGCGGACAGCGGACAAGCTTTTGGGTATCACTTGGTCCAAATAGTCTATTCTGCTACGGCTCGGCGGGACGGGTCCGCTCGCTTTCGGCCGGGCGGCTCGCGGCGGTGCGGGAGCGGGTGATGCCCGGTGATCGGCAGGCGTATCGTGCGGGGACACGACGGGACCGGCGCGGCCGTTCCCATCATCCCCCGTCGACCCGGACCGGAGGACGCGGATCAGCGGCGGTCCGAGAGCCGGCCTCTCCATACCGGCGGTGAGGCCGGCGCTGCGTTGGCGCGGAATCAAAGCTCGCGGACTGTGGGCGGAAAGGAATTTTCCGAATGCGTCCGTCTCATGGAGAAAGGGGAACGCTTCTCCTGCACTGCTCCAGTCCGCTCATTGATGGCACCGAGGTGCCAGCACCGTGTCGTGGAGCATGCCTGGGCATCCCCGTCTTCGACGCCACTGAACTCTCCGGGACCCATGGCCGACGATTTTCGCGCAGCACTGATTGCGCACGCGCAGGTCTGCATCGATCGCGCGCCGCGCTCTGCGACCGAAGCCGCTACTCAGCAGTACCTGGTGCTTCCCTTCGTCCAGCTGCTCGGTTATGACCCGCTCGATCCCGATGAGGTGATTCCCGAGGCCCATGCCTCCTTCTCCGACAAGTTCAAGAACCGGGTCGACTACGCGATCTGTCAGACCGGCCAGCCGGTGATCGCGATCGAGTGCAAGAAGGTCGGTACGCTGGCCGAGGCGAATCGGGGCGAACTGAAGGGGTACTTCAACGCCGTCCCCACGGTAAAGCTGGGGATTCTCACGGATGGGCTCGTCTATCAGCTCTATACCGACACCGGGCTGGAGAACATGATGGACGACGTGCCGTTCGCGGTAGTCGACCTGTCGGACGTGGCCCGCGAGCAGATCGACCAGACGGCGCTCGAAGCGCTGGGCAAGCTGCGGAAGGGCACGTTCGACCCCGCGTACGTGGGCGCCGATGCAAGGCGCCGGATCTACACGGCCATGTACGCCGATGCCCTGGACCGGTGCCTTGCCAACCCAGATGAGCGATTCGTCCGCGCGCTGATGGACGTAGCCGGCATCGAGGGGCGCCGCACCGGCCGGATGGTGGAAGAACACGCTCCCATCGTCAGAGATGCGGGGGAGACCCTGCTCGATCGCAAGATCCTCGAACGTGTGGGGTTTGCGGATCGGAAGGATCTCGTGAAGATGCGGCCCGAGGTGGCCCCGTCCGCGCCCATCCCCGTCGGCGAGCCCGAGCCGGTGCCCGTCGGGGCAGGCGAAACCGGCGTAGTTACGACAGAAACCGAGCTGCAGGTGTTCGACTACGTACGTACGCGGCTGCCGTTCCTGATCGCGGGAGACGAGGCGCTGTACGCACAACTCGCCCACGTCCGCCCCGTGGACCATAAGACGGTGTTCTGCGTCTTCTACAAGCAGGAGCGGAAAGGCAGGCTCTTCAACTTTCGCGAAGGACGTGGTCCTCGCTTCCGCTTCGAGTTCGCGGGCGAGGGAGGGCAGGTGATCGAGACCGACTCGCTGGCCGACATCGACCAGCAATTACTCGCAGTATACCGCCAACGGATTGCCGAGCTCGGATAAGCAGGCGAAGCCGAGTCGTGCGCTACGTAGGCCGCGAGCGATTCGACGAAAGCGAGCCGGCCTCTCCGCCATCACCGGAGAGGCCGGCTTGCTTGCGAACAGAGGCCGGGAGCTCCCCGGCCGCAGCCCGAACGTTAGAACCGGACACTCAAGAAATAAACATGATGTTCCCAATGGGTGTTCCGCTTCAGTAGAAAAGTCCGGGTTTTACGTTCAGTAGAAATGTCCCCCCTGCCGGGGTGTTCGAAGGTGGTGGATCAGGGAGTTGTGAGT
>DASSME010000187.1:0-12023 GCA_035689035.1 Longimicrobium sp. | reverse complement strand
AGAACCGCAACCGTGTGCCCAAGCCCTTTGTCTGGACCGCGACCGTACAGCACATTCTCGACAAGGTCGGGAAAGCCAAAGAGACTTTGAACGCACTACACTAGGAGGCGGGATGGTTGCGCGGGAGTCCGCGAAGGCGGACTTTGGGCCGTTGTTGCCGCGGTTTCAACCGCCTGGTGGTTGGTGGTGGTGTGGGTGGGATCAGACGAAAAGCGCTACGGGAGAGGCAAGGGTGGAGCTACAGGGACAGGTGGCGCTGGTGACCGGGGGCTCGCGCGGGATCGGGTTGGCCATCGCCGAGGAGCTGGCGAACGCGGGGGCGAAGATCGCCGTGGTCGCCCGTGACGAGGCGCGGGCGCAGGCCGCGGCGGCGAACCTCGCCGGCGAGGGGCACCGCGGCTACGGCTGCGACGTGGCCGACCCCGAGGCGGTGAACGCGCTGGTCAAGCGCGTGGAGGACGAGCTGGGGTCGCTCGACATCCTGGTGAACAACGCCGGGGTCACGCGCGACAACGTGCTGATGCGCATCAAGGACGACGACTGGGACGCGGTGGTCGACACCAACCTGCGCGGCGCCTTCAACACCATCCGCGCGGCCAGCCGCGGGATGATGAAGCGCCGGCAGGGGCGCGTGATCAACATCACCAGCGTGGTGGGGATCACCGGGAACAAGGGGCAGGCGAACTACGCGGCCAGCAAGGCCGGGGTGATCGGTTTGACCAAGTCGGTGGCCAAGGAGCTGGCCAGCCGGGGGGTTCTGGTCAACGCCGTGGCCCCGGGATACATTGAGACCGACATGACCGCCGACCTGCCCGAAGCGGCGCGCGACGCGCTGATGGGGCAGATCGCGCTGGGCCGGCTGGGCCGGCCGCAGGACATCGCTCCGGCCGTCCGCTTCCTGGCGGGCCCGGGGGCGCAGTACATCACCGGCCAGGTGCTGGTGGTGGACGGCGGGATGGTGATGTAGGGCGGGGCTGCGCCCCCGGACCGTTTCCACGTCAGGACTTCCGGCTTCAAGGCAGGACGGACCTGAGGAACCCTTTCAGGAGCACATCGCAATGGCGGACATCGAGGCGAAGGTCAAGGACATCATCATCAACGAGCTCGGCGTCGAGGCCGAGAAGGTGACCCCCGAGGCCTCGTTCGTGGAGGACCTGGGCGCCGACTCGCTCGACACGGTGGAGCTGGTGATGGCCTTCGAGGAGGAGTTCGGGATGGAGATCCCGGACGAGGAGGCCGAGAAGCTCCAGACCGTGGGCGACGCGATCAACTACATCCAGGCGCACGCGCAGGGCTGAGCCCGATCGTTTCGCGTGCCGCGCCCCCGCCACACGGCGGGCCGCGGCACGCGCTTCTTTTGTGGCCGCCGCGCTCACGCGACGGCGGCCTGAACCCGCCCGGGCGGCGCGCGGCGCGCCGGATGCCGGGCCTACCGACACGCGGAGCGGTTGATGAGTCGCCGAGTCGTGATCACGGGTACGGGGATGCTGACCGCGGTGGGGCTCGACGTGCCCAGCTCGTGGAGCGCCCTGCTGGCGGGGACCAGCGGGGTGGCCCCCATCACCCAGTTCGACGCGTCGGACTTCAAGGTCCGGTTCGCGGCCGAGGTGAAGGGGTTCGCCCCCGAAGAGTACATCGACCGCAAAGAAACCAAGCGCACCGACCGCTTCGCCCAGTTCGCCATCGCCACCGCCGTGCAGGCCATGCGGCAGGCCGGGCTGGACGAGAGCCTGGGCGACATCGACGCCGACCGCTTCGGGGTGATCGTGGGCAGCGGGATCGGCGGGATCTGGACCTTCGAGGAGCAGCACCGCAAGCTGATCGAGGCGGGCCCCCGCCGCGTGAGCCCCTTCTTCGTGCCGATGTTCATCAGCGACATCGCCGCGGGGCTGGTGTCGATCCGCTGGGGGCTGAAGGGGCCGAACTACTGCACCGTGTCGGCCTGCGCGTCGAGCGCGCACGCGGTGGGGAACGCCTTCCGCAGCATCAAGCACGGCGAGGCGGACCTGATGGTGGCCGGCGGCACCGAGGCCACGGTGAGCCCGCAGACGATCGCCGGGTTCGCGGCGATGACGGCGCTCAGCGAGCGCAACGATTCTCCCGAGACCGCCAGCCGGCCGTTCGACGCCACGCGCGACGGCTTCGTGCTGGGCGAGGGCTCGGGAATGCTGGTGCTGGAGGAGCTGGAGCACGCCCGAGCGCGCGGCGCCGCCATCCTGGGCGAGGTGGTCGGCTTCGGCCAGACGGCGGACGCGTACCACATCACCGCCCCGGCCGAGGGGGGCGAGGGCGCGGTGCGGGCGATGAAGGCGGCGCTCCGCGAGGCCGGCGCCACGCCGGACGACGTCGACTACGTCAACGCGCACGGCACGAGCACGCCCGCCAACGACAAGAACGAGACGGCGGCGATCAAGACGGCGCTGGGCCAGCGCGCGTACGACATCGTCGTCGGCTCCACCAAGTCGATGACGGGGCACACGCTGGGCGCCGCCGGCGGGATCGAGGCGGTGATCAGCGCGCTGGTGTGCCAGACGGGGAAGATCCCGCCCACCATCAACTTCCACGAGCGCGACCCCGACTGCGACCTGAACTACGCCACGGACGGGATGGTGGAGCGCCCGGTGCGCCTGGCGCTCACCAACTCGTTCGGCTTCGGCGGGCACAACGTGTGTCTGGCGGTGAAGCGGTACGACGGTTGAGTGCTGAGTGCTGAGTGCTGAGTGCTGAGTGCTGAGTGCTGAGTGCTGAGTGCTGAGTGCTGAGTGCTGAGTGCTGAGTGCTGAGATGGAGCGGGGCGGCGGGGACGATGTGGTCCCGGCGCCCCGTTTCATTGCGGTGGTAGGGCGTGAGCACGTGGTGGGAACCCCACGGCGGGTTGAAACCCGCCGCTGGAACTGCGGGAAGTCCGCCTTCGCGGACTGCGGGATGAAGGTCGTGCCGAGTCCCGATCGCACTGCGTAGCCGTCCGGGATTGCACGTGATCGTCGCCTGCCTGAAGCGGGTGCGCACGTCGGTGCAGCGCCACACGCGCGAATGGCGGGCGGCAGGCTACCTGAGGGTCATCCGCCTGTACGTGCGTTGATTACGCCGCCGCGGTGACTCACGAAGTCCGCCTGCGAAGGCCACGGCTTCGGCGCGTTCGAGATGTAGGTGCGCGGTGCGGGCTTCAGTAGTTCAGCCGGTACAGCGCGTCGGTCTGGCGGCGGGCGAGGGACTCGGGGGTCAGGCGCAGCAGCAGGTTGCGGGCGGCGCGGGCCAGCGGGTTGGAGAGGTGCACCATCTTCCCGAAGCGCCACGAGGTGTTCACCACCATCCGGGCTTTCGGCATGCGGATGCGCTGGTAGGCGGCGAAGGCGGCCTGGGGCGATGGCTCCGACGCCAGGCGGTCGACCAGGACCCAGGCGTCTTCCACCGCCTGCGCGCCGCCCTGGCCCAGGTTGGGCGTGGTGGCGTGCGCCGCGTCGCCCAGCAGCACCACGCGCCCGCGGTGCCAGCGAGGGATCGGCGCGAAGTCGTTCAGGTCGGTGCGGATCACGTGCGCCGGGTCCGTCGCGGCGATCAGCGCCGGGATCGGGGTGGGGAAGGGGGCGGCGAGCGCGTCGAGCTTGCCCCGCAGCGTCCCGGGCGCGTCGGTGCCGCCCGCCGGCGCATCCATCGTCAGGTACCAGTAGACCTCGCCGTGGCCGATGGCGCCGAAGCCCACGCGCGCCCCGGCGGACCACACCTCCCACCCCATCCGCTCCAGCTCCGGCGGCAGATCGTACCGCACCACGCCGCGGTACGCCGTCTGGCCCGAGTAGCGTAGCGGCACGCCGGGGAAGATCGACTCGCGTACCGCCGAACGCAGCCCGTCCGCGCCGATCACCACGTCCGCCGCGGTTTCGGCGCCGTCCGCGAAGCGCACGACGACGCGATCGCCCTCCTGCTCCACGCCGGTGCACTGCGCGCCGGTGCGGATGGTGTCGCGCCCCGCGGCGTTGGCCAGGACGCGCTGGAGGCGGCCGCGGTGGATGGCGACGGTGGGATGGCCGTACTCGCGCTCCGCGTACGACAGGTCCGCGCGCTGGAGGACGCCGGCCTTGGCGTCGCGCAGCTCCACCAGGCGCACGGGGTCGCCTTCGCGCGTGACGGCGCCGGCAAGCCCCAGGCGCGCGAGCACCTGCATGGCGTTGGGCGGCACCCAGATCCCGGCGCCCACCTCGCGCAGCTCGGGCGCCGCCTCGTACAGGCGCGGCGCGAACCCGCGCCGGCGCAGCGCGATGGCGGCCGCCAGCCCGCCGATCCCGCCGCCTACGATCACGACGTCCGTCATGGTGCCCGCCGTCAGCTCCAGTGCAGGCGCAGGCTGCCCGCAAGCAGCCGGTCGCGTGTGGCGGCGTCGGGGATCCAGCCGCTGAGCCAGCCCACCAGCACGCCGGAGTACAGCGCGAACGACATCTGCGCGGCGAGCGCCGGGTCCACGTCGGGGTGCAGCTCGCCGGCGTCCTGGCGGCGGGCGATCAGCTCCGCCAGGCGCGCGATGAAATCGAGCGTCACCGGGGCGAGCGGGTTGTCTTCGTGCGGGAGGACGACCAGCTCCTTCACGAAGCGCCGCGCCAGCCCCAGGTCGCGCTCGTACATGCGGAAGAAGTGCGCGAACACGCCGTGCAGCGCCTCGGCCAGCCGCTGCCTGGGGTCGACGGCCTCCAGCGCCTGCGTGGCCGCCTCCACCCAATCGGCCTCGAAGGCCAGCAGGAGCAGGCGCTCCTTGCTCTCGGCGTGCAGGAACACCGTCCCTTTCGCCACGCCCGCGCGCCGCGCGATGGTGTCCACGGAAGTCGCGTCGAAGCCCTGCGCGTGGAAGAGCTCGCGGGCGGCGCTCACCACGCGCAGGCGCGTCTCCACGCTGCGGTCCTGCTTCGGCTCGCTGATCGGTGGCTTGCGGGGCGTGCGCATAGGTTCGGTAACTAGCGTGTCCATCGGGAGATGGCAAGCCGCTCGGGTCTTGTTTTGGTGTCATCGGCATGCCTGGCATCGCACCGGGCGGGTGTCATCGAGCATCGCCGGCATCACACCGGCGGCTGAAGCCGCAGCTACGACGACAGGAAGCCTCCCACTCGGCGGGAGGCTTCAACTGCGCCGCGCTCCAACCTTCGGCCGGGTGGATCCGTCCAACGCGGTGCCGAATGGCGGCAGTCCTGACCTTCGTCCTCACCGCGGCGATTCCCGATGACTTCCTCATACATCCGCACCGCGGCCGTGCTCGCCGCGGCGTGCGTGCTGGCACCCTCCGCCCGCGCGCAGGTGCCGGGATCGAGCACCGGCGGCTCGTCTGGGTCCGCGACCGTCGACTTTCCCGCGACGCCGGCGGGAACGCTGGCGCGCGCACTGCTGGCGGCCATCAACAGCGGAGACACGGCGCAACTCCGCCGCTGGAGCGACACTTCGTTCAGCGCAGCGGCGCACCAGCGCGGCAACGCGGCCACGGACGCGGAGCTGCTGCGCATCGTCCAGTCCCAGGGCGGCGGGCTGGAGCTGCTCGGCGTGCGCGACGGCGAGCCGCTGCGCTGGGAGGCGCGCCTGCGCCGCACCGGCCGCCGTGCCGAGATGCTGATGGGCGTGGCGCCCGGCGCGGTGCCGCGGGCGGAGGGGATCGGCCTGTCCATCGTGGCCGAGCCGGCCGCGCCCTGGCCCACCGGCCGCCTGGCGCCCGACGCCATCCGCGCGGCAATCGAGCAGCGGGTGGGCGAGGCCGCGCGGCGCGACGACTTTTCGGGGGTGGTGCGGGTGATGCGCGGCGACCGCGTGTTCTTCGAGCAGGCGTACGGCGAGGCGGACCACAACTTCCACGCGCCCAACCGGCCGGACACGCGCTTCAACGTCGCCTCGATGGGGAAGATGTTCGTCGCCGTCGCCATCGGGCAGCTGGTGGAGGCGGGGAAGCTGCGCTGGGACGACACCCTCGCCGCCCTGCTGCCGGAGTACCCGAACGCCGACGCCGCGCGCCGGATCACCATCCACCAGCTGCTGACGCACTCGGCCGGGCTGGGCGGCTTCTTCGACCGGCCGGGGTACGACCGGCGCAAGGTGTACCCCACCGCCGCGTCGCTGCTGGAGGTGTTCGCGCGCGAGCCTCTGCTTTACGCGCCGGGGACCGGCAGCCGCTACAGCAACGAGGGGTTCATCGTGCTGGGCGCGGTGGTCGAGAAGGTGTCGGGCGAGAACTTCTACGACTACGTCCGCCGCCACGTCTACCAGCCGGCGGGGATGACCGACACCGATGCGTTCGCCATCGACGACGCGGTGGAGAACGTGGCGGTGGGCTACGCCTGGTGGGACGACGACCCGCTGGGCCTCCGCCCACGGCGGCCCAACTGGGCGTACCTGGGCCATCGCGGCACCCCGGCCGGCGGCGGCTACAGCACCGCGGCCGACATGGTGCGCTTCAGCCAGGCGCTGCGCGGCGGCCGGTTGCTGCGCCCGGAGACCGTGGCGCGGCTGACGGCGGTGCAGAACGGGCTGCCGCACTACGGCTATGGCTTCCAGCTCTCCGCCGTTGGCGGCCGCGAGACCGTGGGGCACGACGGCGGCGGGGCGGGGAGCGGGATCAACAGCGACCTGTTCTGGTTCCGCGACGGGAGCTGGACGGTGGCCGTGATGGGCAACTACGACGCCCCCGCCGCCTACCGCGTGGCGCGGGGGATCCTCGGCTTCCTGGCAGGGCAGTAGATCCGGCCGTACTCCTCCTTCCACGGCGCGGAGTCAGACGGCCACGGAGGCGCGGAGAAGAACGGAGCAGCGGAGAACCTCTCGCAGTTCTCCGCTGCTCCGTTGCACTCCGCTGCTCCGTGTGACCCGCCGTTGCCGTTACCGTCGACCGCGCCTCAGCTCCCGTCGTCGAGGCGCAGGAGGAGGCAGGTGCTGGTGGCGTGCGCCAGCAGGCGGCCGGCGGCGTCGGTCAGCTTGGCCTCGGCCAGCGCGGTCGTGCGGCCCAGGTGGATCACCCGGCCCTCGCACGCGGTGGGACCGGTGTCGCGGGTGATGGCGCGCAGCAGGTTGACCTTCATCTCCAGCGTGGTGTAGCCCACGCCGGCGGAGAGCCGCGTGTGCACCGCGCACCCCATCGCGCTGTCCAGCAGGGTGGCCGCCACGCCGCCGTGCACCATCCCGATCGGGTTGTAGTGGAACTCGGCGGGCTCCAGCGTGAACACGGCGCGCCCGTCGTCCACTTCGGCGAGGGTGAAGCCCAGGGTGTGCGCGATCGGCGGCGGCGGAAATTCGCCGGCCATCATCGCGCGCAGGTACTGCATCCCCGTCATCCCACGGGCGGCGCGGGCGCCGCGCAGCGGGTCTTCCCAGGTCACGGTGCGCTCGCGGAGCGCGGCGTCGGCGATCGTCATCGGCCCTCCTTCAGACGCGCTCGATGATGGTGGCCACGCCCTGCCCGCCGGCGATGCACAGCGTCACCAGCGCGGTGGAGAGGTTGCGCCGCTCCAGCTCGTCCACGGCGGTGCCCAGCAGCATGGCCCCGGTGGCGCCCAGCGGGTGGCCCAGCGCGATGGCGCCGCCGTTCACGTTCACGCGCGCCGGGTCGATCCCCAGCCGCTTGATGGTCTGCAGCGGAACGGTGGCGAACGCCTCGTTGATCTCCCACAGGTCGATGTCGCCCACCTCCATCCCCGCCTTGCGCAGCGCCTTGCGCGCGGTCTCGGCGGGCGCGGTGAGCATGATCAGCGGCTCCTCGCCGTGCGTGGCGACGGAGCGGATGCGGGCGCGCGGCTTCAGCCCGTGCTCGCGGACGTACGCCTCGGAGGCGAGGAGGACCGCCGCGGCGCCGTCCACGATGCCGCTGGAGTTGCCGGCGGTGTGCAGGTGCTGGATCTGCCCGGCCTGCGGGTAGAGCTTCAGCGCAATCTCGTCCATCGTCTCGCCGTTCGGCCCCACGGGCTTCCCGCCCAGCTCGGCGAAGGCGGGGGCGAGCTGCGACAGGCCTTCGAGCGTGGTCTCGGGGCGCAGGTACTCGTCCTTCTCCAGCGCCACCTGCCCGGTCGCCGGATCGACCACGGGGAAGAGGCTGCGGCCGAAGCGGCACTCGCGCTGCGCCGCGGCGGCCTTCTGCTGGCTCTCGAGGGCGAAGCGGTCCAGCTCGTCGCGGGTGAAGCCCTCGAGCGTGGCGATCAGGTCGGCGCTGATCCCCTGGGGCACCTGGAAGTGCCGGGCGCGCAGGACCGGGTTCTGCCCGTCCGCCCCGGCGCCGTCGGAGCCCATCGGCACGCGCGACATGCTCTCCACGCCGCCGCCGACGACCAGGTCCTGCGCGCCGCTCATCACCCCCATCGCGGCGAAGTTCACCGCCTGCAGGCCGCTGCCGCAGAAGCGGTTGAGCGACACGGCGCTCACGTGCAGCGGCCACCCGGCGCTGAGCACCGCGTTGCGGGCGATGTTGCCGCCCTGCTCGCCGACCTGGCTGACCACGCCGATCACCACGTCCTCCACGTCTTCGCGGTCGACCCCGGAGCGGTCCGCCAGACGGTTCAGCGTCTGCGCCAGCAGCTCCTGGGGGTGGATCTCGGTGAGCGAGCCCTTCCCCTTCTTCCCCCGCCCGCGCGGCGTCCGCACCGCGTCGATGATGTATCCCCCGGCCATCCTCGCCTCCTGAGTCACGTCGTCCCAGCCCATAGAGACCGATCGGTCGCATTGATGGTATACGAGTGCCCCCGCCCGCGCAATTGAACGGTCGTTCGAAGCGCGCGATGCGGAGATTCCGCGCGGAGACGGACGCGGTTGGGGGGCACACGGAGCAGCGGAGGGCAACGGAGCAACGGAGAGCTGCATCGGAGCTTTCGATCCCTGGCCAGCGTGGGATCATGGGGGCACATCGGTTGCGTTGCAGTGTTTGTCCAGAGATGGGACGAACACGGGAGGAGCGGATGGGCACCAGGACGGAGCGCGGGCGGAGCGGCGGGCGGTGGAAGGGTTCGGGGTGGGCGCTGGCGGGGTTCGGCGCGGCGGTGGTGGGCGCGGCCGTGGCCGGGTCGCTGTTCACCCCGCGCGGCGGACGGACCCGCGCGTGGTACGACGCGCTCGACAAGCCGTCGTTCACGCCCCCGAAGTGGGCGTTCCCCGTCGCCTGGACGGCGCTGTACACGATGATCGCGGCCAGCGGCTACCGCGTGTGGCGCGGGCCCGACAGCCCGGCGCGGAGCCGCGCGCTGGCGCTGTGGCGCGCCCAGCTGGGGCTGAACGCCGCCTGGACGCCGCTCTTCTTCGGCGCCAAGAACCCGGAGGTGGCGCTGGGCGACATCGGCCTGCTCCTTCCCGCCATCGCCGCGTACGCCAACGAGGCGCGCAAGGTGGATGCGGCCGCCGGATGGCTGATGGCGCCGTACCTGGGGTGGGTGGGCTTCGCCACCGCGCTCAACACCGGCATCGTCCGCCGCAACCCGCACGGCCTCCCCCGCGCCTGGCGCGAGGCCCTGCTCGTCGCCCCGGACGACGACGTGCTGGACCAGACCGAGGCGCCGGAAGATGGTCCGCTCCCGGCCGCCGGGGGAACGGCGCGGTCGGCGGCGTGAGGGGGCCCCTCCCGAAGATTCGCGGACGGTACTGCTGTCCGCGAATCTTCGACCTCCCCCAAAAACTGCCTGGGAGAGGTGAAACAATTTCTGTATGACGATGTGGTTTGCTGTTGAAGCCTCGCGGGGTTTGCGAGGCTTTTCGTCGTTGTTGCTGCGGCTTCAGCCGCCGGTCTGGGATGCCGGTTCGGTCGGACGGCGGCTTCGGTTCTACACCTCCTGCTGCTCCTCCAACGGCGGGAGGACGCCGAGCTCGCGGTAGACCGGGCGCATCACGGCGCGCAGGGCGGGGAGGCGGGTGGAGAACCAGAGCGCGGCCAGCATGCAGGCGGCGCCGCTCACCGCCACCGTCTTCTCCGGGCCGATGCGGTGCGCCAGCGCGCCGGCCAGCAATCCGCCGAACGGGGCCATCCCCATGAACGCCATGCTGTAGAAGCTCATCACCCGGCCGCGCATCTGGTCGCTCACCACGGTCTGGATGATGGTGTTGCTGCTCGCCATCTGCACCATCATCCCGAACCCCACCAGCACCAGGCACGCCGCCGAGAGCCATGCGACGCGCGAGAAGGAGAACGCCACCAGCCCCACGCCGAACAGAGCCGCCATCGCCACGATCACGCGGCCCAAGCCGAGGACCGTCGTCCGCTGCGCCAGGTACAGCGCGCCGCACAGGGCGCCCACGCCGCTCGAGGCCATCATCAACCCCAGCAGCGCCGGGCCGCCCTTCAGCACCGTGCCCACCACGGCGGGCATCAGCACGGTGTACGGCATCCCCATCAGGCTCACCAGCGCCAGCAGCAGCAGGATCGACCGCACCGGGGCGAAGCGCGTGACGTAGCGCCACCCCTCGCGCAGCTGGTGCAGGCTGCGCCCGGCCGCCCGGGGCGGACCTGCGGCCCTGGGGACGCGCATCATCAGCAGCGAGGCGATCACGGCCAGGTAGCTGGCGCCGTCGATGAAGAAGCACCACCCCTCGCCCACCGCCGCGATCACCACCCCGCCGATCGAGGGGCCCAGCAGCCGCGCGCCGTTCACCAGCGACGAGTTGAGGGCGATGGCGTTCCCCAGGTCTTCGCGCCGGTCCACCATCTCCACCAGGAACGCCTGGCGGCTGGGCATGTCGAAGGCGTTGATCAGGCCTGGAACAGCGACAGCGCGATCACCTCGGGCACGGTGATGACGTGCAGCAGCGCCAGGACGGCCATCGCGAACGACTGGAGCATGGCCAGCACCTGCGTCCACACCAGCATCCGGTGCCGGTTCACCCGGTCCACCAGCACGCCGGCGAAGGGCGCGAGGATGAAGGTGGGGATCTGCCCCGCGAAGCTGACCACCCCCAGCAGCAGCGTGGAGCCGGTGAGGCGGTAGACCAGCCAGCTGGTGGCGATGCGCGTCATCCAGGTGCCGACCAGCGAGACCCCCTGACCGCTGAAGTACAGCCGGTAGTTGCGCGATGACAGCGCGCGCAGCATCCGCGGCCCGCCGCCCGGCTCCGGCTCGGGCGCGGCGCTGATGGTGGGGTTCTCGTTGTCGGGCGCGGGGAGCGGTGCGTTGGTGGGTGACGGGGCCCGGCCAGGTTCGGAGCGATCCATGGCCCGGCGGCTGTTCAAGGTTCGTGCGCGAGGAAGGTCAGAGGTGCGGGGGTGCGGAGGTGCGGGGGTGCGGGGGTGCGGGGGTGCGGGGGTGCGGGGGTGCGGGGGTGCGGAGACAGACCGCGCACCGGCGGCTGAAGCCGCAGCTACAACGACAGAAAGCCTCCCAAACTGCGGGAGGCTTCAACCCCGATTCGCCATTGGTTTTACCTCCCCCAGGCAGTTTTTGGGGGAGGTCGGAGATCGCGGACAGCAGTACCGTCCGCGATCTCCGGGAGGGGGCCGCCCCCGCGGCACACATCGAAACCATTGCATCCCGCCGTCGCCGTCCGTTTCTTCTCCGCATCCACCCGATCTCCTCGCCCGCCTCCCGACCGTCCCGATCCCATGCCGACTTCCGCTCCCGCCGTCGTCCCCTCGTCCCCCGCCGCCGCGGAAAGCGCGGGCGACCACCGCTCCGCCGTGCTGGCGGGGTTCCTGGGGTGGATGCTGGACGCGTTCGACTTCTTCCTGGTGGTGATGTGCCTGACCGCCATCGCGCACGAGTTCGGGCAGACGGACAAGGCGGTGGCGGGCGCCATCACGCTCACGCTGATGTTCCGGCCCGTCGGCGCGGTGATCTTCGGGCTGCTGGCGGACCGCTACGGCCGCCGCGGGCCGCTGATGATCAACCTCGTCTTCTACTCGCTCCTCTCGGTGCTCACCGGGCTGGCGCCGAGCTTCGGGTGGTTCGTGGTGTGCCGCGCGCTGTTCGGCGTCGGGATGGGCGGCGAGTGGGGCGTGGGCGCCAGCCTGGCGATGGAGAAGGCGCCGCGCGGGCGGCGGGGACTGCTTTCCGGCTTCCTGCAGGAGGGGTACGCGGCGGGGTACCTGCTGG
>DASSME010000186.1:0-7108 GCA_035689035.1 Longimicrobium sp. | reverse complement strand
GGCCGGCGCGCGGCTGTACCGCACCGGCGACCTGGGCCGCTGGAGGGCGGACGGGACGCTGGAGTTCCTGGGGCGCACCGACTTCCAGGTGAAGATCCGCGGCTTCCGCGTCGAGCTGGGCGAGATCGAGGCGGCGCTGCGCGGCCACGCCGCGGTGCGCGACGCGCTCGTCCTGGCGCGCGAGGACGCGCCGGGCGACCGGCGGCTGGCCGCGTACTACCTCGCGGACGAGCCGGTTGCCGTGGCGGCGCTGAGGGCGCACCTCGCCGAGCGCCTCCCGGAGCACATGGTCCCGGCGGCGTACGTGCGCCTGGACGCGCTTCCGCTGACCCCGAACGGGAAGGTCGACCGCAAGGCGCTTCCCGCGCCCGAGGGCGACGCGTATGCGGCCCGGGAGTACGAGGCTCCGGCGGGCGAGACCGAGGAGGCGGTGGCCGCGATCTGGGCCGGCCTCCTGGGCGTGGAGCGGGTGGGCCGCCACGACGACTTCTTCCAGCTGGGCGGGAACTCCCTGCTGGCCACCCGGCTCGTGTTCCGCATCCGGCGCGAGATGGACGTGGAGCTCTCGGTGAGCGACCTCTTCGAAAAGCCCGAGCTGTCCCTGCTCGCCCAGCACCTCCTCGACGCACAGCTGGCCCAGTTCGATCCGGACCAGATCCAGGAGCTGCTCGCGCTGGCGCGCGGCGCCGACGTGGAATGACCGATCAGCCGCCCCCCATCGCAACAACGAACTGCCCTCGGAGCCGATGAACCCGACGTTGTCGACCGCCGAACGTGAACGGATCCTCAAGCTGGCGCGCGCCGCCAGCCTGGAGCGCAGCGCGCCGAAGAGCTCTCCCATCGTGCCGGTGGAGCGGGGCGGGCGGCTGGCGCTCTCCTTCGCCCAGCAGCGGCTCTGGTTCCTGGAACAGCTGGGGGAGCTGGGAAGCACCTATCACATTCCCATGCGCCTGCGGCTGCGGGGGGCGCTGGACCGCGCGGCGCTGGCGCGCGCCCTGGAGCGCATCGTGGCGCGGCACGAGTCGCTGCGCACGGTGTTCGTGCGGGTGGACGGCGAGCCGGAGCAGCGGATTCTGCCGGTGGAGGAGAGCGGCTTCAGGGTGGTGGAGCACGACCTGCGCGGCGAGCCGCACGCCGAAGCCGAGGTGGAGCGCCTGGCGACCCGCGAGGCGGACGCGCCGTTCGACCTCGAGCGGGGGCCGCTGGTCCGCGCGTGCCTGGTCCGCCTGGCCGATGACGACCACCTGCTGCTGCTGACCATGCACCACGTGGTCTCGGACGAGTGGAGCACGGGGGTGTTCACCCGGGAGCTGAGCACGCTCTACACGGCGTTCAGCCAGGGGCACCCCGATCCGCTCCCCGCGCTCCCGGTGCAGTACGCCGACTACGCGGCCTGGCAACGGCAGCGGGTGGAAGGCGAGGTGCTGGACGCGCAGGCGGCGTACTGGACGCGGACGCTCGCCGGCGCGCCGGAGCTGCTGGAGCTCCCCACCGACCACGCGCGCCCCGCCCGGCAGGACCACGCGGGCGCCACCCTGCACCTGGAGCTGGGCCGGGAGCTGACGGCGGGGCTCACGGCGCTCGGCCACCGCCACGGCACCACCCTCTACATGACGCTGCTGGCTGGCTGGGCCACGGTGCTCGCCCGGATCTCGGGGCAGGACGACGTGGTCGTCGGCACCCCGTCGGCGAACCGCGTGCGCCCCGAGGTGGAGGAGCTGATCGGCTTCTTCGTCAACACGCTGGCGCTGCGGGTGGACTTCTCCGCCCGGCCCACGGTGGCCGAGCTGCTGGCGCAGGTGAAGGCGCGCGCGCTGGAGGGGCAGCGGAACCAGGACCTCCCGTTCGAGCAGGTGGTGGAGCGCCTGCGTCCCGCGAGAAGCCTGGCGTACAGCCCGCTCTTCCAGGTGATGTTCGCGTGGCAGAGCGCGGCGGGGAGCACACTGGAGCTGCCGGGGCTGCGGCTGGACCCCGCGGATGCCGCGCCGCACGTGACCGCCAAGTTCGACCTGCTGCTGTCGATGTGGGAGGAGGACGGCCGCATCGCCGGCGCCGTGGAGTACGCCACGTCGCTGTTCGAGCCGGCGACGGTGGAGCGCTGGGTGGGCTACCTGCGCGCGGTGCTGGAGGGGATGGCGGCGGACGACGGCCGGAGCGTGGACCGCATCCCGATCCTCCCCGCAGCCGAGCGCCGGCAGGTGCTGCGCGAGTGGAACGCGACCGCCGCGGCGTACCCGCGCGAGGCCTGCGTCCACGAGCTGTTCGAGGCGCAGGCCGCGCGCACGCCCGGCGCGGTGGCGGTGGTGTTCGAAGGCGAGCGGGTGACGTACGCGGAGCTGAACGCGCGGGCGAACCGGCTGGCGCACCACCTCCGCGCGCTCGGCGTGGGCGCCGACGCGCGGGTGGGGATCTGCGTGGAGCGCAGCGTGGAGATGGTGGTGGGGCTGCTCGGCATCCTCAAGGCCGGCGGCGCCTACGTTCCGCTCGATTCCAGCTACCCGGTCGACCGGCTGCGCTTCATGCTCGAGGACAGCGCCCCCGCCGTCCTCCTGACGCACCCGCCGCAGGCCGCCACCGCCGCCGCGCTGTCGGCGGGGTCCGCCGTCCCGGTGCTCGACCTCGCCGCCGGCGAAGCGTGGGCGCATCGGCCGGAGACGAATCCCGGCCGCGAGGGGGTGGGGCCGCGGAACCTGGCGCACGTGCTCTTCACCTCGGGCTCCACCGGGCGCCCCAAGGGGGTGATGCTGGAGCACGGGAGCCTGGTGAACCGGCTGGCGTGGATGCAGGACCGGTACGGGATGGAGCCCGGCGAGGCGCTGCTGCAGAAGACGCCGTTCTCCTTCGACGTCTCGTTCTGGGAGTTCTTCTGGCCGCTGATGGTGGGCGCCCGGCTGGTGATGGCGCGCCCCGGCGGCCACCGCGACCCGGCGTACCTGGCCGAGACGATCCGCCGCGAGGGGATCACCGTGGCGCACTTCGTCCCCTCGATGCTGCAGCTCTTCCTGGAGCATCCGGACGCGGGGCGTTGCACGGGCCTGCTCAGGGTGCCGGTGAGCGGCGAGGCCGTCTCGGCCGCGCTGGTGCGGCAGTTCCACGAGCGGCTTCCGGGCGTCGGCCTCTTCAACCAGTACGGGCCCACGGAGTCCGGCGAGGTGACCGAGTGGGAGTGCGACCCCGGCGCGGAGCGCGTCTCCATCGGCCGGGCGATCCACAACTCCACGGTCTACGTGCTGGACCGTGCCGGCGAGCCGGTGCCCGTCGGCGTGGCGGGCGAGCTGTTCATCGGCGGCGTGGCGGTGGCGCGTGGGTACCTGGGCCGGCCGCGGCTGACGGCGGAGCGCTTCGTCCCCGACCCCTTCGGCGGCCCGGGCGCGCGGATGTACCGCACCGGCGACCTGTGCCGGTGGCTTCCCGACGGGACGCTGGAGTACCTGGGGCGCACCGACTTCCAGGTGAAGGTCCGCGGCTTCCGCGTGGAGCCGGGCGAGATCGAGGCGCGGCTCGCCGCGCACCCCGGCGTGCGCGAGGCGGTGGCGCTCGCGCTGGACGACGGGGCGGGCGGGAAGCGGCTGGTGGCGTACTTCGTGGGCGAGGCGCTGGAGAACGAGGCGCTGCGGGCGCACCTCTCCGAGCAGTTGCCGGAGTACATGGTTCCCGCGGCGTTCGTGCGGCTGGAGAGGCTTCCGCTCAATCCCAACGGAAAGCTGGACCGCGCGGCGCTCCCCGCTCCCGGCGCGGACGCCTTCGCCGCGCGCGATCACGAGGCTCCGCTCGGCGAGACGGAGACCGCGCTCGCGGAAATCTGGGCGGAGCTGCTGGGGGTCGAGCGCGTCGGCCGGCGGGACGATTTCTTCGCGCTGGGCGGGCACTCGCTGCTGGCGGTGCGGGTCGTCTCCCGCGTGCGGCAGGCGCTGGGGGTGGAAGCGTCGATCAGCGACCTCTTCGTCCGGCCGGTGCTGGCGGACTTCGCGCGCGGGCTGCGGACGGCCGCGCACGCCGATCTCCCGGCCATCGTTCCCGCGGAGCGCGGCGGGCCGCTGGAGCTGTCGTTCGCGCAGCAGCGGCTCTGGTTCATCGAACGGATGCAGGGCTCGGGCGCGGCCTACCACCTCACCATGCGCCTGCGGCTGAAGGGCGAGCTGGACCGCGAGGCGCTGCTGCGCGCGCTGGAGCGGATCGTGGCGCGGCACGAGGCGCTGCGCACCTCCTTCCCGGAGACGGACGGCGTCCCCACGCAGCGGATCGCCGCGGTGGAGGAGAGCCCGTTCCACCTGGCCGAGCACGACCTGGAAGGCCGCCCTGACGCCCCGCGGGAGCTGGGCCGGCTGGTGGCGGAGGAGGCGGGGGCGCCGTTCGACCTGGCGCGGGGCCCGCTGGTCCGCGGGCGGCTGATCCGGCTGGCCGGCGACGACCACGTGCTGCTCGTCACCATGCACCACATCGTCTCGGACGGGTGGTCGATGGGCGTGCTGCACCGCGAGCTGGGCGCGCTGTACGCCGCCTTCACGCGGGGCGAGCCCGATCCGCTCCCGCCGCTGCCGGTGCAGTACGCGGACTATGCCGCGTGGCAGCGGCGCTGGCTGGAAGGCGACGTCCTGCAGCGGCAGGCGGACTACTGGCGCCAGGCGCTTTCCGGCGCGCCGGAGCTGCTGGAGCTGCCGACCGACCACCCGCGCCCGGCCCGGCAGGACTTCGCGGGCGCCTGGATGCCCGTCGAGCTCGACGAGGCGCTGACGGCGGCGCTCCGGACGCTGGGGCAGCGGCACGGCGCCACCCTGCACATGACGCTCCTCGCCGGGTGGGCGGCCGTGCTCGCCCGGCTGTCGGGGCAGGACGAGGTGGTCGTCGGCACCCCGAGCGCCAACCGCGGGCGGAGCGAGATCGAGGGTCTGATCGGCTTCTTCGTCAACACCCTGGCGCTGCGCGTGGACCTGTCGGGCTCGCCCAGCGTGACGGAGCTGCTGGGGCGGGTGAAGGAGCGCTCCCTGGGCGCCCAGCACCACCAGGACATCCCCTTCGAACAGGTGGTGGAGCTGGTGCAGCCGGTGCGCAGCCTGGCGCACACCCCGCTCTTCCAGGTGCTGTTCGCCTGGCAGAACGCGCCGGGGGGAAGGATGGAGCTGCCAGGGCTGGCCGTGGGTCCGCTGGACGCCGAGGACTCCGATGAGTCCGACGACTCGTCGTCGCAGGTGGCTGCGAAGTTCGATCTCTCGCTGGCGCTCTGGGAGGACGGCGGGCGGATCGAGGGGGTGGTGGAGTACGCCACCGCCCTGTTCGAGCGGGAGACGGTGGAGCGCTGGGTCGGCTACCTGCGACGGGTGCTGGAAGAGATGGTGGCGGACGAGCGGGGGAGCGTGGAGCGGCTGGAGCTGCTCCCCGACGCCGAGCGCCGGCGGGTGGTGGAGGAGTTCAACGACCGGCGGGCGGAGCACCCGCGCGAAGCGTTCGTGCACGCGCTCTTCGAAGCCCAGGTGGAGCGCACGCCCGGTGCCGAGGCGGTGACGTTCGAAGGAGAGCGTCTCACCTACGCGGAGCTGAACACGCGGGCGAACCGGCTGGCGCACCATCTCCGCTCGCTCGGCGTCGGCCCGGAAGCGCGAGTGGGGATCTGCGTGGAGCGGGGGCTGGAGATGGTGGTGGGGGTGCTGGGGGTGCTCAAGGCGGGCGGCGCCTACGTGCCGCTGGACCCGGGCTACCCGGCGGAGCGCCTGGCGTACACGCTGTCCGACAGCGCCCCGGCGGCGGTGCTGGCGCAGACGCATCTGCGTGATCGTTTCGAACGCGCGGCCGTCCCCGTGCTCGAGCTGGACGCCGCGGCGCCGGCGTGGGCTTCGCTCCCCGCGACGGACCCGGACCGCGGCGGGCTCACGGCGGACCACCTGGCGTACGTCATCTACACCTCCGGCTCCACCGGCCGCCCCAAGGGTGTGCGGGTTTCGCACGGGAGCCTCGGCGCCACGCTGACGGTGGCGGGTGACGCGTTCGGGTTCGGCGCCGGCGACCGGGTGCCTTCGCTGGCCTCCTTCGCCTTCGACATCTGGCTGTTCGAGACCCTCCTTCCGCTCCTTGCCGGCGGCGCCGTGCTCATGGTCCCGCGCGAGCGGGTGCCCGACGTGCCACGGCTGGTGGAGGATCTCGCCGGGTGCACCGTGCTGCACGCCGTGCCGGCGCTGATGCGGCGCATCGTGGAGGAGGTCCGCGCCACGCCCGCGGGCGTGCTGGGCACCCTGCGCCACGCCTTCGTGGGCGGCGACGCGGTCGCGCCCGACCTGCTGGAGGAGATGCGCATCGCCTTCCCCGCCGCGGAGATCCACGTCCTCTACGGCCCCACCGAGGCGGCGATCATCTGCGCCGCGCACCGGCTGGGGAGCGAGCCGGTCACGCGGCAGATGGTGGGGCGGCCGCTGGGGAACGCCGCGCTCTACGTGGTGGAGCCCGGGGGGACGGTGGCGCCGGTGGGGGTCGCCGGGGAGCTGTGCCTGGGCGGCGCCAGCGTGGCGCGCGACTACCTGGGGCGCCCGGGGCTGACGGCGGAGCGCTTCGTCCCCGATCCGTTCTCGGCCCAACCGGGGGCGCGGCTCTACCGCACCGGCGACCGGGTGCGCTGGCTGGCGGACGGGTCGTTGGAGTTCCTGGGGCGGACCGACCACCAGGTGAAGGTGCGCGGCTTCCGCATCGAGCTGGGCGAGGTGGGCGCGGTGCTGGCGACGCACCCCGGGCAGGGCTTCGAGCACCGTCTCGACCTCGCCGAGCTCGATCCGGAAGCCGCGCACCTTCACCTGGTGGTCGGTGCGGCCCAGGTAGTCCAGCGCGCCGTCCGGGCGGCGGAGGACGAGGTCGCCGGTGCGGTAGAGCCGTGTCCCGGAGGACCCGAACGGGTCGGCCACGAACCGCCCGGCGCTCAGTGCGGGCCTGCGCAGGTAGCCCCGCACGACCTGTGGCCCGCCGAGGTACAGCTCGCCGGCCACGCCCGGCGGAACCGGCCGCAACGCGGCGTCCAGGACGTGGGCGGTGGTGCCCGCCATCGGCCGTCCGATCGTGGGTCGCCGGGCCTGGTCGGCGTCGACGTCCGCGCTCGTCGCCCACACGGTGACCTCCGTGGGGCCGT
>DASSME010000185.1:0-5621 GCA_035689035.1 Longimicrobium sp. | reverse complement strand
AGCAGTGCGGGAACGGACGATCCGCTCCAGGTCAGCGCGATCTCCGTCGCGCAACTCGACCTTTCGAATTGGCCTTGGCATGCTGCACAATCTAACATGCGGCACGTCAAAACCAAAGCTATTTCGGACGCATTACACTAGTACCAATCACTGTTGAGTTGGCACCCGATCCACGCGCCAGCGGCATACCCCAGCGCGGCAGCACCGATCACGCCAGCGCTCGGCATACTCGGCTGCGGCAGCGCCGTGAGCAGCCAAAGCGTTATCGGCTTCGTTTGCGGCGGTAAGGGTATTGTTGAAAATTGCGGCGTCCTGGCTGGCCCCGAGGCTCCCCCACATCGACCGGCTGGTGCGCCACGCCCGCCATGCACCGGGACCCTCGCGGAGCACCCCGCCGAGCGGACCGGCAATGAGCACCAGCGCCCCGGCGGCAACGTCGCGCGCGTGCGACCTCTCGAAACATTCCGATTGCCACCGGTCCCGTGCTACGCGCATCCGCCGGGCTGCCTCGGCTTGCGCGGCGCTCGAGCTGTGGGTGCGCTCGGACGGTGCCGGGCGCCCCACCAGCGGCCCGCCGCCGCGGCTGCCAAGGTTGATGGACCATCCATCGCTGATCGGAGTGGAGAACGGCCACCACGAAGTCACCACGCCCGCCAGAGGGAGCGCGCAGTCCTGGGCCGAGCCCTGTTTGATCTTGTTCCCCTGGGCGTCGCGGCAGGGATCCAGCCCGCTGGGGTCCCGCCCGTTCACCGGATTGTCGAATACGTACGTGTAAGGGTTCGGGCCGGCTTGGAGCCCCGCCGGATCTTCCGAGACGAATCGTGCCAGGTCCGGATCGTACCAGCGGGCCCGCATGTAGTACAGCCCCGTGGCCGGATCCAGCTCACGTCCAGCGTAGCGCAGCGGCTGGCCGCCGGTGGAGTCGGCCACCGCCGTGGAGTGGCCGAAATCGTCGTACGTGTACTGCGCGACGATCTCGCGGTTCTTGTTGACCAGCGCCACCACGTTACCGGGGAAGTCGGTCGTGTAGTAGTAGATCGGGCCGTTCCCCATCCGCATGCTGTGCGGGTTGTCGACGCCCGGGTAGTAGGTGTACAGGTGGTCCGGCACGCCCGGCGTGCTCATCTCCATCAGCAGGTCGTCGCCATCGTACAGGAACTGCTTGGTGCCCGCGCGGATGCGCTGCCCCAGGCCGTTGTAGCCGTAGCGGACGACGGTGCCGTTGGTGCGCACGCTGTCCAGCTGGCCCAGCGCGTTCCAGAACAGCCGCTGGTCGAACGCGAACGCGTCGGTGCGGTACTTCCGCGTCAGGTTGCCGTCCGCGTCGTACTCCAGGGTGAAGGGGCTGGTGCGGGTGAGCCGGTTCCCCGTGTCCACGGTGTAGTTGGCTCCCAGCGGGTTCCCTGTCGCGTCCCAGTTGTAGCTCCGCGTCTCGACGGCGTACGGAACCGAGTTGGCGGGAATGCACTTCCCCAGGTTGGGATCGGTGGAACCGCACTGCGCGCCGTTCGAGTCGTAGTACTCGGTCACGTCGGTGCGGGTCAGCCGTCCCAGGCGATCATAGGCGTAGGTGTTCACCCGCGAACCGATCGCGTAGTACTCGGTGAAGCGCTGGCTCCGCGCCGCCAGCAGCCCGTTCTTGTCCAGGGTGTAGCTGGTGTTCAGCACGTCGGCCACGGCGGAGGGATGCGTGATCTCGTACGGCACGTGGGTCGAGACATGGCTTCGGCCGATGCCGAATCCCAGGCCCGTGTTCATCGGCAGCAGCGGCCCCGTCCACAGTCCGTCGGCGTCGTACCCCATCAGCGTGCGCCCGCCGTAGAAGTCGATCAGCGTGTCGAGCTGGGCCCTGTCGTCGTAGCGGAAGTCATTGGTGTACGCGCCCGCCCAGGGTCCCCAGACGGCGAGCTGCCTGCGCCGGCCCTGCGTGTCGAGCGTGTTCTGCAGCCGGTAGGTGGTGCCGCCGCGCGTCACGACGGTTTGCAGCAGCCGCCCGGCGGCGTCGAACTCCGCGCGGTCGGTGCTCTCCGCGTTGGACACCTGCGACCAGAGGCCGGCGGGGTCGTAGCTCCAGGTGGTGACGGCGCCGCCTGCGTTGCGCGAGGTGACGCGGTTCAGCGAATCGTACGTCAGCGTCACCGCCTGCGCGCGCCGGTTGGTGGTGGAGGTGAGGTTCCCCGCGCGATCGTAGCCGTAGCTTATGCTCGCGTTGCGCGGATCGGTCTCGCTGACCACCCATCCCAGCGGGTTGCGGGTGAAGCGGTACACCTCGCTCTTCGCGTCGGTTACCGTGGCGAGCCCCGCCGAATCGAAGGCGAAGTAGGTGGAGTTGCCGAGCGGGTCGGTGGAACGGACCACGCGGTTCATCAGGTCGTATCCGAGGCGCGACTTGTCGGCGTTGGGCGAGGTGGTCATCGTGTCACGCCCCAGCGCGTCGTGCGCATAGGTGGTGATGCGATTGTTCAGATACCCCGAGACGCCGGCTTCCACGGCCGCCAGGTTGTCGAGCTTGCCGTTGGCGGTACCCTCGTAGCTGTAGAACGTACCGTGGCCCGCGGGATCGGTGATCGAATACAGCCGCCCGTCGGGCCAGTAGGAGTACTGCTGCACCTGCGGCGTTCCCCCACCCAGGCTCACCGTGCTCTGCAGCAGCCCCGACGCATTGTAGTACATCGAGTCGCGCTGCATCCCACGATGAACGTACGTGGGCTGGTGCCAGGTGTGCTCGTAGTCGGCGGTGGCGGTGTCGTGCACCGTCTCGTCCACCACACGGGTGAGCTCCACTCCGTTCCAGGTGGCCGTCACGGTGTGGCCGGTGGGCGAAACGGTGCGGGTGATCTGCGCGTGCTGGTTGCGATCGATGGTGGTCACCCGTCCGTACGGCTCCTCGATCCGCGTGGGAGCGCCGTAACGGTCCACCGCGGCGCGCACCACGTTTCCGCGCGGATCGCTGGACCACACCCGGATGTTCGCCGGGACTACGCGCGGCGACGGCGGCTGGCCGCTGAAGCCATAGCCGGGCTGCACCAGCACCGCGTCCATCAGCGAGTGGATGGTGGTGACGGGACGCGTGGCGCCGGCGTCGGTGGTGTTCACCTGCGGGGCCGTGACCGTGGCCAGCATCAGCCCCCGGTCGTAGGTCACGTCCCACCGCCCCCCGGCGGCGTCGTTCCAGCTGGTGAGCTTGTGCGCCGCGTCATAGGTCGCGGTGAACGCGGCGCGGCTGTCGGGGCCGGTGACGCGGTACACGTCGGTACCCGAATACGTCACCTGCGAAACGCGCCCCATCGGATCGGTGATGGTGGCGAGGAAGCCGCCGGCGTTGTAGCCGAACACGGTCTGCTTGCCGGCCGGATCGGTCACCACGTCGGGAACCATGGTGCCGTTCACCGTCTTCCAAGTCCAGGTGGTGCGCTCGCCGATGCGGTTCTCGGAGTAGCTCATCAGCCCGTCGGGGCGGAACACCACGCGCGACCCGTCGGGGTAGGTGCGGGTGAGCTCGCCGTTCGCGGTGGGCGTCAGCGTGCTGAACTCGCCGTCGGGCGAGGTGTAGCCGCACCCCGTGCAGAGGGTGAAGAAGGTGCCTGACCCGTCGCCGTTGGTCACGAACACCCCGTCGCCCTGGATCCACGCGCGCTGCAGGCCGGCCACGCCCCACCCCGCACCGAACGGGCTGGCCGACTCGTTGATGATCGCCACGCGCACGTCGGCCGTCGATTCGAGCATGGTCCCATCGGCCCAGTAGCTCCGCACCACCACGTGATGCAGCCTGGCGCCCGTCCCGTAGCCGATCCCGTCGAGCACGGCGGCGAGCCGGTTGACTCCGCTCCCCGCCGCGAAGCTGGTCTCCGAGGTGACCTGATATCCCCACGGGTTCACCACGTACAGCGCCATCCGCTGCGGCGGGTCGGCCGAGACATCGGTGGCGTCGGCCTGCACGTAGCCGAGCGGCGCCGCCTGGCCGCTGGTGTAGAACAGCCCGATGGAGCGGGGCTGGTCGCGGCTCACGTACGCCGGAGTGGCGTAGGCGAGCTGGGCGGTGCCCGCGCCCACGTCGCGCCAGCCGGGGTGATGCGGCGCCACGCTGATCTGTGGCGCCACGCGCTGCGCGCCGGCGGGGGCGCCGCACAGCGCCACGAACGCCAGAGCCCAGATCGCGCGTGAGGGGTGTCTGCGTTTCATCGGGGAAAGGGCAAGAACGAAAAGAGGAGGGTCCCGGCCGGGGACGCGGGCGTGGGACAGGGCGACGGGGGACCGGTTCTGCCGGATCACCGGAAGAGTAGCGGCGCGGCCCTGTTCGATCAATTCATGGGGGTAAACGCGTACACCGTGGATGCGGGCGAGCCGCGTTCCGCCGCGCGCCACCGGCCGTCCGCCGCGCGGGGGGCGCAGATCGCCGCGGGGCTCTCGCACGGGCGGTAAACACACGTTATCCTTGAGGTGTGCCGCAGCCGTGCGGCACGCTCCAGGCTTCCGCTCCACCAGCCCCATCGCCCCACGGCCGCGCCCGCGGCGCCGCACCGGTCAGAAACGCGCCACCCGGCTCGTTCCACAGCGGCCCCGAGAGCGCAGCGGCAACAGACGCTTCTCACGCCCAGGAACCCATGACAGCATCGGAAGAGCGCTTGAACGTGACCCAGCTCTTCCTGCAGCACTACGACGGGCTGTACAGGTACCTCGTCCGCCTCACCGGCGACGCGGACCTGGCGGCGGACGCGGCACAGGAAGCGTTCGTCCGGCTCGTCGAGCGTCCGCCGCAGGACCGGCACGTACGCGCATGGCTGTTCGCCGTGGCCACCAACGTGGTGCGCGACACCGCCCGCGCGCGTGCCCGGTGGATGACGCTGCTGATGGGATCGCCCGACCGCGCGCCGATGGGCGACGCGGGGCAGGGGCCCGACGACGCCGCGGAGAGCGCGGAGCGCCGCAAGGTGGTACGTGCGGCGCTCGACCGGCTGAGTTGGAAGGAAAGGACCGTGCTCCTGATGAGGGAAGAGGGTTTCGCCCACCACGAGATCGCCGACGCGGTCGGTACGACCACGGGGTCGGTGGGCACCATGATCGCCCGGGCGCTGAACAAGCTCGCGGGCGAGCTCGCTCCAACCTCGGAGAGCCTGAGATGAGTGTTCTGGCCGGGTCGCGCCACCTGGGTGACGACGACCTGATTCGATACATGGACCACCAGCTGGACCGCGAGGGACAGCGGATGATGGGGGCGCACCTGCGCACCTGCGCCGCCTGTACCGACCGGCTGGAAGGGTTCCGGCAGAAGTCGGCGCTGGCGAAGGAGTGGCTGAGCCTGCTCCCCGCCGAGATGCCCGACCCCAACAAGCGGGCGGTGGCCCTTGCCGCCCTGGACCGCACGCGCTTCCGCCGCCGCTCCGTTCCCATGGCCACGGCCTGGATGAAGGCGGCGGCGGCCGTGATCCTGCTGGTGAGCGTGGGAATGGCCACCGAGCCGATGCGCGCGTTCGTGGCGCGCGGCGTGGTGCGGCTGGGCGGCGGCGAGCCGGGCTCGGCCGCGCGGCGGCTGGTGGAGTGGCTGGGGCAGGAGCGCCAGCTGCAGCAGCCCGAGCTGGTGCCCGCCGCGCGCCCCGTCCCGCAGGCCGTCCCCATGGCGG
>DASSME010000184.1:0-17245 GCA_035689035.1 Longimicrobium sp. | reverse complement strand
GCCGCGGCGTGGGCCCCGAGGTGCGCGTCGGCATCTGCCTGCCGCGCACGCCAGAGCTCGTGGCCGCGATGCTCGGTGTGCTCGGCGCGGGCGGCGCGTACGTGCCGCTGGACCCGGCGTACCCGCGCGAGCGGCTGGGCTACATGCTCGAAGACGCCGCCGTCGCGCTCGTCCTCACCGACTCGACCCTCGCCGATCGTCTGCCGGAGGATGCGCCTGCGCTGCTGCTGCTCGACCTGGAGCGCGACGTCATCGCCGCGGAATCCGCCGACGCGCCCGAGAGCGGTGTCCTCTCCGAGAACCTGCCGCACGTCATCTTCACCTCCGGTTCGACCGGGCGGCCGAAGGGGGTGATGATCCGCCACTCGTCGGTGGTCGTGCTGCTGCACTGGCTGCGGGAGAACGTGACGGACGAGGAGCGCTCCTCCGTGCTCTTCTCCACCTCCATCAACTTCGACGTCAGTGTCGCGGAGGTGTTCGGGACGCTCGCGTGCGGCGGGAAGCTGGTGGTCGCCGAGAACGCGCTGGAGCTGGCGACGCTCGACGAGGAGGTGGTGCACGTCAGCATGGTGCCGAGCGCCGCGGCCGAGCTGCTTCGCAGCGGCGGCATCCCGGCGTCGGTGAAGACGCTGAACCTCGGCGGCGAGGCCCTGCCGAACGCACTCGCGCAGGGGCTGTACGGACTGGAGACGGTGGAGAAGGTCGGCAACCTCTACGGCCCGACGGAAGACACCACCTACTCCACCTACTACGTCGTCCCGCGCGGGGCGGAGCAGGTGCTGGTGGGCACGCCGGTGGCGAACACGCGGGCGTACCTGCTGGACGCGCACCTGCAGCCGGTTCCGGTCGGCGTGGTCGGCGAGCTGTACCTGGCGGGCGACGGGCTGTCACGCGGGTACGCGAACCGGCCCGCGATGACGGCGGAGCGCTTCGTTCCGTGCCCCTTCGGCCCGCCGGGCACGCGGATGTACCGGGTTATGGACCGCGTCCGCCGCCGGGCCGGAGGGGAGATCGAGTACCTGGGCCGGCTCGACTTCCAGGTGAAGGTGCGCGGCTACCGCATCGAGCTGGGCGAGATCGAGGCGCGGCTCGCGGAGCATCCCGGCGTGCGCGCCCCGGTCGTCCTCGTCCGCGAGGACGCGCCCGGCGACCGGCGCTTGGTGGCGTACTACCTTGCGGACGAACCGGCCGCGGTGGACGCGCTGAAGACGCATCTCGCCGACCGCCTCCCCGGGTACATGGTGCCGGCGGCGTACGTGTGGATGGAGGCGTATCCGCGGACGCCCAACGGGAAGGTGGACCGCAGGGCGCTCCCCGCCCCCGACGAGGGTGACGCGCATGCGGGCCGGGCGTACGAGGCGCCGGTGGGCGAAACCGAGCAGGCGGTGGCCGAGATCTGGGCCGAGGTGATCGGCGTGGAGCGGGTGGGGCGCCGCGACCATTTCTTCGCGCTCGGCGGACACTCGCTCCTGGCCGTGCGGGTGCTCTCGCGCCTGCGTGCGTCGCTGGGCGTGGAGGCGGCGGTCGGCGACCTGTTCGTCCGCCCCGTGCTGGCGGACTTCGCGCGGGAGCTGGCGGGCGGCGCCCCCGCCCCGGCCCCCGCCGAAGACGCGGCCATCCCCGTGCGGGCGGCCGGCTCCCAGCCCCCGCTCTTCATGATGTACGAGGGGACGGGGTCGGTCGCGTACGCGCAGGTGCTCCATGCCCACGTCGACGGTGACATCCCGGTGTACGCGCTCCCGGCGCCGTCGCTTTCGGAGCCGCCGCTGCACACCGTCGAGGCGATGGCGGCACGCCTGGTGGCGATGATCCGCCAGGTGCGGCCCTCCGGGCCGTACCGCGTGGCCGGCTGGTCGTTCGGCGGGGTCCTGGCCTACGAGGTCGCCACCCAGCTGGTCGGCCAGGGGCAGGCCGTCGAGTTCGTGGGGATGTTCGACAGCTACGCCCCCGCCGGCCCCGACACCGGACCCTACGACCTCGCGGAGGAGCACGCCCTCCTCCTGCACGTGCTCCGGATGGCCGAAACCGGCGAAGAAGACGGGCGCGGCGGCTCCGCCGGGGAGCGCGTCCCCGCCGGCGACGTGGACCTGGAGACCTTCGTCGCCCGCTGCCGCGACCAGGGGCTCCTCCCCGGCCACGTCACCGCCGCGCGAGCCCGGCAGATGCGCGACCGCCTGCGCAACCACCAGCGCGCCCTGGGTGAATACGCGCCGCGGCCGATCCCCGTCCCCGTCCACCTCTTCCCCGCGCGGCAGGGCCCCGACCCAGACCTGTCACGCGGGTGGCGGGCCGTGCTCCCCCAGGGGCAGCTGCGGGTCACGCCCGTGCCGGGAACCCACCTCTCCATGATGGCTGCGCGGAACGCGGCGGCGCTCGGCCAGGCGCTGTCGGAGCGGCTCGACCCGCCGCGCGAGGGAGGCGAGACGCGGGCGGGGCGGGAGGCTCACGGGTCGTGAACCCCCGGGAAGCGGGCGGCGTGACGAAGCCGGGCCGGCGCCGGCGGTTTTGCTGACCGCTAGTGAGTGGATGGGAGGTTATATTCGAATCGTGCGCAGGTGCGGAAGGCGCGGCCGTTCACGGGCCCGGCGGGGACCGGAGCAGCGGCGGCGGCGGAGGCTGGGCGGCTGGGGAGGGATGCGGCGGCGCGTCAGGTCCGCCGTGGCGCATCCGCCGGCCGTGCCGAGGGAGGAACGGAAGAAGTGAAGGGGCGCGGATGGATGCCGGAACGGCGGACGGCGTGCCCATGCGAAACGAACCCACCCCGACCAGAGAGGGACGGATGAAGCCCAATCTCCTGTGCATCGTGCCGCCGTACACCTATTTCGCTCCTCCGCTGGGGATGGCGAGCATCCTGGGCTACCTCAAGGCCAACGGATGCCACGACTTCGACTTCCTGGACCTGCGCCTGTGGGCGCCCCGCGCCTACGCGCCCACCTACCGCACCTGGGGGATCTTCGGGGAGAGCTACGTGGTCGACATCCCCGACCTCCCCCTCGTCCTCGCCCTCCTCCAGTCGTTCGACGCGGGCAGGCCGTTCGAGCTCCAGCGCGACAAGATGCTCGACGTCTACGCCATGGAGCGCGGCCTGGACCCGGTGCGGCTGATCGAGTACCTGAACACCATGGACCGCTTCCTGGCCACCTCGCTGGAGCGCGTCCCCGACCTCGAGTTCATCGGGTTCTCCGTCTGGACCTCGAACCTGCTGACCACGCTGATGGCCTGCGCGCACCTCAAGAAGCGCAGGAAGCCGCCCTTCATCGTGCTCGGCGGCCCCCACGTCACCGAGAGCCGGAACGCCGCGCTCCTGGCGCTCCGCTCCGGGCTGGCCGACGCCGTGGGGCTGGGCGAGGGCGAGGAGACGGTGCTCTCGCTCTACGAGGCCGTGCGCGAGGGAGGCGGAAGGCCGTCCGCCCCGGTTCCCGGAACGCTGGTGCTGGACTCCGCCACGGGCGAGCCGGTGGCGACCCCGCGCAAGCTGATGCGGATCCAGGAGAAGCCGCTCCCCGACTTCTCGGAGATGTTCATCCCCCAGTACCAGCAGACGCCGGGGCGGACCTGGCTTCCCTTCGAGATCTCGCGGGGGTGCACCGACAAGTGCGCCTTCTGCAGCGAGTGGGTCTTCTGGCAGCGCTTCCGCAGCGACGCCGTCGAGCACGTCCTGGAGCAGATCGAAGAGCTGGTCTCCCTCTACGGCGCCGAGGGGATCGCCTTCGCCGACTCGCTCCTGAACGGGGTGCCCGCGCGCCTCACCGGGATCCTGGAGAGCGTGCTCGCCCGCGGGCTGAAGTTCAAGTGGAACTCCTTCCTGCGCGCGAACGTCGACGCCGAGACCGCCGCGCTGATCAAGCGCTCGGGCTGCGCCTCGGTCTTCCTGGGGATCGAGTCGCTGGACGACGAGACGCTCAAGGCGATGAACAAGCGGCGGGAACGCTCCGACAACATCAACGCGCTGCGGGCGCTGCTCGAGGCGGGGGTGCCCCGGGTGGTCGCCGGCTTCATCCCGGGCTTCCCCGCCGACACCCGCGAGAAGTTCCTGGCCAGCGCGACCGCCCTCACCGACCTGCGCGCCGAGTTCCCCGGACAGCTGCGGATCTCGGTGGAGCCCTTCGTGGTCACCCCGGGGCAGCCGCTCTTCCAGGACCTCCCGGGGAACGGGCTCACGCCCCACCCCTGGCCGGACCAGGTCCTGGACATCGCGCCGAAGTACCGCCCCGTCACCGAGGGGATCCACCGCTCGGTGACCGGCCCGAACCAGGGGGTCGACCGGCTCGGCGGCGCGAGCCTGACCCGGGTGATCAACGGGAACACCGACGGCTCCGAGGTGGGCAACGACTTCTTCCTCTACCAGGGCGACAGCGAGCACCTGCGCGAGCTGCACTCCACGCCGCTCCTCGAGGGGTGGCGCCTGGTGTGGCTCACCAGCCGGTCGGCGCACCGCTCCGGGGTGATCGTCTCGGCCGAGGAGTGGAAGGCGTTCGGGGCGTCGATGAAGGACCAGCCGCGCTCGGCCTATGCCGGCGCGACGGCGTCGTTCCTGGACCAGGCGGCGGCGCGGCACACCGTGGCGATCCCCGCCGACGCGCCGCCCCTGGACGAGCTGCCCGGCGACCGCCGCCGGCTTTCCCCGTTCGCCGTCTGCCGCGAGGTGGAGCACGCGGGAGAGCGCTTCCTCCTCCTGGCCGACGTGGGCCGGGGCACGCATCTCAAGCTCGACCCCGAGCTCGCCGGCTTCGTCCAGGCGCTGAGCCGCGACGGGATGGAGGACGCCGCCGTCCCGGGGGAGCGCAGGGAGACCCTGACCCGGCTGGACCGGTCGGGCTTCCTGGACTCGCGGGGCTTCGTGGGGGCCGCGGCCGGCCGCGCCGCCGCGGACCCGGCCGCGCGGGCCGCGCTCACCGTCCTGCAGTGAGCCGCGGCGAGGCGGGCCGCGTGCGCCGGCCCCGCGGGGCGCCGAAGGCGGAGGCCGCGGCATGAAGCTCCTGGAGATCTTCCGCTTCGAGCTCGCCAGCCAGCTGCGCCGCGCCTGGCCCTGGCTGATCGCCGCCGTCCTGGTGGGCCTCGCCTTCCTGGTGACCCGCGACAGCATGGTGGCCGAGGCGCTGTACGAAGACTTCTTCGTCAACTCGCCCTTCGCCATCGCCAAGACCACGGTGATCGGCGGGCTGGTGTGGCTCCTGGTGGGCGCGGTGGTGGCCGGCGAAGCGGCGGCGCGCGACGTGGCGACGGGGATGCACCCCCTCGCCTACACCGCGCCGGTCAGCAAGGCCGAGTACCTGGGCGGGCGCTTCCTGGCCGCGCTGGTCCTCAACGCGCTGATCCTGCTCGCCGTGCAGGCGGGGATCGCGCTGGCCGTCTACGCCCCGGGAGTCGATGCCGAGGCCGTCGGTCCGTTCCGGCCGGCCGCCTTCCTCACCGCGTACGCCATCCTGTCGCTGCCGAACGCCTTCTTCGCCACGGCGATCCAGTTCTGGTTCGCCACCCGCAGCGGGCGGGCGATGTCGAGCTACGCCGGGAGCATGCTCCTCTTCTTCACGGCCTTCTTCATCGCCTCCATCCTCCTCTACTACCGCGGCCTGGGGACGCTGCTCGACCCGATCGGCATCCGCTTCGTCATCGAAGACCTGGCGCACGCCTGGACCACGGCCGAGAAGAGCACGCGCCTGCTCGCGCTGGAAGGCACCGTCCTCCAGAACCGCCTCCTCTGGCTCGGCGTGGGGGTGGCGGCGCTGGCGGCCACCTACCTGCGCTTCCGCTTCGCCCACCACACCGCCAGGCGCCCCTGGTGGAGGCGCGGGGCGCGCCGCCGCCCCGCGCACGCCCCGCTCCCCGCCCGCCCGGGCGCCACCGCGGGCACGCCGGTCTCCGTGCCGCACGTCGCGCGGACGTTCGGCTTCGCCATCCAGGCGCGCCAGACGCTCGCCATCGCGTGGGGCTCGTTCCGGGCGATCGCCACCAGCCGGGTGGGGCTCGCCGCTCTGGTGGGGATCCCGGTCCTGACCATCCCCGTGGTGCTTTCCAGGATGGCGTCCGGCGGCGTTCCGCTGGTGCCCACCACCGCGCTGGTCATCCGCGAGCTGACGGCCCCGCTGACGGGCGCCCCGGCCGCCGAGCCGGGCCGGTGGGTGATCGTGCCGCTCCTCCTGGTCTTCTTCGCCGGCGAGGTGGTCTGGCGCGAGCGCGACGCCGGCCTGGGCGAGATCGGCGACGCGATGCCCACCTCGGAATGGCCGCCGCTGCTGGGCAAGTTCCTGGGGCTGGGGCTGGTGCTGGCCGTGTTCCTGGCGCTGCTGGCCGGGGCCGGGATCCTCGCCCAGGCGATGCTGGGCCACCACGACTTCCAGGCCGGGCTGTACCTGGCGGCGCTGCTCGGGCTGCAGCTTCCCGAATACCTCCTCTTCGCGCTGCTCGCCCTGGTGGTGCACGTGCTGGTGAACCAGAAGTACATCGGCCACCTGGCGGCGATCGTCGCCTACGTGTTCATCGCCGTGCCCTCGCTGTTCGGCCTCCGGCACAACCTGCTCGTCTACGGCGCGGGGCCGGGATGGTCGTACACCGAGATGCGCGGCTTCGGGCCATCGCTCGCGCCCTGGGCGTGGTTCAAGCTCTACTGGGCGGCGTGGGCCCTGCTCCTGGCGGTGGCGGCCCGGCTCCTCTGGGCCCGCGGCAGCGACGGCGGCCTGGCGGCGCGGCTGCGGCTGGCGCGCCGGCGTTTCACCGGCCCCACGGCGCGGGCCGCCGCGGTGGCGGGGGCGCTCGTCCTCGCGCTGGGCGGGTTCGTGTTCTACAACACCAACGTGCTGAACCCGTACTTCACCGACGCTGGGTACAAGGAGCTGCTCGCCCAGTACGAGCGGCGCTACGCGCGGTACGAACGGGTTCCGCAGCCCCGCCTGGCGGCCACCCGCCTGCGCGTCGAGATCCATCCCGGCCGCCGGGCGCTGGAGATCCAGGGGACGTACCAGCTGGTGAACCGGAGCACGGCGGTCATCGACTCCATCCACCTGGCCACCATCCCCGGCGCCGAGACCCGCGCCGTCGCCTTCGACCGGGCGGCTTCCGCCGTCCTCACCGACGACGTGCGCGGGCACCGGATCTACGCCCTGCGCACGCCGCTGCACCCCGGCGACTCGCTGCGGCTGCGCTTCGAGGTGCGCGTGGAGCCGCACGGCTTCGGCAACCAGGGGGTGCAGGAGTCGGTGGTGGAGAACGGCACCTTCTTCACCAACCGGGACTGGCTCCCCGCGATCGGGTACCAGCCCCGGCGCGAGCTGATGAGCCCCGCCGACCGGCGCGAGCACCGCCTCCCGCCGCGGCCGCTCCTCGCCCCCCCGGGCGACGCCGCGGCGCGGATGGCCCCCGGCGAGCGGACCACGCTCGACGTGGTGGTGGGCACGGATCCGGGCCAGGTCGCCGTGGCGCCGGGGGCGCTGCTCCGGAGCTGGACGGAGCGTGGGCGCCGGTATTTCCACTACGCCACCGACGGCCCGATCGGCAACGACTACGCCTTCTTCTCCGCGCGCTACGCGGTGCGTGAAGCGCGGTGGAACGGCGTCGCGATCCGCATCTTCCACCACCCGGGGCACACGGTGAACCTGGACCGGTGGGTCCGCTCCATCCAGGCCTCGCTGGGCGAGTACACCCGGGAGTTCGGCCCCTACCCGTACCGGGAGCTCACCGCGGTCGAGGTCCGGGGGAACGAGATCGGGATGCACGCGGACCCGGGCCTGATCCGCTTCGCCGAGAAGACCGCGCTCCTGGACCCGGGGGACGCGCCCCGCGGCTTCGACCTCCCGTTCGAGGTCATGGCGCACGAGGTGGCGCACCAGTGGTGGGGCCACCAGCTCGAACCCGCGTTCGTGGAGGGGGGCGTGGTGATGGGCGAGGGGCTGGCCGAGTACTCCGCCATGGGCGTGGTGGAGGACGCCCGCGGGCCCGACCAGCTGCGGCGGCTCCTGTCGTTCATGCGGCAGCCGTATCCCTACGCGCCGATCCGCCGGGGACAGCCGCTGCTGCGGGCGCTCGATCCGTACCTTGGCTACCGCAGGGGCCCCTTCGCGCTGCACGCGCTGGGCGAGTACGTCGGCCGGGAGCAGGTGAACGGGGCGCTGCGGCGCCTGCTGCGGAAGCATCCGCCGGGAGCGGTGCCCCTGGCCACCACGCTCGACCTGTACGCCGAGCTGCGGGCGGTGACGCCGGACTCGCTCCGCTACCTGCTGCACGACCTGTTCGAGGTGAACACCTTCTGGGAGCTCGATACCGAGCGGGCGGCGGCCGAGCAGACGGGGAAGGACAGCTGGCGGGTGACCTTCGTGGTGCGGGCGCGCAAGGTGGTGGCCGACAGCGCCGGCGAGGAGCGCGAAGTGCCGATGGACGAGTGGGTGGAGGTCGGGGTGTTCGCTCCCGGCGCGGCGCCGGGCGACCCGCTCTACGTCCGGAAGCACCGCATCCGCTCCGGCGCGCAGACGATCACGGTGACGGTGCCGCGCAAGCCGGCGCTCGCCGGCATCGACCCCTACCACGTCCTCGACTGGGAGGAGCGCGAGGAGGACAACAATCTCCGCAGCGTGAAGATCGAGGGCCAGGCTCCGGACGAGCCACGCTGACGGCACCGCCCGGCTCATACCGAATCCGCATTTACAATCCTCGAACCGCCATCGCTGAAAAGCGTCACACGGAGCAACGGAGGGCAGCGGAGCAACGGAGAACTGCTTACGACCGGTGCAGTTCTCCGTTGCTCCGTTCTTCTCCGCTGCTCGCAAACTGCGCGAGGCTGATCCGCTCGCCGCGGTATCGGCGCCAATGACCGGCCTCCTTTCATCCTCCACGGTTGCGCGCAGCGCGGTGGGTGACTCAGGATGACGAGGCGGCCGGTTGGGTGCAGGATGCACCGTCAGTTCCCACGAACGGTATCAGGGAGCCCACGATCCATCCCGGGCCGCCTCCGGCACGGCGCCCGCCGCTGGCCACGGCACCCGTGTGGGGGAAGATGGCCTCAGCGCTTCTTCTTGAGCATGGTGCCCCGGCAGCTCGCGGCGCCGCAGTGGCAGGGGAAGCGGCGCTTGGCGGCCGGCGTGTGCCGGCCCTGGGTGATCATCTGGTAGTCGAAGGTGAGCTCCTCGCCGGGCGCGAGGTCGTGGAGGCTTTCGATGTAGATGCGGCGGTCCTCGATCACCGACGCGCAGTTCGGATCGCAGGAGTGGTTGATGAAGCGCGAAAGGTTGCCCCCCACGCCCCCGTCCACCACCAGGTCGTCCTCGATGGTGAACAGCAGCGTGTGATAGGGGACGGAGTCGTCCCACGGGTAGCGGCGGTCTCCCTCCTCCTGCGTGATCCGCTCGCCCGTATACTCGATCAGCCGGGTGCCCGCCGGGATGTGCTCCCGCGCGAAGACTCCCTTCCCATGAATCCCGGACCGGCGCACCGCCAGGCGCTGGCGCACGCGAAAGCTGTTTTGGGGCATGGCGCGCATTCTATCGGTGACGGGTTCCCCCGGAAAGGCGATGTCCGCGCGGCTTCGCGGGAGGCGACGGGTAGCCGCGCGCATCTCGTGTCAGCCCTTCGCCCGCGCGGCCGCGCGCCGCCGGCGGCGCACCCGCAGCGCCAGCCGCGCGATGAAGAAGATCGTCACCGCCATCAGCACCAGCGCCAGCAAGGGCGCCAGGAAGCCGAGGACGATGGACACGACCGCCGCCACGTCTTCGGCCACGCTCAGGAGGGGGTTGCCCATGCCGGCGGTGGTGGCGGTGCTCCCCAGGCGCGCGGTGGCCTTGGCGGAGTGCACCCCCAGCGCCAGCGGCGCGCCCAGCACGATGCCGATGGCGACCGAGTATTCGGGCGAGAGCTGGTACAGGAACGGGGTCGCCGCCAGCACCGCCAGCACGGGCTTGGTGAGCACCTGCACGCCGTCCAGCAGGTGGTCCACCACGGGGATCTTGTCGCCCAGGATCTCCAGCAGCGTCGCCACCCCGAAGATCAGCACCGTCTGCGGCTTCTCGAGCCAGGCGAGGCTGCCGGGGAGCGGCAGGTCCGTCATCCACGCGGCCAGGCTGGCGCTGAACACCGGGAGAAAGGCGCGCAGCCCGGCCGTGGCCGCCAGCACCACGCCGAACGCGGCGGCGGAAAGCGCATCCATCAGCGCGGCGCCGTCATCTCGGTCCCCCCACGCATGATCCTCCCGCGGCCGCGTTCCGTCGCCGTACGCGTGGCTTTGGGATCGCCCCGACCGCGGCGTGGCGCACGTCGCGCACCAGCACCCCTCGGCCGGAGCTCACCCACGGCTCGCCGCGGAGGGACGGCGCTCACTGCCGGGCCGCGATCCAGCGGTCGATCTTGGCGTCGAGCACGTCGAGCGGAAGGGCGCCGTCTTCCAGGACGGCACGGTGGAACGCCTTGAGGTCGAACTTCGGGCCCAGCCGCGCTTCGGCGCGGCGGCGCAGCTCGGTGATCTTCATCTCGCCCACCTTGTACGCCAGCCCCTGGCCGGGGATGGCGGCGAAGCGCTCCACCTCGGACTGGATGCCGGTCTCGCTGTGCGCGGAGTTCTGCCGGGCGTACTCCATCGCCTGCTCCAGCGTCCACCCCTGGGCGTGGATGCCGGTGTCCAGCACCAGGCGGATGGCCCGCCACAGCTCCGACGACAGGTAGCCGAAGTACTGGTACGGATCCCTGTACAGCCCCAGCTCCCTGCCCAGCGTCTCGGCGTACAGCCCCCATCCCTCCGCGTACGCCGTGTACCCCCCGAACCGGCGCAGGCGGGGAAGGTTCTCCAGCTCGCGGGCGATGGAGATCTGGAAGTGGTGCCCCGGCGAGCCCTCGTGGATCAGGAGCGACTCCATCTCGATGCGCGCGCGGCTGGGCGGGTCGTAGGTGTTGAGGTAGAAGATCCCGGGCCGGGTGCCGTCCACGCTCGCGGCCGTGTACGATCCGCTGCTGGCGCTGCGCTCGCGGAAGGGCTCGACAGGGCGGATCTCGTAGTTGGCCCTGGGCTTCAGGTCGAACAGCCGGCCGGTGGTCGAATCGATGCGCGCCTGCGCCGCCCGGAAGTCCGCCAGCATCCCCTCGCGCGTGGCGAAGCGGTACCGCGGGTCGGTCTGCACGTGGCGCATGAACGAGGGGAGGTCGCCCTGCCACCCCACCTGCCGCATCACCATCTCCATCTCGCGGTGGATGCGCGCCACCTCGGCCAGGCCGATGGCGTGGATCTGCTCCGGGGTAAGGTCGGTGGTGGTGATGGAGCGCACCTGGTACTCGTACCACGCGCGCCCGTCGGGGAGGGCGCCGAGGCCCACGGTGGTGCGCGCGCGGGGCAGGTACTCGTCCCGGACGAAGTCGTGCAGCTTGCGGAACGACGGCACCAGCCGCTCGCGGATCGCGGCCGTGTACGCCGCCGTCAGCCGCTGGCGGTCGGCCGCGCTGAAGCTTTCGGGCATCCGGGTGACGGGCCCGTAGAAGACGCTGGCCGTGGGGTCGTCCACCACGTGCGCCGCGAGCTGGGGAAGGACGCGCTCCATCAGCACGCGCGGCTGCACCACCCCCGTCGCCATCCCCTCGCGCATGTTGGCGATGGCGACGTCGACCGCCTGCTCGAACCCGGCGATCCGCCCCAGGAAGTCCTCGTAGTCCTTGACCGTGCGGAACGGGTGGATCCCCGTCCCCGCGCCCATCTGCGCGAACGACGCGGTGAAGTTGAAGAACTGGTTGAGGGGGAGCAGGTGCGAGGGGAACCGTTCGCCCAGCCGCGCCGTCTCGAGCGTCTGCCCGAACACGTCGTAGGTGAGCTGGTGCTGCGCGTCGAGGGCGCCGCGGTCGATGGACCGCAGCCGAGCCTGGTACGTGCGCGTGAGCTCATGCTGGCGCGCCCGGGACTCGGGGCTGAAGCTGGCCGTGTACAGGTGGTTGTAGCGGTTCTCGCCGACCGAGGTGGCATACACCGGGTTCAGCGCCAGCACCGCGTCGAAGTACGCCTCCGCGATCGAGTCCAGCCGCGGGTTCGCGCTCGCGGATGCGCTCGGCACCGCTCCAGCCGATACCGGCACCGGTACGGATGCCGGTGCGGGCGTCTGCATCGCGGAGCAGGCCGTGACGAAGCCGATCAACAGGATGGGGCGGTACCGCTCGTACATGAAGCTGCTCCGGCGATGGGTTCTCCGAAACCTCTGCCGCCGAATATCCGCGCCCCATGCGGCTGCGGCAATGTCGTGCTCGACGACCACGACGGTGTTGCCGCCGGCCGGGGAAATCAGCGCAGCGAGAGAACCAGCGCGACGACGACCACCGCGATAGCCAGGGCTACCGCGGCGAGCCTCCCGACGCCCCACCCGGTGCGCGAGGGAGCAACGGCCGCGGCCCGGGGCGCCGGGCCGCCGGCCTTTTCCACCATCACCTCGTACAGCGGAAACAGGTCGGTCGCGGTGAACTCGGTCGTATACCCGCCGCGCTGCAAGGGCTCACGAACGTCCGGTGCCTGGAGAATCCAGGCATCGAGCTCCTCCGGCGTACCCGCCACCGTCCCGGCACGTACCGTTCGGGCGGCCATCTCGCGTGTGGCCGAGCGGACTTCGTCGGGAAAGTGGTACCGCGGCGGTCGCATGGATGATCTTCTCTTCGGGTTCGGCTTGGCCGGCTGGCGCGGGCCGGGCGATCCCGACAGGCAAGAACCCCACCGCCAGGTGACCTGTCCTCACCCCAGCACCCGCGCGAGGTACGGCGCGGTGCGGCTCTTCGGCGATTTCGCGACCTGCGACGGCGGGCCGGCGCAGACCACGCGGCCGCCCTCCTCGCCGGCGCCGGGGCCGATGTCGATCACCCAGTCGCTGTCGGCGATCACGTGCATGTCGTGTTCGACCACGACGACGGTGTTGCCGGCGTCCACCAGCCCGTGCAGCTGCGCCACCAGCTTCTCCACGTCGCTCGGGTGCAGGCCCGTCGTCGGCTCGTCGAGCACGTAGAGCGAATGGCCGCGCTGCGTGCGCTGCAGCTCGGTGGCGAGCTTGATCCGCTGCGCCTCGCCGCCGGAAAGCTCCGTGGCGGGCTGGCCCAGGCGCAGGTATCCCAACCCCACCTCGCGCAGCACGTGCAGCGAGCGGCGCACGGCATCCTCCTCCGCGAAGAACTCGTGCGCGGCGTCCACCGTCATCCCCAGCACCTCGGCGATGTTGCGGCCGTTGTAGCGGATCTCCAGCGTTTTCGCGTTGTAGCGCGCGCCGTGGCAGGTGGGGCAGGGGGCGTAGACGCTGGGGAGAAAGAGCAGCTCCACCATCACGAACCCCTCGCCCTCGCACGTCTCGCAACGCCCCTTGGCCACGTTGAACGAGAAGCGGCCCGCGTCGTAGCGCCGCTTCTTCGCATCCGGCGTGGTGGCGAAGAGGCGGCGGACGTGGTCGAACAGCCCTGTGTAGGTGGCGAGATTCGACCGCGGCGTGCGGCCGATCGCCTTCTGGTCCACCTGCACCATGCGGCGGATTCCCTCCATTCCGCTCGCGATCCGCCCGCCGAGGGTCGCGGGGGATGACGACGGATCGGCATCGTCCTCATCCTCCGATGTCGTCGGGATATCGTGGCCCAGGTGATCGGCCACCAGCTCCACCAGCACCTGGCTCACCAGGCTGCTCTTGCCGGAGCCGCTGACGCCGCTGACGGTGGTGAACACGCCCAGCGGAAACTTCACGTCCAGCTCGTGGAGGTTGTTGCGGGTGACGCACTCCAGCGCCAGCCACCCCTTCGGCGCGCGCGGTGTTCGCGCCGGCGGCTTCTGCTCGCCGAAGAGGTGGCGGCGCGTCTGCGACTCCGCCACGTCCGCCAACCCCGCGGGCGGGCCGCTGTAGAGCACGCGGCCGCCCTCCTCGCCGGCCGCCGGACCGACGTCCACGATCCAGTCGGCGTGGCGCACCACGTCCATCTCGTGCTCCACCACGAAGAGCGAGTTCCCCGCGGCCAGCAGCCCGTCCAGCGCGCGAAGGAGCGCCTCGGTGTCGGCCGGGTGCAGGCCGGCGGACGGCTCGTCGAGCACGTAGACGACGCCGAACAGGTTGGAGCGCACCTGCGTGGCGAGCCGCAGCCGCTGCAGCTCGCCGGGGCTGAGGGTGGGCGTGCTGCGTTCGATCGACAGGTAGCCCAGCCCCAGGTCCAGCAGCACCTCCAGCCGGGCGCACAGGTCGTGGGTGATGCGCTGCGCCACCAGCGCCTTCTCGGGGTGCTCCGCGTCGCGCCGCTTGCGGCCGGTGGCCGTCCCCTCCGCGTACGGACGGGCGAGCGCGGCCACGCGCGCCAGCGGCAGGCGCGAGAGCTCGGCGATGTCCAGCCCGGCGAACTTCACGGACAGCGACTCGGGGCGCAGCCGCTTGCCGCCGCACACCGGGCAGTCGGTGCTGAGCATGTACTGCATCACGCGCCGCCGCATCTGCGCGCTCTGCGTGTTGGCGAAGGTGTGGAGGACGTGCCGCCGCGCGCTGCTGAAGGTGCCCATGTAGTTCGGCTCCTCCTTCCGCTTGAGCGCCTTTTGCGTCTCCTCCGGTGTGTAGCCGGGATAGACGGGGACGGCGGGCTGCTCGTCGGTGAAGAGGATCCAGTCGCGGTCCTTCCGCGGCAGGTCGCGCCAGGGGCGGTCCACGTCGTAGCCGAGCGTGACCAGGATGTCGCGCTGGTTCTGCCCGCCCCACGCCTGCGGCCACGCGGCGATGGCCCGCTCGCGGATGGTGAGCGACGGGTCGGGCACCATCGACTGCTCGGTGACTTCGTAGATGCGGCCGTGCCCGTGGCAGCGCGGGCAGGCGCCCTCGGGCGTGTTGGGCGAGAACCCCTCGGCGTAGATGATGGATTGGCCGGGCGGATAGTCGCCCGCGCGCGAGTACAGCATCCGCAGCAGGTTGCTGATCGTGGTCACGCTGCCGACGGACGAGCGCGTGGTGGGCGTCCCCCGCTGCTGCTGCAGGGCCACGGCGGGTGGGATGCCGTCGATCTCGTCGACGTCGGGGATCCCCATCTGGTGGAAGAGCCGCCGCGCGTACGGCGCCACCGACTCCAGGTAGCGCCGCTGCGCCTCGGCATACAGCGTCCCGAACGCGAGCGACGACTTCCCCGACCCCGACACGCCGGTGAACACCACCAGCGCGTCGCGGGGGATGTCGACGTCCACGTTCTTGAGGTTGTGCTCCCGCGCCCCGCGGACGCGCACGAACTCGTGCTGCCGCCCGCCATCCGTCGCGTTCGCCGCCCTGCTGCTCTTCCCAAGCTTCATCCGCCCCGCCTGCCCGAGTGGTGTTTGGTGATCGGTATGCGAACCATGCGCACGGCGGTCTCCGGCCGCGAAGCATCGCAAGGGGCCAGAGTCGTGCCGGATGGTGACTCGGCAGTGCTCCCAGCCCGCGGCCCCGGGGGGATCTTCGCGCACGAGTGGAGCTAAATAACTCGTTGCGCACAGCTTGAGCCAAAATTATGTTCTCCTTCAGCTGCCGTTTCATGGCCTGGTCTTATCTCCCGCCGCACCACTCTCGAACATGCCTCTTCGCCCCTGTCCCCGCTGCGGCCGCTCGGTGAGCGACCTCGCCCGGCGCTGCGTGTCGTGCGGCGTCGATCTCGCAGCTGCCGCCGCGCCGTACCCGGCCACACAACCCGCCACTACGGTGTCGTATCCGCCGCCGGAAGCGGTGTGGACGATGTATCAGCCCCGGCAGCCGTACACGGCGGGCGAGCGTCCGATCAGCCTGGCGATGCGGGTATCGCAGGTGGTGGCGGTGCTGTTGTGCGTTTCGATCAGCTTCGCGGGCGCGGACTGGGAGACGATCCTCGCGAAGGGCGGCGGCGTCGCCGAGGCGCGCGCGGGCGGCGAGGCCCTGGGCTACGTGTTCGGAGCCGCCATGGCGCCGTTCCTGGCCAGCGCGCTCTTCCTGGCATGGTCCCGCAAGACACGGCAGTACATCCCTTTCATGGCGATGGCGTTCGTGTTCCTTTCCCTCGTGGGAGGCCAGAGCACACGCCGCGAAGAGGTGGATCGGGAGCTGTCGCGAACGCGGGGAATGATGACCGCGCTCCGGGATAGCGCCGACGGTGCCGTGGAAGATGATCCCTCCACCGGTCCGCCGGAGAGCCAGGACGCCAAGCTGGTCTGGGCCATGAACCGCGCGCTCGCCGAGGTGCCGGCTCACCTCAAGGAGGTGGCGGGCAGCCACGATGTCGATCCCGATGATCTGCCCGCCGCCTGGGGGACTTCGCGCTACACGGCCAACGCGGCGCTACACCCCGAAGTGGAGCGGTACTGGACGGGGTACCAGGCGTACCTGGCGGATTTCCGGGGGAGCTATCTCGCCTGGCTGAAGTCGCGCGTCACGTCGCACGCGCGCGAGGCGGGAGTCCGTCCCGGGATGCTTCGCGCATATGTGGCGGGAATGAACCGCGGAGGCGCCGGCTTCGCCGAGTCGGAGCCGATGGTGTGGGCGGATTCGACGGTCTCCGCGGCGCTGGCGCTTCACCGTTTCCTGGTGTCGGTGGACGCGCGCGTGAGCTACGACGCCGCGCGAGACATGGCGATGTTCGACCGCGAGGCTGACCTGGAGCGCGCGAACGCGCTCAATGGGCGTGTCGCGAGCGCGGCGGCGAGGCTGAACCGGGCGCGGCAGGAGGCAAGGCGCCGGGGCATGCAGCAAGTGGATTCCCTTGCCGTACACCTGAGGTAGCCGTCGTTCACGCAGGCAAGTGGCCGGAAGACCGCAGATGATCGGAGGGTCTCACCGTCGGCGCGCGGTGAGGCCCTCTTGCTTACCCGGCTTGGAAAATGGCGCACCGGCGGGGCAATCACGCGTCCGCAGCCCGTACGGAACGTGCGCTGACCGGAACGTGAAAAGAGTGCAGCCGGGGCTCCGGCTGCACTCTTCCCGTCGAAGTCAGGTCCGGCGGCTACCGCTGGATGGTCCGGGTGTTCTGCGAGGTGGCGGTCCAGTTGGGGCAGTTGGTGTAGTTCCCGTAGGCGACCACCACGTACCCCGCGGGGATCGGCGAGATGCTGCAGACCACCTCGCTGCTCCCGGGGATCTTGATGTTGTACAGGTTCTGCGCCGTGGCCGACCAGTTGGCGCAGTTGCTGTAGTTCCCCGCCGAGTAGATCACGTATCCCGAGGGGATCGGCGAGTTGCTGCACACCGACATCGGCGACACCGGGGTGCGGATCGTCTTGGTGTTCTGCGCCGTCGCGCTCCAGTTCGGGCAGTTGCTGTAGTTGCCGACCGCGACCAGCACGTAGTTGGACGGCACC
>DASSME010000183.1:0-9116 GCA_035689035.1 Longimicrobium sp. | reverse complement strand
CGGCGGCCCGCCGCCGGCGCGGGCCAGCTCGCGCATCACCGCGGGGGCCCCGGCGTCCACCGTCAGGTGCGCGGCGGTGGAGAGCGAGTCGACGAAGCGCCGGGCCCCCTCCTGCAGGCGGCGCTGCACCAGGAACTGGCGGAACGGTTCCTTCTGATCGCCGATCTCCTGCCGGCGGCGGCCCTCCAGCTTGATCACGTGCAAGCCGAAGGGCGTTTCGACCAGCCCGCTCACCTGGCCGGCCTGGAGCGCGAAGGCCGCCGTCTCGAACGGCTGCACCATCACGCCGTGGCCGAACCAGTCCAGCTCGCCGCCGCGGTCCTTGCTCCCGGGGTCCTGGCTGTAGCGCTGGGCCAGCGCCGCGAAGTCGGCGCCGGGGGCGGCGGCCTGCTGGCGGACGCTCTCGGCCAGGCGCCGTACGCTGTCGCGCCGCGCCTGCGGGGCGGTGGCCTCCACCTGGAACAGGATGTGGCGGACGTGCACCTCCTCGCCCGGGCCCACCTCGGCCCACGCCTGCGCCAGCTGCGCGTCGGTGAAGGCGGTGTCCACCCGCACCCCGCGCCGCATCACCTCGGAGACGGCCATCTCCTCGCGCTGGTCGCGGGTGAGGCGGTCCACGTCGATCGCCGCCAGCGTGCTGTCCTGGGCATAGGCGGTGGCGAGCAGGGCGTAGTCGATCCAGCGGTTCGCCAGCTCGCGGACCATGTTCGCCTCGGCGGGGACCTGCGGGTTGGCCGCGATCAGGCCGGCGGCGTCGTCCACCCGCAGCGTCTTGCCGGCGGCGGTGGCGAGCGCGCCGCCCTGCGCGGCGGCGGGGGTCTGCTGCGCGGCCGCGGCGGCGGGCGCCGCCAGCAGCAGGGCAAGGGCGAGCACGTTCAGGGCACGCATCGGGTTCTGCTTCATCTGGATCGGAGAAAAACGACGAGGGGGCGGTCGAAGGCGCCCCCTCGGCACGCGGCCGGCCGCGAACAGCGGGTTCATCGGGACGGAGAAAGAAATCCCCCGCGCCCCCGCGGACGCCGCGCCGGCCGCGGGCGGCCTCCCCGCCGCGCGGTGCCGCGCGGCGGGGAAACTGCACTGGTTGCTGGGCCACGACGAAGTGTCCCAGGCCGGCGGAGCCGACGGGTGACCGATCCGCCGGCTCTGCTGGCTGGTCGTACGACCCGGCTCCTACTTCTTGCCGGTGTCGGCCGGAGCGGGCGCGGCGGCCGGGGCCGGAGCGGGCTGCTGCGGCATCGGCTGCTGCGGCATCGGCTGGGGCCGGCCGCCGGGCTGCGGGGCGGGCACCTGCGGCTGGGTGGCGCGGATCTGCCGCACCTTCTCCATCACCCGCGGGATCGCGCTGTCGTTGAAGGTGGAGCCGTAGATCCCGCGCAGCTGCGCGCCGAGGTTCTCCAGCGGCGGCATCTGGCGCTGGCCGATCACCGCCTGCTGCAGCAGCTCGCGCACCTGCTGCTCGATCACCGGCTTGCCGGCTTCGCCCTTGGGCGCGCGGCGGGCGCCGATCCCGGTCATCTGCACCATCTGCAGCACGTACTGGCGGGCCTGCTCGCGCAGCTGCCGCACTTCCTGCGCGGACATCTGGATCCCGCGCTTGTGCGCCTCGGCCAGCAGGACCTGCTTGGTGGCCTGCTGCTTGACCACGTTGTTGATCACGCTGTCGGGCGCCTCGGAGAGCTGCTTGAGCTGGTCGGGCTGCAGCGTGGCCATGGCGGGCTGCAGCTGCCCGGCGGTGTACTGGCCGCCCTTGAAGGTGGCCAGCGTGCGCGAGGCCGCGCGGCCGCGCAGCGGCTGGGCGCCGCTCTTGGCCAGGTCACGCACCTGCTGCGGCGCGCCGGCCTCCACCTTCAGCGCGCTGGCGGTGGTGACCGAGTCCATGAAGCGCTTGGCGCCCAGCTGCTGCGAGCGGCCCACCAGGTACTGGCGGAACTGCTCCTTCTGGTTGCCCAGCTCCTGCTGGCGGCGGTCCTCCACCTTGATCACGTGGTAGCCGAACTGGCTGGTGACCACCGGGCTGATCTGGCCGGGCTGCAGCGCGAACGCCGCCTCCTCGAAGGGCGGCACCATGGCGCCGCGGCCGAAGTAGCCCAGGTCGCCGCCCTGGTCCTTGCTGGTGTCCTGGCTGTAGCGGCGCGCCAGCTCGGCGAAGTCGGCGCCGCCGGCGGCCTGCTGGCGCAGGCTCTCGGCCAGGCGCTTCACGCTGTCGGTCTGCGCGGGGGTGGCGTTTGCCGGCGGCTTGAGCAGGATGTGGCGGGCGCGCACCTCCACGCCGGGCCCCTGGGTCTGCCACTCCTGGTTCAGCTGCGCGTCGGTGAACGCGGTGTCCACGTGGATGCTGCGCACCATCAGCTGGTTCAGCACGTACTCCTCGCGCTGGGGCTGCGTCAGCTTGTCCAGGTCCAGCACGGCGAGGGTGCTGTCCTCGGCATAGGCGGTGGCGAGCAGGGTGTAGTCGATCCAGCGGTCGGCCAGCATCCGCACCAGCGCCGAGTCGATGTTCTGGATCGGGATCTGCGGGTTGGCCGCGATCATGGTGGCGGCCTCGTCGGCCTTCAGCTCCTTGCCGGCCGCCTGCGCCAGCTCGTCCCTGTGCGCGTTCATGGCCTTGCCGAAGCTGTCGCAGCCCGACACCAGCAGGGGTGCGGCCGCCACGAGCATGGCCCAGCGGGACAACTTCATCGGGTCATCTCCAGCCCGGGTGTGGTTGGATGCGCGCACCGCCCCGGGATAGCCGGTTGCGCGGATTGATCGTTCGGGTTCTGTGCCGGCACGGCGCTCCGTGCGCGGCCGGCGGTTCGGTGCTGCGACGGGCGATCTCGACAGGTGCGCCAGTGCGCGAGTGCGCCAGTGCGTTTTTTTCCCGTGCGTCACGCGCCGGACCGTGCCGTGCACCGGCCTCCCAGCGCACTCACGCACCCGTTCCCACGCACTCACGCACCCGTTTGCCGTTCAGCCGTTCACCCCCGGCTCGGCCGCAAGATCGCGCAGCGCGGCCACGATGGTGGTGATGATCGGCTCGGTGCCGTGGCGCGTGAGGGTGAGCGACAGCGGCAGCGGGCGGCGCACCTCCACCGCGAACTGCCAGCGGCCGAACGCCTTCTGCAGCGGCGCCATCTTGGGCACCACGCCGGTGCGGAAGTTCAGCCGCACGTCCCACGGCCGCACCAGGATCCGCTCGATCCCCAGCCGCCCGCCGACCAGGCGCAGCGCCTGGGTGGCGAGCATCGTCTCCACCTCTTCGGGGAGCGGGCCGTAGCGGTCGCGCAGCTCGCGGCGGATCGCCTCGACCCCGTCCACCGATTCCTCGCGCGCCAGGCGGCGGTAGAAGTGGAGCTTCTGCGCCTCGTCGGGAACGTAGGACTCGGGGATCAGCGCGGCGCCGTCGACCGAGACCTCGGCCAGCCCCTGCTGCGGGCGCTTGCCGTCGCCCTTCAGCTGCTTGATGGTGTCCTCGAGCAGGCGCAGGTAGGTGTCGAGCCCCACCGCGTGCACGAATCCGCTCTGCTCGGCGCCCAGGATGTTACCCGCCCCGCGCAGCTCCAGGTCCTTGAGCGCGATCCGGTAGCCGCTCCCCAGCTCGGTGTAGTGCTCCAGCACGCGCAGGCGCCGCTCGGCGTCTTCCTGCACCTCGTCGGGGATCAGCAGGTAGCAGAAGGCGCGGTGGTGGCTGCGGCCCACCCGCCCGCGGATCTGGTAGAGCTGGCTGAGGCCGAACTGGTCGGCGCGGTTCACGATCAGCGTGTTGGCGCGCGGCACGTCCAGCCCGCTCTCGATGATGGCGGTGGCGACCAGGATGTCGAGGTCGGCGTCCAGGAAGCGGGTCATCACCTCTTCCAGCTCCTTCTCGCGCATCTGCCCGTGCGCCATCCCGATCGCCGCGTCGGGGACCAGCCGCTGCACCTTCTGCGTGACCGCCGTGATCGTCTCCACCCGGTTGTGGACGAAGAAGACCTGGCCGCCACGGTCCAGCTCGCGCCGGATCGCGTCCTCGATGATCGCGTCGGTCCACGGCAGCACGTGGGTGATCACCGGCTGCCGGTCGCGCGGCGGGGTCTGGATCAGGGTCATGTCCCTGAGCCCCAGCAGCGAGAAGTGCAGCGTGCGCGGGATCGGCGTGGCGGTGAGCGTCAGCACGTCGACCGTCTTGCGCAGCTGCTTCAGGATCTCCTTGTGCTTCACCCCGAAGCGCTGCTCCTCGTCGATCACCAGCAGCCCCAGGTCCTTGAACACCACGTCGTGCGAGAGCAGGCGGTGCGTGCCGATGATGATGTCGACCGACCCGTCCTCCAGCCGCTTCAGCACGTGCGTCTGCTCCCTGGCCGTGCGGAAGCGGCTGAGCGCCTCGATGCGCACCGGGAAGTCGGCCAGCCGCTCGCTGAAGGTGTGCAGGTGCTGCTCGGCCAGGATGGTGGTGGGGACGAGCACGGCCACCTGCTTCCCGTCCTGCACCGCCTTGAACGCCGCGCGGATCGCCACCTCGGTCTTCCCGTACCCCACGTCGCCGCAGATCAGGCGGTCCATGGGGCGGGGGCTCTCCATGTCCTTCTTGACGTCTTCGGTGGCCTGGCGCTGGTCGGGCGTGTCCTCGAAGAGGAAGGCCGATTCCATCTCGCGCTGCCAGCGGGTGTCGGCGGCGAAGGCGAACCCCTTCTCGGCGCTGCGGGCGGCGTACAGCTCCAGCAGCTCGGCCGTCATCTCCTGGATGGCCTTCTGCGTCTTCTGCCTGGCCCGGCTCCACTCCTTGCCGCCGATGCGGTGCACCTTGGGCGCCGCCGTCCCGTCGCCCTCCGAGTCGCTCACCCAGCGCTCGATCAGGTCCACGCGGTGGACGGGGACGCGCAGCAGCTCGCCGCCGGCGTACTCGATGACGAGGGTCTCGAACTCCTCCTCGCCGACCCGCACCCGCTCCATCCGCCGGAACTGGCCGATGCCGTGGTCCATGTGCACCACGTACTCGCCCGGCTTGAGCGCGGCCACGCTCTCCAGCGCCGCCCCGCCGCGGAACCTGCGCCGCCGCCGGATGCGCCGGGTGCGGCGGAAGATCTCGTGGTCGGTGAGGACGCGCAGCGGCGGCTCGCTGTCGGCCAGCACGAAGCCGCCGCCCAGCGAGCCGATCCCCAGCTCGGTGTAGCGCGCGACCTTGAACTCGTCGAGCAGCTCCTGCAGGCGCTCCAGCTGCCCCTGGTTGTCGCAGAGGACCAGCGTCTGCTCGCCCCGCGCCGCCGCGCCGCGCAGCACCTCGCCCAGGCGCGGCATGTCGCGGTCGATCGCCTCGGGCGGGAGCGCGCGGAAGCGGAAGGTGCCGCGCACAGCCTCGCCGCCGGCCTCGTCGATGAACAGCTGCGGGAGCCGCTCCAGCCGCGCCCCCGCCTCGTGGGCGGGAAGGAAGAGCCGCTCCGGGCGCTCCGGCCGCGTCCCCCGCTTCGCCTCGGCCTCGTGCAGGCGGAGGACCTCGCCCCAGGTGCGCTCCAGCTCGGGCCGGGTGGCGCTCCCCGCCAGGTGGACGATCACCGTCTCGGGCGGGAGGTAGTCGAGCAGCGACTTCTTCTCGGCCTCGGGCGACGGTCCGTCCGTCGAACCGGCGCCGGCGGTGTGCGAGGGGGTGCCGCCGCCCTCGGCCGCGGGGCGCAGGTCCACCGGCAGCAGCTCGAGCCCGTCCACCGAGCGGACGGAGAGCTGGGTGAGGATGTCGAAGAAGCGGATCGACTCGATCTCGTCGCCGAAGAACTCGATCCGCGCGGGCTCGGGGGCGCCGAAGCCGAACACGTCCACGATCCCGCCGCGCAGCGCGAACTGGCCCACTTCCTCGACCGTGGCGGCGCGCTCGAAGCCCATCCCCTGCAGCGTCTCGGCCAGCTCGGCCAGGCGGATGGTCTGCCCCGCCTTCAGCGCCAGCCGCAGCTCGTCCAGCCCCTGCACGGCGGGCGACAGCTCCTGCATCGCCCTGGGCGTGGTGACCAGGAGCGAGGCGCGGCCGCTGAGCAGCGCCTCGAGCGCCTCCACGCGGGTGCCGCCGATCTCCAGGTGCGGCTCGGCCTCCTCGTAGGGGAGCGACTCGCGCTGGGGATACAGGTGCACGGCGCCCTCGCCCAGGAGCGCCTCGAGGTCGGCGGCGGCCTGCTCGGCGTCTTCCGGGCGGGTGGCGACGAGGACCCACAGCCGCTCGCGGCGGGCGCGGTGCAGCGCCGCGGCCAACACGAGGGGTGCCGAGCCCGCCAGCCCCGCGGCGATCACGCGCTCACCCGCGCGCGGAAGCGCGTCGGCCAGCTCGCGGAACGCGGGGACGGTGCGGAACGAGTCGATCAGCAGCGGGTGCGGCACAGCCTTGCCAACGGGGGGCCCCTTGAACGCACGAACGCCCGCAGCCCGGCGCGGGCGGCGGGTCGCGCGCCGGCGCTCCGCGGAAACGGCGCCGGGGTCGCGGGAACAAACCGGAATAGTACCGCTTGGGGGAACGGTCCGTCAACCGGCGAGGGTGTACGGAAGTGCGGAGGTGCTGGGTGCGGGGTGCGGGGTGCGGATCCACACATCGTGGCGCTCCGGCGGCTGGGTGCCCCCTCCGGCCGGCTCAGGCCGTCCACCTCCCCCGTACCGGGAGAGGTTGGCGAGGAAGGGTTCCGCGTGCGTCGACGAGGATCGACCGAGTACACGCGCGCTTGCCTCGCGCACATGCGGTTGTGTGCTACCTCTCCCGGTACGGGGGAGGTGCGAGCCTGAGCGAGCGGAGGGGGCGCGGCGCCGCGGGAACGCAGCGAACCGCATCCCGCCCCCTGTCCCCTGTCCCCCATCCCCTGTCCCCTCACCGGGACAGCGGGGATGCAGCCGTCCCCCGCGCCGTACACGCAAGCCGATGCGCCCCATCAGCTTACGCGTGTATACAATTTCGGCGCACGGATTGCTGGTCTGGCGGGCAGCTTCCTGCACCACCCGGAGACACACCCATGCGCAACCCCATCGCCGCCACGCTCGCCCTGATTGCACTGGGCGGAGCCGTGACGCTCGCCGCGCCTTCGCGCGCCGGCGCGCAGAGCGGCGCGCTGCTCCGCTCGGACCACGACCTGGCCCTGGGCGAGCTGCAGCGCAGTGCCACCGAGCTGGACGGCTACGGCCGCCAGCTCGACCGGTACGACCGGCAGTACGGCCAGCAGTACGATGGAGCCTACCAGCGCGGGCCCACCGCGCGCGTGTGGCTGGAGAACGACCGCGACCTGTTCAGCCCCGGCGCGCTCACCCGCGTGTACGTGCGCGCCAGCCAGGACGCGTACGTCGCCGTCGTGCACATCACCCCCGACGGCGACGTGGAGTTCCTGTGGCCGCGCGACCCGGACGACGACGGCTACCTGGAGGGCGGGCGCGCCTTCGCGCTCAGCACCCGCACCGGCAGCCGCTACGTGCGGCTGGGCTACGGCTACGGGATCGGCTACGTGTTCGCCGTGGCCAGCGACGAGCCGCTGGACCTGCGGGGCGTGCGCGACTACTTCTACCGCCGCAGCAGCGCCTGGAACGCCTCGTACAACGTGGTGGGCGACCCCTTCCACGCCATGGAGCGCTTCGCGCGCGACCTGGTCCCCGGCTACGACGAGGGGTACGGCACGCTGGACTGGTACAGCTACCACGTCGGCAGCAGCCGCTACCGCTACCCGCGCTACGCCTGCTACGACAGCTACGGCTCGTGGTACACCAGCCGCAGCCCGTATTACGACGGGTGCGACCGGGTGCGGGTGTTGCTGGTGGAGGTGCCGTACTATTACGATACGCGCTACTACCGCGGCGACCGCAGCTACTACTGGCGGCGCTGGTACGCCAACGACTACTACGCCTACTCGTCGCGCCGGCGCGACCCGCAGCACGGCTACAAGGAGTCGGTGTACGGCGGCTCGCGCAGCGGCCTGTCGCCCAACCGCCGCGGGATGAACGTGCCCCCGTCGCGCGTGAACGGCGGCCAGTCGTCCCGCTACGGCGGCGGCGACGATCAGCAGGAGCCGCGGGTGGCCACCCCGTCGCGCACGCGGCCCACGCTGCAGCGCCGGCCGGCGGAGACGGAGCCGGTGCGCGTGTCGCCGCGCGGCGATCCCCGCTCGTCCGAGCCGCGCTCGTCGGAGCCCCGGTACGCCGAGCCCCGCTCGGAGCCGCGGGTGCGCGAGCGCCCCGAAAGCTCGGGCGGCGGCGAGCCACGGGTGCGCGAGGCGCCGGCGCCTCGCCGCGAATCGCCCCCCGCGCACACGGCGGAGCCCCGGCGCGAGTCGCCACCCCCTTCGCGTGACGGAGGCGGGAGCGGCGGAGGCACCCGCTCCTCGGCGGGAGGAGCGCGGGTGCGGCCCTCGCAGCGGTAGGCACGGCGGGCCGGGGAGACTCCCCGGCCCGCCTTCTTGAACCCTTCGGGAGTGGTTTGATGAACCGACGTCCGTCCGTTCTCCTCGCGGCCGCGCTGGCCGCCACCGCCGGCGCGGCTTCCACCCATGCGCAGGCCGCGCGCCCCGTGTCCACGCCCGTCCCGCCCGAGGTGGCGGCGGCGGCGAACGTGATCACCACCGCCGACGCCCGCGCCCGGCTGGAGTTCATCTCCAGCGACCTGATGCGCGGCCGCGACACGCCCAGCCCCGAGCTGAACATCGTCGCCAGCTACCTGGTCTCCAACTACGCGGCGATGGGGTTCCAGCCCGGGGGCGAGCAGGGCGGCTTCCTGCAGTGGTATCCCTATCCGCTCCGCCGCATGTCGGCCGAGGGGACGCGGCTGGAGGTGGCGGGGGGCGCGGCCCCGGTGTCGCTCGCGTTGAACCGCGACTTCTACGCGATCGGCGGCACCTCGCAGCCGCTCTCCGGCCCGCTCGTCTACGTGGGCCGCGCGCCCGACGCGGCGATGGCGGCGGGGTCGCTGAGCGGGCGGATCGCCGTGGCGGCGCTCCCCGGCGCGTCGACGCGCGACTGGCGGCTGGAGCGCAACCGCATCCGTAACGCGGCGCGGCGGGCCGGGGCGGCGGGGGTGGTCTACGTGCTGGGGGCGGAGTGGACGGCCGACTCGGTGGCCAGGTACGCGGCGCAGGCGGCCCGGCCCTCGCGCTCGCTGGGCGCCGAGGTCGGGTACCCGCAGTTCTACGTCTCGCAGGAGGCGGCGG
>DASSME010000182.1:0-8593 GCA_035689035.1 Longimicrobium sp. | reverse complement strand
GTCACCCTCCCCCCGCGGAGCGCGGGGGAGGGCCGGGGAGGGGGCCGCCGCGGCCCGCGCCGCGGCCTCCGAAGCGCACCAGACCTTGTGCGCTACCTCTCCCGGTACGGGGGAGGTGCGAGGCTAGGCGAGCGGAGGGGGCGCGGCGCATCCGAAGCGCACCAGCGCTTCTCCCCTCGTCACCCTCCCCCCGCGCAGTTTGCGGGGGGAGGGCCGGGGAGGGGGGCCGCGGTGCCGAGGGAACGCACGTCCGCATCTCCGTCAGCGCTCATGGGATGATGTCCAGGCACAGCAGTGAAGGGAACTTGATGCAGTTCATCTCACGTTTCGCAGAGGTCCGCGGCGTCGCGCGGATGCAGCTCGTCGCGGCGGTCGCGGCCTCGGGCGCGGTGCTCGCGGCCGCCGCGGTCCCGGCCGTCGGCGCGTCCGCGAAGCAGGCTCCGAGGCGTGTCGCCGGCGCCGCGCAGGAGTGCCCGCAGGCCGCCAACCCCGCCGTGGAGCGCGGGTGGACGGCGTACCGCGCCAACCAGATGGACGCGGCGCGCACGGCGTTCGAGGCGGCGCTGCGGCAGTGTCCGCGGCACCTGGGCGCGCGCACGGGGCTGGGCTACGTGCAGCTCCGCGCGGGCGACGTGGTGCAGGCGCGGCGGTCGTTCGAGTCCGTCACCGCCGAGCGGCCCGACGACGTGGACGCGCTGGTGGGGATCGGGATCGCGGCGTGGCGTCAGGGCGACCAGAACGCCTCGCGGACGGCGTTCACGCGCGTGCGCCGAACCGACCCCGGCAACCAGGACGCGAAGGACTACCTGGCGCGGCTGGGCGAGGCGCCGGTCATCGTGCAGCGCCCGCCGCTGGTCCTCCCGGACACGATCGTCTACCCCAGCCGCACGCACGGCGACCGCTTCGAGATCCGCACGGCGCGCGGGTGGGAGCCGTTCTACATCAAGGGCGTGAACCTGGGCGCCGCCACGCCGGGCCATCACCCCAGCGAGTTCCCCGACAGCGCCACCTACGCCCGCTGGATCGCCCAGATGGCGGCGATGGGCGCCAACACCGTTCGCCTCTACACCATCCACCCGCCGCACTTCTACCGGGCGCTGGCCGCGTACAACAGCGCGCACCGCGACGCGCCGCTCTGGATCATCCACGGCGTGTGGACCGAGCTCCCCGAGAACGACGACTTCGCGGACCCGCAGTGGGAGGGGCAGTTCTTCGCCGAGATGCACCGCGTGGTCGACCTCCTGCACGGCCGGCTGGACCAGGCGCCGCGCCCCGGCCACTCCAGCGGCCAGTACACGGCCGACGTGTCGCAGTGGGTCCTCGCGTGGATCATCGGGCGCGAGTGGGAGCCGTACTCCGTCGGCAACCACAACGACAAGCACCCCGGGCAGACGGGGTTCAACGGGCGCTACCTGACCGTGCGGGGCGGCACGCCGATGGACGCGTGGCTGGGGAAGGCGTGCGAGGAGATCGTGGCGTACGAGGCGCGGACGTACCGCGCGATGCGGCCCGTGGCCTACACCAACTGGCCCACGCTGGACCCGCTCCGCCACCCCACCGAGAGCACGGTGGACGAGGAGATCGCCATCCGCACGCGCCTGGGCGAGCGGGTGGACCGCAAGCCGCTGGAGTACGACAACGACCGCATCGACCTGGACGCCTCGCTGGTGCACCCCACCGCGGCGTACCCGGCGGGGTACTTCGCCAGCTTCCACGCCTATCCGTACTACCCGGACTTCATGGTGCTGGACCCCGGCTACAACCGCGCGTCCAGCAGCGAGGGCCGCTCCAACTACTTCGGCTACCTGCGCGAGCTGAAGGCGCACCACCCCGGGATGCCCGTGATCGTCTCGGAGTACGGCGTCCCCGCGAGCAGCGGCAGCGCGCACCTGCAGCCGCAGGGGTGGCACCACGGCGGCCACAACGAGGCCGAGATGGCCGAGGTGGACGCGCGCCTGACGCGCGAGATCGCCGAGGCGGGGATGGCGGGGAGCGCGATCTTCGCGTGGATCGACGAGTGGTTCAAGAAGAACTGGATCGTGATCGACTTCGAGATCCCGCTCGAACGGAACCGCCTCTGGCTGAACCGGCTGGACGCCGAGCAGCACTACGGGATGCTGGCCGAGTACCCCGGCGAGGTGGTCCCCGGCGCCACGCTGGCCCAGCGCGCCGAGAGCTGGAAGCGCATCCGCCCGCTCTACCAGTCCGCCGAAGGCACCGTCCGCGTCACCAGCGACGAGGCGTACCTCTGGGTCGAGGTCGAGACGGCGGACGGGCGGGTGCCGGACGACCTGTACCTGGGCTTCGACGTGATCGACCCGGCGGCGGGCGACTTCCGCTGGCCGGGGCGGGTGGGGCAGCGCCTTCCCGTCGGGCTGGAGTTCGCGCTGCACGCCACGCGCGGCGAGGCGCGGCTGCTGGCGGACCCGCCCTCCAACCCGTTCGCCATCGACCGCGTGGAGCAGATCCCCGGGCAGCCCACCCCGCCGCCCTCGATTGAGCATGCGCTGCCGGGCTACTTCTTCGGGCGGTACCAGTCGCGCTACAACCGGCCGTTCATCACCCGCGCCAACGAAGACGGGGTGTACGACAGCTTGCGCGTGGTGACCAACCGCCGCCGCTTCGGGCGCGACGGGACCGAGTTCGCCGGCTTCGGCTACGACCGCGGCATCCTGCGCCAGGGCGAGCCGCCGGACGGGGAGTGGCAGATGCTGGAGCGCGGCGTGTTCGAGGTGCGCATCCCCTGGATGCTGCTGAACTTCACCGACCCCAGCGAGCGCCGCCTGCTGCAGGACCCCGCCGGCGCCCGCGAGGGGAGCGACTTCGGCACCACCACGGTGCCCGGCGTGCGCATCGTCGCGGCGCTGCGGCAGGGGCAGCGCTGGGCCCAGTGGCCCGCGTCGTCGCGCGCGGCGGACGTGGCGCAGTACACGTGGCCCACGTGGGAGCAGCCGAAGTACCGCGAGGTGGTGCGCCCCGTCTACAACGCCATGCGCGAGACCTTCCGGACGATGAATCCCCCCGTGCTGCGCGGAGGCCGTTGATGCGAGCGTCGCGAATCTTCCTCGCCCTGGCCGCCGCCGCGCTCGCGTCCACGCCGGCGCGCGCGCAGCAGGACGCGGCGGACCGCGCGTGGGCCGCGGGGCAGGTGGAAGAGGCCGCGCGGCTGTACGAGGCGCGCGTCCAGCGCGACAGCAACGACGTGCGGGCGCTGCACCGGCTGGGGCTGGCGCGCGCCTGGGCCGGGCGCAACGACGAGGCGCTGGTGCTGCTGGACCGCGCCGCGCGCCTGGACCCGGGCGACCTGGAGACGCAGGTGGACCGCGCCCGGGTGCAGGCCAACCGCGGCGATCCCGCGGGCGCCGCGGCGGCGCTGGAGCCGCTGATCGAGCGCAACCCGGCGTACCTTCCCGCGCTGCAGGCGCGCGCGCAGTTCCTGAGCTGGGCGGGCGATTTCGACGCGTCGCTGCGCACGTACGGGCGCGTGCTCGAGATCTCGCCCGGCGACCGCTCGGTGGACCTGGAGCGGGCGCGGGTGCTCTCCTGGGCCAGCCGCTTCGGCGCGGCGCAGGCGGCGTACGACTCCATCCTGCGCCGCAACCCCAACGACCGCGACGCGCTGCTGGGGATGGCGCAGGTGCTTTCGTGGGCCGGCCGGCTGGATTCGGCGGAGGTGGTCTACCGCCGCCTCCTCTCCATCAACCAGAACGACCGCGAGGCGCTGAACGGCCTGGCCCGCACCGCCGCCTGGCGCGGCGACCTGCTGACGGCCGAGCGCCGCTGGCGCGCCTCCCTCGCCCGCAACTCGGACGACGCCGCGGCGCTCGTCGGCCTTTCGCAGACGCTGCGCTGGCAGGGGCGGGACGCCGCCGCCCTCGCCGCCGCCCGCCGCGCCGTCCGCGTGGCGCCCACGGACCGCGACGCGCGGACGGAGCTGGCGTGGACGCGCCTTCCGCTGCAGCCCAGCGTGGCCCCCGCGCTCACCTACGAGACCGATTCGGACGGCAACCGCATCGCCACCATGTCGTCCGGCGCCGCGTTCCGTCCCGACCCGCGCCTGGAGGTGCGCGCCGACGCCTACCTGCGCTCCACCCGGCAGGAGCTGACGCCGGAGCTGGAGGCGAACGCGCGCGGCGTGGCCATGGCGCTGCGCGCGCAGTTCGAGCCCGGCTGGTGGGTGCTGGGCGGCGCCGGCGTGACGGGGACGGACGAGGACGGCGCCGACGCGCGCGCCAGCTGGCGGGCGATGCTCTCGTCCCCCGTGCGCTACCCGGTGACGGCCTCGCTCTCGTACGCGCACACGCCGCTGGACGCCACGGCGCTGCTGATCGCGCGCGACGTGGAGGTGGACGAGCTGAACCTGGCCGCCACGCTGGTCCCCGCGCAGGGGTGGACGGTCTCGGCCGGCGGCGGCGGCGCGGACTTCCACGGCGGCGTGAGCGGCGAGACCAACCGGCGCACCAACGCCAACCTCGCCGTCACCCGCCGCCTGGCCCGCTTCTTCACCCTGGGCGCGGCGGGGCGCACCTTCGGCTTCGAGAAGGACCTGGCGGACGGCTACTTCGACCCCGACCTGTACTGGATCGGTGAGGCGCTGGGCCGGGTGAACCGCGAGTGGCGGAAGTGGGGCGTGAGCGCCGAAGTCGCCCCCGGCCTGCAGCAGGTGGGCGAGGGCGGCGAGCGCTCCGTGACCTTGCGGACGACGGGTGGCGTGAGCTACACCGTGGGCCCCGGCCGCCGGATCGGCATCAGCGCGGCCTACGCCAACGCGGGCCTGCAGCGCCTGTCGCCGACGGACGGCGGCGGCGGGTATCGGTACACGGCCGTGAGCGTGAGCGGGAGCTGGGCCTTCTAGCTCGACCGCGGCACCGCGGCCCTCTCCCTGGCGCCTGAGGGCGCCTGTCCCTCTCCCGGACCGGGAGTGGGTGGTGGACGCGGTGTCGGCGTGCCCTGCGACTCCTGTTCACGCCCGGATTTCGGAGTGGCCGGGGCGCTGACGTCGCTACCTCTCCCGGTACGGGGGAGGTGCGAGCCTGAGCTAAGCGAGCGGAGGGGGCGCGGGGCTCGCGAGCTGGACGATTGCTGGTCAAAGAACCGAACCCCTCGTCCGATCCATCCGGCGAGGGGTTCGCTTCGGTTCCGTCGATCCGGCGGCGTCGCCCTACCGCGGGATGAAGTCGTCCTCGTCCTTCAGGCCGCGGCAGAAGGCGGCGAGCAGCTGGACGGCCGCGTCCACGTCTTCCGTCGACACCACTTCGTTGGGGGAGTGCATGTAGCGGTTGGGGATGGAGATCACGCCGGTGGCCACGCCCGCCCGCTGCAGGTAGATGGCGTCCGCGTCGGTGGAGGTGAAGCGGGGGCTGGCCTGGATGGTGTACGGGATCCCCTCCGCCTCGGCCGTCTCGGCCAGGCGCTCGAACACCAGCGGGTGGATCGCCGAGCCGCGCGCCAGCACCGGGCCGCTTCCCAGCTTGTGGTCGCCCACCTGCTTCTTCTCGATCCCCGGCGCGTCGGTGCTGAAGGTGAGGTCCACCACCAGCGCCACCCGCGGGTCCAGCGCGTAGGCGCTCGCCCGCGCCCCGCCGCCGTGGAAGCCGATCTCCTCCTGCGTGGTGGCCACCGCCACCACCTCGGCGCCCGGCCGCTCGCCCTTCGCCAGCTCGCGCAGCACCTCGAGGACGACGAACGCGCCGATGCGGTTGTCGGCGCTGCGGCTGGCGAACAGACCGCCGCCCAGCTCCACCAGCTTGCAGTCCACCACGCCGGGGTCGCCCACGCGCACCCCGCGCTCCAGCGCCGCGGCGCGGTCCTTCGCCCCGATGTCCACCCACAGCTCCTGCAGCTTGGCGGCCTTCTCCTTCTCGTCCGGCTTCATCAGGTGCACCGGCTTCTTCCCCACCACGCCCACCACGTCGCCGCCGCGGGTGAGGAAGCGGATGCGCTGCCCGATCAGCACCTGCGGGTCCCACCCCCCGATCCCGTCCACGTACAGGAAGCCGTCATCGTCCACGTGGGTCACCATCAGCCCGATCTCGTCGATGTGGCCGGCCAGCATCACCCGCGGGCCGCCGCTGCCCAGCGTGGCCGCCGAGTTGCCGGAGACGTCCACCTCCACCCGGTCGGCGATCCCCTCGGCCTCGGCGCGCCACACGCGGGCGGCGGCGGTCTCGAACCCCGAGGGGCCGGGGGTGTCCAGCAGGCGCTTCAGGAAGTCGTACGAGCTCTGTTCCATCTCGATGAATGGAGAGGGGGTTGAAGGTGGCGGCGCTCACTCCGGCGGGGCCGGTGCCGGTGCGGTCTGGGCGGCGCGGGCGGCCACCTCGGGCGTGTAGGCGTGGTATAGGTGCTTCACCAGCACCTCGGCCGCGTAGACCTCGGGCGGCAGCTCCTCGAGCGCGGCCAGCGCCCGCAGCGCCGTGGCCTGACGTTCGGTGAGCTGCAGGGCAAAGGTTTCGCGCGGCATCCCCGTTCCTCCGTCCGTTCCTGCGTTCCGAAATCCCGCTTCACGCGGCCGTGGACGAGCCCGCTGCACGCACGCACGTCCACAATGTCCTAGGTGCACGAAGAGAACGCAAGCCTCCGGCCATAATACGCCAGCGCTGGATCACTTCGCGGGATCGAGTGCACCACTTTGTGCGTACATTTCCAGAAAACCGGTCAAAATGCGGTGCGTCATCCCCCAGACCACGTACCCCTGCGCGTCGAACGCGGGGAAGGCGAGGGTGTTCCCGTCGGCCAGGTCGTGCAGGTACTCGGTCACCGCGTCGGGGCGCAGCAGGTCCTCCACGGCGATCCAGAGCGCCAGCTGCACCTCGTGGTTCGGCTTCGGCTCCACGCCGGCGGGCACGTGGAAAACGAAGGGCGACACCGCGATGCTGGGGATGCGCGCCGAGCGCGGCGCCAGCGCGTCCAGCTCGCCCAGCAGCCGCCCGGACGCCACGTCGATCCCCACCTCCTCGCGCGTTTCGCGCGCGGCGGTGGCGACCAGGTCCGCGTCGTCGCGCTGCCAGCGGCCGCCGGGGAGCGCCATGTGCCCCGACCAGGGGTCGCCCTCGCGCTCGGCGCGGTGGATCAGCAGCAGCTCCACCCGCCCCTCGCGCACGCGCAGCAGCAGCGCCACGGCGGCGCGGGCCTGCCCCGGCGCGTCGGGCGCGCGGAGCGGCGGGCGCGAGGCCAGGGCGGCTTCCAGCGCGGCGATGCGAGCGTCGGTCAAACCCTGCCCGGTGCGGTGGATCTGGGGGTTCGCGCGGCTCCTTGCCCGCCGCGAGCGGAGAGGTTATCACGTCGCGTACGATCCGGCAACGTTTCCTCCGTTCACCGTGCTTCCTTTCCCCGATGCCGACCCTGGACGACATCCGCGCCGCGCGCGAGCGCATCCGCGACCGGCTGGTGCTGACCCCCTGCACCCCGTCCGAGGCGTTCGGCGAGATGTTCGGGGGAAAGGCGTTCTTCAAGCTCGAGAACCTGCAGCGCACCGGCAGCTTCAAGGAGCGGGGCGCGCTGAACTCCATGCTCTCGCTCTCTGACGACGAGCGGCGCGCCGGCGTCATCGCGGCCAGCGCGGGGAACCACGCGCAGGGGGTGGCGTTCCACGCGCGGCGGCTGGGGATCCCCGCCACCATCGTGATGCCCGAGCGCACCCCGCTGATCAAGGTGAGCAACACCGAGCGCTACGGCGCCCGCGTGGTGCTGCACGGCAGCGTCTACGACGAGGCGATGGCCGAGGCCCTGCGCATCCGGGCCGACGAGGGGCAGGTGCTGATCCACCCCTTCGACATGGAGACCGTGATCGCCGGGCAGGGGACGATCGGGCTGGAGCTGCTGGAGCAGTGCCCCGAGATGGACGTGGTGGTCGTCCCCGTGGGCGGCGGCGGATTGATCGGCGGGATCGCGACGGCGATCAAGGAGATCCGCCCCCAGGTGCGCGTGGTGGGGGTGGAGTCCAGCGCCCTCCCCGCCGCGCTGCGGGCCCGCGAGGCGCACCGGCTGGTCACCATCCCCCCCGCCGAGACGATCGCCGACGGGATCGCGGTGCGCCGCATCGGCGAGCACACCTTCGGGCTGATCGAGCGCTACGTGGACGAGCTGGTGGCGGTGGACGAGGAGGAGATCGCCAGCGCGGTGCTGCTGCTGCTGGAGCGCGAGAAGACGGTGGCCGAGCCGGCGGCGGCGGTGTCGGTGGCGGCCTCCGTGTACGGGCACCTGGGCGGGCTGGTGGGAAAGAACGTGGTGATGCTCCTCTCCGGCGGGAACGTGGACGTGACGCTGATCTCGCGCATCATCGACCGCGGGCTGGTGAAGGACGGGCGGATGGCGCACCTGAACGTGCGGGTGAAGGACCGTCCGGGCGCGCTGGCCACCCTCACCGCGGCGCTGGGCGAGGGCGGCGCCAACATCGTGAGCCTGGAGCACCGCCGCAGCGGCGGCGAGGTGTGGGTCACCGAGGCCGAGATCGCCCTGACCCTCGAGACCCGCGGCCGCGACCACGTGGAGGAGATCGCCGCCAGGCTGACGGCGATGGGATACGAGGTGGAGCGGGGGTAGGAAACGGCTTCGGCGCGGGATGCCGGGGGCGAATGAATTCGCTGCAACG
>DASSME010000181.1:0-19700 GCA_035689035.1 Longimicrobium sp. | reverse complement strand
CGCGCTCCAGGAGCGCGCCTTTCAGCTCCTGGAGGTGCGCTGGCGCTAGCCTGTACCCAGTACGAGGAACCCTGCTCTCTTGCTTAACTCAAAGCACCACAAGCAGTAATCCGCTCTGCTTCATGCGGAACTTCCGGCTAGTGTGGCTCGCGCTCCCGATCCTCAGGGCGCGCGATTCCGCGGCTGGGACGGGGACGGCGCGGGTGCCGGCGCGTCGCGGAACTGGTCGCCGTACTTCAGCGGCTTCCCCTGCGCCCAGGGCTTGTAGGAGTTGATGAAGTCGATGCGCTCGCCGATCGGCGGGTGGCTGTCGTGCCAGAGCTTGTAGAGGGTGCCGTGGTAGGGCACGGCCAGGTTCTCGGTCTGCAGCTTGGCGAAGGCGGTGGCGGCGTTGTGGTTGTCGCGCGTCAGCTCCAGCCCGAAGCGGTCGGCCTCGTGCTCGGCATAGCGCGAGAACGCCAGCGGGAACGGTGTGATCACCAGCGACACCAGGGTGATGATCAGCCCCAGCAGCGGGTAGCTGGCCACGTCGTCCAGCCGGTCGAAGCCGAAGCGGTCCTTCCAGCGTGCGATGAACCACCCGGCCAGGCGGTGCACGGCGTAGCACGCCACCAGGATCAGCAGCGTGGCAAGCGCCAGGTTGTAGAGCACGTGGTGCAGCACGTAGTGCCCCATCTCGTGGCCCATCACGAACAGCAGCTCGCGGTCGTTCAGCTTGCGCAGGATGGTGTCCCACAACACGATCCGCTTGCTGCCGCCGAAGCCCGTCACGTACGCGTTCACCGCCTCGGTGTCCACGCTCTTGTCCACCTGGTACACACGCCCGCCCTCGATCCCGGCGCGCCGCGCCTCGGCCAGGATCTGCGCCTCGAGCCGCTCGTCCTGCATCGGCCCGAACTTGTTGAACAGCGGGTCGATCCAGATCGGCGTCACGAACTGCGTGAGCACCAGCAGCGGGATCGCCACCAGCGCCGACCACAGCCACCACCGCCGCGGGCTCTTCTTCAGCAGCAGGTAGGGGATCCAGAGGAGGAGCGGGACCAGGACCACCCCGATCAGCAGCCCCTTCACCGTGTCGCCGAACCACTTCCCGAACGTCTGGTTCGACAGGCCGTACGCGTGTTCGCGCACGAAGTCGGTGTAGTACGCCAGCGGCAGCTCCACCACCCAGGCCAACAGCGTGATCACGATCCCGTAGATCACCACCGTGAAGTACCAGCGCCGCCCGATCCGCCGCGAGAAGTCGCGGATGCGCGCCGAGAGCCCGGTGAAGAGCGCCACGCACGGCAGCAGGATCGACCACAGGATCCCCACCACCCACAGCACGTTGCTGCCGCGGAAGTAGCGCACCGCCTTCTCCGAAGCCCTCGGCACCGGCACCGCCCCCGTGTCCGCCGGAGACGCGGCGGCGGGCCGCGCCGCCGCGGAAGCCGGTGCAATGGCACGGCGCGCCGGCGTGGCGGCGGCCGCGGTGCTGTCCACGGTGGGCGTCGCCTGCGCGAACGACGCCGCCGGCGCGAGCGAGAGCGCCAGGGCAAGAGTCAGCGTACGGAGCATGGGGCGGGGAAGGAGATGGGGTGAGATGGAGATGGGAGCGCGGTGAGCGGGTGCATCCTCGCGCCCCACGTCCTCACCGGCAAGGACCAGGGGATGGATGATGCGCCGCGCGACGTGGACCGGCACCCGCGCGGCGCCGGAGGGGAATCGTCTCGCTCCATGATGATGGGTGGAGCACACGGCTGAAGAGCGGTCACACGGAGCAGCGGAGACGAGCGGAGCAGCGGAGAACCGCAACACCTCCCGCCGTTCTCCGCTGCTCCGTTGCACTCCGCTGCTCCGTGTGACCCCATCCGCTGCGCCGGTGGGACGACCGAATTCCCGGAGCGGGGATCACGCACCCGTTTCCCGCGACGCCACCTCGTCCGCCGGCAGCCAGAGCGTGAAGGTGCTCCCGCGGCCCACCTCGCTGTCCACGGTGATGCACCCGCCCAGCGCCGCCGCCACGCGCTGGCTGATCGCCAGGCCCAGCCCGAAGCCGCGCGCCGCGCTGGGCGTCAGCCGCCCGAACTCGCGGAAGATCTCGCCGTGCTGCTCGCGCGGGATCCCCGGGCCGGTGTCGGCCACGTCCACCGCCACCCACCGCCCGCGCCGCGGCGGCCCCTTCCCGTTGCCGTCGCCGTCGTGGCCGCGCAGGTCCACGCGCACGGTCACGGTCCCCTTGGGCGTGTACTTGACCGCGTTCGAGATCAGGTTGCCCAGCACCTGGCGCGCGCGCACCACGTCGGTCACCACCACAGGCATCTCGGGCGGGAGCTCCACCCCCAGCTCCAGGCCGCGGGCGGCGGCCTGCGCGTGGTACTCGGCCACGATCTCGCGCGCCACGTCGCGCACGTCCACGGGGCGGCGCTGCACCTCGATCTGCCCGGCCTCGGCGCGCGCCAGCTCCAGCAGGTCGCCGATCAGCTCCAGCGCGCTGCGGATGGACGCGCGGATGCGGCCCACGCTCTCCAGCTGGCGGGGCTGCAGCTCGCCCAGCACCCCCATCTCCAGCAGCGACGCGTGCCCGTCCGCCGCGCCGAGCGGGTTCTTCACGTCGTGGCTGAAGCCGCGCAGCAGCCGCACGCGGCCCTCGGTGATCCGCTCCAGCTCGGCGCGCCGCTGCTGCGCCTCTTCCATCAGGTGCACGCGGCGCAGCGCCACGGTGGCCAGGTCGGCGAAGGCCTGCGCGCGCGCCACCTCGTCGGCGGTGAAGGCGTGGCCGCGCGTCGCCCGCACCAGCACCAGCGCGCCGATCGCCTCGCCGCCGTCGGCCAGCGGCACCACCAGCGCGGGGCAGCCGGCGCAGAGCTGGGCCAGCTCGCCCGGCACCGGCCGGTCGGCGCGCGAAAGATCGTCGATCGCCTGCGGGTGTCCGCACTCGATCACCTGCTGCGCGAACGAGCCGTCGTAGGGGATGCGCGCGTCCAGCGGCGGGGGGTGCGCCCCGGCGGCGGCGACGACGGCCACCTCGCCGCGCCTGGCGTCGATCCGCTCCACGAAGGCGCTCTCGGCGTCGGTGGCCCGGATCGCGTTCTCGGCGATGGCGGTGATCACCTCGTCCGTGGTGCTCCCGGCCGACACGGCGCCGGTGGCGCGCCGGAGCGCCGCCTCCTCGCGCGCCAGGCGCCGCGCCTCTTCGGCGAGCGCGCGCTGCTTCTGCCCCAGCCGCACGACGGCGACGGCGGCCGCGAGCCCCGCGATCGCCAGGATGACCCCCAGGACCTGCGCGACCACCTCCTCACGCTCCATGCGGTCGATCAGCCGCTGCTCGATGCGGCGGATCTCGCCGTCCACGTGCTCGCCGGCCGTCAGCACGGCGCGGTAGAGCTGCTCCTGCCGCATGAAGTGGCGGCGGAGCTCGGCGGGGCCGGCGCGGCCCGCCAGCAGCTCGCGGTGCGGCCGGCGCCACACGTCGCCCAGCCGGCGCATCTCGCGCAGCCGCTGGCCCACCGCGGGGTCCAGCGGCGCCGCCATCCGCACGGCGCTGTCGTACTGCGCCTCTTCGCGCGCGGTGGCCGCCTGCAGCCGCCGCAGGAAGACGGCCTCGCCGTACAGCTGGTAGCCGCGGATGGCGCCCACCTGCTCGCTCTCGCTCATCTCGATGCGCCCCACCAGCGCACGCAGCGGCTCCAGGTCGTCCTGGATGCGCGTCTGCAGGTTGCGGGTGCGCCACTCGAAGGCGAACGGCGCCAGCGCGAGCGCCAGCAGCGAAAACACGAGCAGCGCGCGCCACGCCGGCGCGGGCCCCGCGCCGGGGAGCGGATCGTGGGCTGCCGTGTGCACCGTGGACGGCGCGGCCAGGGGATCACCTCCGTGACAGGTCGGGTGGATACCCGAGAATCGATTGCACGGGCCGGGCCGCGGGTCCGCGCGCCGCGAGTCACGCCGGTCCGTACCCGCGCAGCCGAAGGGCCTGCGCACCGTTCGTCCCGTTGCAGGCCGTTTTCGCACCCGGTAGATTCCGTCGCTCGCGCGGCCGGACGGCTGCGCGGCCCTGTGCTCCGCCTCGTGTACCGCCGGGCGGAGTTTTTGTTGCCGACCTGCCGCGGCGCCGTCCGGCGCGGCCGCGGGCCTGATCCACCGGATCCGGAATGAAGAACGTCGCCGTCTACTTTCTCCTGGTGGGAGTCCCGGCCGCGGGGCTCGCCGCCATCCTGCGCGCCGGCAACCGGCTGCACGCGCCGCCGCACCTGGCCGGCGAGTGGCGCGTGGAGGGGATGGCGCTCGCCCTGGACGCGGGGGACACCGTGAGCGCCTTCTCCGTGGTGCAGTCGGGCGAGCACGTGGAGGTGGTGGTGGGCCCCCGTGCCCTGCGCGGCCGCTTCGCCGGCGATTCGCTGACCGCGGCGCGCGGCGCGGTGCGGATGGACGCGGCGGGCCCGTGCGTGGCGGGCGCGGTGCGGCTGGACGTGCGCGTGGACACCGCCGCCCGGCCGATGCGGATGTGGGGCACCTGGCGCGCGGACGAGCCCGGCTGCGCGCCGGTGCGATTCGCGGCCACGCAGGCCGCCCGGGAGGGCCGCTGATGCCGGACCTCGGCCTCCTGCTGGTGCAGATCGCCGTGGTGGTGATCGCCGCGCGCGTGGTGGGGCTGCTCTTCCGCCACATCCGCCAGCCGCAGGTGATGGGCGAGATGGTGGCCGGCATCCTCCTGGGACCGTCGTTCCTGGGGATGGTGGCGCCGGGGCTCTCCGCGCGGCTCTTTCCGGCGGCTTCGCTCGGCTTCCTGCACTCCATCAGCCAGGTGGGGCTGCTGGTGTTCATGTTCCTGGTGGGGCTGGAGCTCAACCCCCGGCTGCTGCGCGGGCGGGGCCACACCGCCGTGGTCACCAGCCACGCCAGCATCGTGGTCCCCTTCTTCCTGGGCTCGCTGCTGTCGCTGCACCTGTACCCGCGGCTCTCGGACGCGTCGGTCACCTTCACCGGCTTCGCGCTGTTCATGGGCGCGGCCATGAGCGTGACCGCCTTCCCCGTGCTGGCGCGCATCCTGACCGAGCGCGGGCTGATGCGCACGCGCGTGGGCTCCGTGGCCATCGCCTGCGCCGCCGTGGACGACGTGACGGCGTGGTGCATCCTGGCGGTGGTGGTCACCATCGTGCGCGCCGGCGGCCACGGGCTGCCGCCGTGGATGACGGTGGCCGGCTCGGCCGTCTACGTGGCCGCGATGGTGTTGCTGGTTCGCCGCGCGCTGGCGCTGCTGGAGCGGCGCTACCGCCACAACGGCCGGGTGACGCAGGACATGCTGGGCCTGATCCTGCTGGTGGCGCTCGCCTCGGCGTGGACCACCGAGGCGCTGGGGGTGCACGCGCTGTTCGGCGCCTTCCTGGCCGGCGCGGTGATGCCCAAGGACGAGGGCTTCGTCCACGCGCTCACCGGCAAGCTCGAGGACGTGACCGTGGTGCTCCTCCTCCCGCTCTTCTTCGCCTTCACCGGGCTGCGCACGCGCATCGGGCTGGTGGAGGGGGCGCAGATGTGGGGCTTTTGCGGGCTGATCGTGCTGGTGGCGGTGGCGGGCAAGTTCGGCGGAAGCGCGGTGGCGGCGCGGCTCACGGGGATGAACACGCGCGAGGCTGCGGCCATCGGCGCGCTGATGAACACGCGCGGGCTGATGGAGCTGGTGATCCTGAACATCGGCCTGGACATCGGGGTGATCAGCCCCGCCGTGTTCGCGATGATGGTGCTGATGGCGCTGGCCACCACCTTCATGACCTCGCCCCTGCTGGAGCTGGTCTACCCCGCACGCCTGCTCCGCCACTCCGATGCCGCCCCAGACGATGCCGCGGCGGATGATGCGGCCTCGCGGGTCGACAGGAATGGGGAGCGCGCGGGGGTGACCGTGGATACCGCATCCGGCTGAACTGCTTCCTCACGAACCGAACCCGGAATTCGGTGGCGTTATACCGAATCCGCGGATACACTGGTTGCACCTGCACCGCCAAAGGCGTCACACGGAGGAACGGAGTGCAACGGAGCAGCGGAGAACTGCGATGGATTCGCGTGCAGTTCTACGCTGCTGAATCCGGGAATTCAGTGGCATTACCAACTCTGCTGAACGGAGGGACGGAGAACTTCATCGCAGTTCTCCGTTTCTCCGTGAGACTCTTTCAGCGATGTCTGTCAAAGATCGTACTGCGGATCAGGCATGAAGGATGACGGCTGAACCATGATCGGCCTGGACGCAACGAAAGAAAGCCTCACCGCGCGGTGAGGCTTCTTTCGTTCGATTCCAGGTCCTCGTCATCTCGGCGGCGGCGCGCCCCACTGCGGCACGGGGCGGCAGAGGCGGAACACGTTGTCGGGCGTGCCGGGGGGCGGCGGCGGGCCGGGGTCGATGCGCAGCAGCGTGGCGTTGGGCAGGTGCAGCCCCGGGTCCACCACGCAGAAATCCTTCTGACGCGCCGCCAGCACGGGGTGCAGGTAGCGTGGCGCCAGGTCGCGGATGTTGTCGAACACCACGTACTGCGCCCCCGACCGCCGCGCGAACGCGAAGAAGGTGTCGGGATCGGCGCTGAGCGGGTAGGTGCGGCTCTGGTAGCCTGACAGCGCGTACCAGAAGGTGGCCTTGCGCGAGAGCGCCACCGAGCCGGGCGGCAGCTTGCCGCGCGTGATCTCGGCCAGCTTCAGGAAGTCGTGGTACTCGTCGTTCATGCAGGGGATGGTCTCGCCCGCGGCCATCATGGCCGTGCACTCGTGCCCCACGGCCACCACCCGCTCGGTTCCGGGGATCGCCAGGATCAGCAGCAGCGCCGCCGCCGTGGCGGGCACCACCCGCGCCAGCGCGGGCACGCCCGGCACGGCCGCCGCGTCGCGCAGCGCCTCGCCGGCGTAGCAGAGCAGCACCGGCGCCAGGGGAAGGAGGAAGCGCTCGCCCGACCAGGTGGGCGGCCACACCAGCAGCAGCGCCACGTACAGCGGCACCCACACCTCCACCAGCCCCGGCTTCTTCAGCCGCCGCACCCACCCCGCCACCGCCAGCAGCGCCAGCGGCACGGTCACCATGCTCTTGAACGCGTCGCTCCAGAAGAACACCACGTTCATGTGCATCCCCGTGTAGCGGCCCGCGTTGGTCAGCAGCCGCTCGAGCATTCCGCCCACGCCCACCTTGCCCAGCGCGGGGACGTACGGGTCCACGTACAGCAGGAAGCTGGTGTAGCCGGGTGCGCCGTTCACGTGCCCCCACAGCCACCACAGGAACGCCGGCGGAAGGAAGGCGGCCGCCAGCACGGCCAGGTTGCGCCGCTGCCGGCGCAGCACCAGCCAGGCGGCGGCCGCCACCACCAGCGGCAGCCCCGCCGCGCGCACGAAGTTCCCCAGCACCACGCCGGCCACGAACACCCCCAGCCAGAGCCCGTGCCGCCGGTCCACCACGTCGCGCTCGCGCTCGGGCGCGCCGGCCAGGTGCGTGCTGGCCCAGAACGCCAGCATGGTGAGCACCCACGCGGGCTGGTCGGACAGCTCCCAGTGGCTCAGGTCCAGCACCCCGGGCGCGAACGCCAGCACCAGCGCCGCGCCGAAGGCGATCCCCGGGGTGGAGGTGCGCCTCAGCCACAGGTAGCTGAGCGCCACCGCCGCCGCCGAGCAGAGCAGCACCACCACCTTCATCACCATCCACCCGCGCAGCCCCAGCGTCCACAGCACCGCCAGGAACGCCGGCCAGAGCGGCGGATACTGCGTGTGTGGCCGCATGGCCGGGTCCCACAGCTCGATGTAGCGGTGCTTTTCGGCCAGCGCCTGGGCCAGCGCCATGTAGGTGGCGTTGTCGCCCCCCACGTACGGCGTGGGGTTGAACGCCATCACCGCCAGCACCGCGTGCAGCAGCGCAAAGGCGAGCGCCAGCTTCCAGGGCGCCGCCGTGGTGAGCCGGTCGAAGAGCCCCGGCCCCGACGGACGGGCGGGGGGCGGCGAGGCGGCGGCCTTGCGTTCGGCGCGCCGGCGCTGCGAGCGAGCGTGCGTGTCGGCCACGGCGTGGTCGGCAGTTGAAACGGGGGCGTGGAGCGGTGGGGCCTTGACGAGCGGGAAAGATAACGCGCGGGGCGGGGCGCCGGGAGGGAGCGGCCTATCCTTTCTTGCCGTGCCCCCGCCCGCCGCCTCCCCCGCGGCCGTGGCTGCCGCCGCGCCCGTGCCCGGCCGGGCTCACGCGCGCGCGCACCCCGCGCGGCACCCGCACCGGCACGCTCGCGGCGGCGGACCGCGCCGGCGCGGAGACGGCTGTTTCGCCGGAGCCGCGCCCGGACGATCGCTCGGCGCCACCGCCCGCCTCGGCGCCGGCGGACGGTTCGGCGAGCGGGGCCACCGCGACACGCGCCGCGCCGTGGCGGTAGACGGTGAGCCGGGTGGCTACCACGAACCCGCCGTCCGGCTTCCCCTCCACGCGCACCGAGTCACCCCGGCCGATCGTCGTCGGCTCGACGGGCGTGCTGTCGGGGGTCATCGTCTCGGTGCCCAGGCCCACCACCACGCGCAGGTCGGGGAGCGCCGCGTCAGCGGGGCGCACCAGCAGCGCGGCACCGTCTTCCGACGCGGTGAGCACGGTGCCGCGCGCGTCCACGTCCGCCGGGACCGCGTCGTCGCCGGCCATGCGGATGCCGTTCACCAGCAGCAGAGGCGGGCCCTCCAGCCCGAGCGCGCGGGGGAAGGCGCGGCGCGTGGGGCCGTCGGTGCGCAGGCCGCGAAGCTCCAGGCGGGTGCCGGCGGGCACGTTCTGCAGCATCACGCTTCCGACCGTGTCCACGCCACGCACCAGCCGCAGCGTGACGGGGCCGGCGCTCAGGTCGCGCAGGTCGAAGGCGCCACGCCGCACTTCCACGTCGCGCCCCGCCTCCACCGCGAAGACCGAGGTGGGCACCGCCGCCGTATCGGCGAAGTCACCGCGGATCGACACGCGCTCGCCGCCGTCGCCACACCCCGCCAGCGCGGCCGCCAGCAGGGACATCATCGGGATGATCCGTCGCATCCTCGCGCCACGGGGCAGGGAGCGTGCCTCGGGGAGCGTGCGACGCGGGAGTCTCGTCGAGGGGGCGAGGGAGACACTTGAACAAAAGGGCGGGGGGATGTATTTTCGAAGGGGAAAATGCGGGAAAGCTGCACGATGCGGCAGTAAAATGCAGCCACGGCTCATGCGGGAGGGGTGGCGATGCTCATGCGCTTCAGGGCTGAGAACTTCAGGGCGATCAAGGACGAGCAGGAGCTTTCGCTCGTCGCGTCGGCGTTCAGCGAGCACGAGGAGTCGCTCGTGCGGGTGCCGCAGTACGACCTGGAGCTCCTGCGCGTGGCCGGGGCCTACGGCGCGAACGCGTCCGGGAAGTCCACGCTGGTCGAGGCGATCGGCTTCATGCAGGCGGCCGTGAGGGACTCGCAGACTCGCTGGGAGCCGCAGGCCGGGGTGCGGCGGGTGCCGTTCGCCTTCGATCCGGCCTGCGCCGATGCTCCCTCCACGTTCGCCGTCGACCTCCTCCTCGACGGGGTCCGCTACGAGTACGGGTTCGTGGCCGACAGCCTGCGGGTTCGCGAGGAGTGGCTGTTCGCCTGGCCCAAGGGGCGCCGGCAGGAGTGGTTCACCCGTGATGCCGACCGCGACGAGGAGTTCGCGTTCAGCCGGCTCCTTTCCGGTGAGAACCGCGCCATCGGCGCGCTGACGCGGCCCAACAGCCTGTTCCTGTCGGCGGCGGCGCAGAACAACCACGAGATGCTGTCGCCGGTGCACCAGTGGTTCGCCCAGCAGCTGCTCGTGGTGGGAGACTGGACGCGCGGAGCGCTGGCGATGCTCGTAAGCCAGCGCTGCCGCGACGCGGCGTACCGCGAGAACGTGTTCCAGCTCTTGAAGACCGCCGACCTGGGGATCAGCGGGCTCGAGCTTACCGAGGACGAGGGCGGCCCCACGATGTCGCGGTTGTTCGGGGCGGTGGCGGGGCTGTTCGGCGACGGGAACCTGCGCGACATCCGGCTGCTTCACCGCACCGGGGAGGGCGGCGAGGTCGCCCTGCCGTTCTCCGACGAGTCCGCGGGGACGCGCGCGCTGTTCGGGCTGGCGGGAGCCATCGTCGACGTGCTGTCGTCGGGGGGCACGCTGGTGGTCGACGAGCTGGACCGGAGCCTGCACCCGCACCTGTCCACCCACATCGTGCGCACCTTCAACGATCCGGTCGCCAACCCGCGCAACGCGCAGCTGGTCTTCAACACGCACGACACCAACCTGCTCGACGCGGGCATCCTGCGGCGCGACCAGGTGTGGTTCACCGAGAAGGGCGGCGACGGGGCCACGCACCTGTTTCCCCTCACCGACTTCCGGGCGCGCAAGTACGAGAACCTGGAGCGCGGCTACCTGCAGGGGCGGTACGGCGCGGTGCCGTCGCTCGGCCCGCTGGCGCCGCCACGGGGAGCCGGAAGCTGATGGCGCGGCGTGACGCTCGCGGCGACCGGGACCGCCCGCTGCGCCGGCGGGCGGCGTTCCGCGATCCGCTGCCGCTGATGCTCGTGGTGTGCGAGGGCCAGGTGACGGAGCCGCAGTACTTCGACGGCTTTCGCCACGTGCACGGCGCCAGCACCGTGCGAGTGGTGGTGAAGAGCCCCGGCGGCGACCCGCGCGCGCTGGTGGAGCGCGCGGTGGCGCTGCGCGCCGAGGCCGCGGCCCAGGCACGCAGGAGCCGTGACCCGAACCTGGCCTATGACGAGGTGTGGTGCGTGTTCGACGTGGACGAGCACGCCCGCGCCGACGCCGCGCGCCTGCTCGCCGAGCGCGAGGCGGTGCACCTGGCGGTGTCGAACCCCTGCTTCGAGCTGTGGCTGCTGCTGCACCTGGCCGACCACGCGGCGCACGTGACCGCGGCGCAGGCCGGCCGGCTCCTGCGCAAGCACCTGCCGGGTTACGACAAGCACCTGCGCTTCGACGATTTCGCGGCCGGGTACGCGGACGCGGCGAGGCGGGCGGAGTCGCTCGGGCGGCGGCTGGCCGGCGCGGGGCGGGCGGACGGGAACCCGTCGACCGGCGTGTACCGGCTCACCGAGCGCATCCGGGAGTTCGGGAAGGGGGCCCGGCTGTAGGACACGCGTGAGCTCGTGGCGGCCTTTCGATCCGCGCGCTGGTTCTTTCGGGAGCCGGCGCGCGGAGGTGTTCTACGTCGCCAGGGGCTCCCCTTCGCCGACGACGGCGGCGATGCGCGAGCGGACGGCGTCCATCAGCGGGTCGGCGCCGGCGGCGGCCAGGGCGGTGACCTGGGCCGCGGGGATCGGCTCCAGGAAGTGGATGTGGATCGGGCGCGGGCTGATGCGCCAGCTCCCCTTGCGCATGATGTGGTAGCTGCCGGTGATGGCCGTGGGCACGATCGCCACCCCGCTTTCGCCCGCCAGCATGAACGCGCCCTTCTTGAACGGCATCAGCGCGCCCGTGCGTGAGCGGGTGCCTTCGGGAAAGATGACCACCGCGCCGGGGCTGCGCCGGATCTTTTCGCCCGCGGCGCGCAGGCTCTCGATCGCCCGCTCGCGGTTGCTGCGGTCGATGGTGATGTGCCCCGCGCCCTCCATCGCCCGGCCGAAGAGGGGGATGCCCATCAGCTCCTTCTTGGCGACGAAGTGGTAGTTCACCTCGATCACCGAGGCCAGCGCGAACACGTCGAACCAGGAGATGTGGTTGGACGCGATCACCTGCGGGATCCCCTCGCGCACGTTCTGGCGGCCGTGCACCACCAGTGGGCAGCCGCTGGCCCAGATCACCGAGCGCGCCCAGCGGCGGGTGACCGTCACGTACCACGCCGCGTCCTTGCGCCCGCGCCGCGCCTGCCACAGCACGGCCGGCCCCCACCACAGCAGCGCCACGAGCGCCACCAGCGTAGTCCAGATGGTGCGAATCAAACCGTTGCCTCCGGTGGGTGATGTGCGGCGTGAGCGGGCGTTCGTCGCGTTTCTGCCCGCAAGGTAATCGCTCCGCGCCCTGGTTCGCATCCCTCCCCCGGTCACGGGCCCCGGCGCGGTTGCGGCGTCTTCGGCGGGTGAGGCCTCGTCCGCCGCTCGCGGGCACGCGGGCGGCGTCTCGCACCCTGGTCCGCCCGCCATCTTTCCCCCACCCTCATTTCCCGCCGTGGACTGGCTCACCGGACCCGGATACGATGCGTACTTCTTCGGCCGCACGCGGCCGGCGCGTCCGTCCGATGACCGCCACCACCATCATGCAGCGCAAACCTGGCCGCCCGTCTCGCGCTCCCGCGTCGCTTCCGGACCTGTACCCGGTTGAGGTACCGCGGTCGGAGCCGCCGGCCCGCACCTTCTTCGGCGAGCTCGACCACCGCGAGGCGCTGTACATGGGAACGGCGCACGTCCTGGTCTGGTCGTGGTGCCGGCGCGAGCGGGAGCCCACCCTCTTCGACGCGGCCGAAGCCCGCGGGCTGGAGCGTGACGTGGCCGAAGCCTCGCTCCCGCGGGACCTGTCCCGGGCGCTGGTGCTGCTGGCGCGCCGGCTCGGGAAGAAGCGCATCGACCCGATTGCCGTGGCGCTGGCGTGCGTGGAGGTCGGCGACTGCGCCGTCGCGCGTGGGGCGCGGCAGTCCGCGCTGCCGTGGAGCGAGGCCGCCGCCGCCGTGGTGCCGTGGAACCCGCGGTTCGCCTGGCTCGCCGGACGGCTGCACCGCCAGTGGTCGCACCATCCGCAGGCGGAATACTGGTTTCATCGCGCCGTACGTGTCGCTGTTCGGATCAAGGATCGGCATGTGGAAACGCTGGCCCGCAATTCAATCGGTAATCTCCACGTCCTACAGGGCGACTATGCCACTGGACGGGAGCATTTTCGCCACGCTCATCGCCTCGCCACGCGCTACCGCTTGCGATCGCTGGAAGGGGAAATCCTTCATGACCTCGCGTTCGTCTCCGCGTGCATGGAGCGCTTTGCGGATGCGGAGAAGTATGGGTTGCTCGCGCTCCGGCGTTACGGCACCAGCCACCCGAACACATGGAAGCTGAAGCATGACCTGGCATTGATCTTCTCAGGGCAGCGTTCGTTCGAACGTGCCATAGCCGCATACGAGGCAGTGCTGCCCCATTTCACGCTTCCGTCCGAGCGGGTGCGTGTGCTTGCCTCCCTGGTTCGTTCGTCCGGCGGCAACGCTGACCGTGACCGGTTCGAACGTTACTGGACCGAAGCATGGAAGAGCGTTCAAGACTCGACCGTCGAACGGGAACGCGCTTCCACGTTGGTAGACATGGGGATTGGAGCAATTCACCTGAAGGAATGGGATCGGGCTTTTACCGCGCTGTCATGGGCGCGGCAATGCGCCCAAGCTGGTGGGGAGTGCGACATGCTCACCACAGCGGAGAAAGCCCTCGCGGAAGTCCGGAAGCACCGCGAGCCGATGCCTGTAAACACCGTCTGACCAGGATCAATGCCGGTGCGGATCGGTGCCCGCCGTGCCCGTCTGATCCTCTGGACTTCCGGCCTGCGTCCATTTTTCCTGCTGCCGGAGCCGTATCAGGTGTGCGTGGTGGACACGCCCGCGCAGCTGCACGACCTGTTGCGCACCGCTTTGCCGAACGCCGCCGTGCTGGTCGCGGGCGAGGAATGGCCGGTCGCGGTGGTGAAAGAGCTGGTGGCCCGGGCGGGGGTGGTGCCCGTGATCGCCGCGGTGGAGCTGACCGGCGACCGCGCCGGCCTGCTGGCGGAGCTGTGGGACGCGGGGATCAGCGAGGTGGTGGACCTGCGGCCGAAGCCGACCGCCGAGCGGCTGATGGCCGGCTTGCGGGCGGCACACGCCCGTCCGTTGAAGCTGCGGATCGAGGCGGGGCTTTCGCGGCGGGTGTCGATGGACGCGCTGACGCTGGTGCGCGCCGCCGCGGAGGTGGTGGTGGACGGCGGCAACTCGGCCGGCTTGGCGGCGCGCGTGGGTGCCCGCGAGCGCACGCTGCTGGACTGGTGCACGCGCGAGTCCCTCCCCGCGCCCAAGCGGCTGCTGATGTGGCTGCGGATGGCGCTCGGAGCGGCGCTGCTGGAGCAGCCCGGCCGCAGCATCACCTCCGCCGCGCGCGGAGCCGGCTACGCGAACGATCACTCGCTGCGCCGCGCCCTGGCCGGCGAGCTGGGTGCCGACGCGGGCGCGGCACCCCGCGCCATCACCGTCGGCCGCGTGCTGGAGCGCTTCAACGCCGAGCTGCGTGATCTGCGCGAGGCGGCGCGCCAGAAGCGGCGGGGCAGGGCAGCGTGAACAGCGCGCGGCCCGGTGTGCACGCCCGTGGTCGCTCGCAGCAGCCGGGGCCCGCCTCCACAACGTCTGTTTACAACCGTATTTTCAAGCCGATCTCCGGTTGAACCATGGCCCTGCGGTCCCGTCATCGCCCCGCTGCCGCCCGGACCGGCCTCTCTGCCACGAAGCGAATCGCATCGTCATGTCACGCACCCGTCTCGCCTGGTTTTTCGCGGCCGCCGCGGCCGCCGCCGTGCTCCACCCCGCCGTCTCCCGCGCGCAGACCGCCCAGCCGGCCGCCGCACCACCGGCCGCCGCGCAGCCGGCCGATTCCGGCGCCACGCTCCCGCCCGAGCTGGCGAACCCGGCCGACGTGGACCGCGCGGCGGCTGCGAACTACCCGTCGCTGCTCCACGACGCCGACGTGGAAGGCACGGCCACGGTCCGCCTGCGCGTGAACGCCGACGGCAAGGTGGACCGCAACAGCATCGTGGTGACGCACGCCAGCCACGAGCTGTTCACCGATCCCGCCCGGACGGTGGCCGCGCGGATGCGCTTCCGCCCGGCGGAGCGCGAGGGAAAGCCGGTCGCGGCCGAGATCACCGTGCCGGTGGAGTTCAAGCTCGAGCCGTAGAAGCGGCCATGGTTCCCGGCGTCTAATCGTGAATTCGACGACGCTCTGCCGCCCGGCTGGGCGGCAGAGCGTGTCGCGTCGGGCGGATCTCCCTGCCGTATCGGGGTGCGCATGCCGCCCACGCCCTCGCCTCTGGACGAATCTTAATCAAACGAAGGTTTGACAGATCGCGGCGCCGTCCGTATCATGCGTTGCACACAACCACAGCTGTGTATTGCGCTTGACCCGTCGGCCGTAGCAGGCCGATCCCCCCGGGGCCGCGCAAGGGCTTCCCAACCAATTCCGGCCCACCGGGCGCAGGCGGCCACGCCATGCGTCCGTTCAGCCTGAGAAAGCAGAAATGCGCTCTCCCAAGCTGCTTGCGTTCGTCGCCGCCGGGGCGGTGCTTTCCGTGGGCGCCGTCTCCGCGCCCGCCGCGCTCCACGCCACGCCGGCGCCGCGCGCCCTCTCCGCGTCCGCCGCGGGCCACGCGGCGCCCGACAGCACGCCGCGCCGCCGCACCGGCCAGGCGCGCGGCCGCTCCGAAACGCGCCCGGGCGAAACGCGGCGCGGCACCACCGAGCGCCGCGCCGAGGCGGTGCTGCGCACGTCGCGGGCGGTGCTGGGCGCGGCGCGGCTGGAGACGGGGGCGCAGGGGTTGAGGGTGCAGCGGGCGCTGGCGCGGCTGGGGAGCCGGGTGCGCACCAGCGACCGCGACGCGCTGCGCATGGCCTTCCGCGCCTACTACAACTACAAGGCGGCGCACCCCGAGCACGTGCGCAAGCCGTACCTGTACTTCGTGGACTACGGGCTCGATGCCGAGACGCCGCGCGGCTATGTGTTCGACATGAGCGAGCTGCGCATCGTGGAGGGGCCGTTCAACGTGGCGCACGGGCGGGGGAGCGCTGCACGCGGCGGGGTGCCGCGGCGCTTCAGCAACCGCCACGGCAGCGAGGCCACCTCGCTGGGCCTGTTCCTGGCGCAGGAGACCTACAGCTTCAGCGGGCGCACCAACGGCCGCGTCTACAACTCCATCGGCCTGCGGCTGCGCGGAGTGTCGGGGCGGTTCAACGCGCACGCCCGCGAGCGCGGCGTGGTGGTGCACGGCGCGCCGTACGTCACCGGCGACCGCGCCGGCCGCAGCGAAGGGTGCCCCGCGGTCTCTCCCTCGCGCGCGCGCAGCGTGATCCCGCGCATCCGCAACGGCGGCATGGTCTTCCTCTACTCCCCCCACGACCGCGCCTGGAAGAGCGAGGACCCGTGGGCGAACCGCGGACGGGGATGAGGGGAGTGCTGAGTGCTGAGTGCTGAGTGCTGAGTGCTGAGTGCTGAGTGCTGAGTGCTGAGTGCTGAGTGCGACGACGAGGCCCGCGCGGGATGCGCGGGGCCTCGTTTTTTTGCCATCGTCGATTGGGTGGCGGTTTCGCCGTTGAAGTCCGCGCAGGCGGCGCGCAGGCGGACTGCGTGCCGTTGTGGCCGCGACCGCCGCGACTTCAGTCGCATGTCCCACAATCGATTCCGCCCCGCTCCCTGCGTTCGATCGCCCCGGATTTTCTCCCCGGCACGAAACCCGCCACGTGCCCGCGGACCACGTGGAGGCGGATTGTGCGGAGCGCGCGGGCGCCCCACTTTCCCGCCCCCTGAGATCCGCTGCGTCCATGAACGCCGGGCCGCGAACCGGCCGACAGGAGCGAATGCCCGAAGTTGCAGTAGACGCCGCCGCGACGCTGTTCGCCGGCGCTGGAGAGATGCGCGCGCTCGGCCGCGCCAAGGACTGGACGGCCACTCCGCTGGGGGCGGTGGAGACGTGGCCGTTGAGCCTGCGCACCGCCGTGGGGATCATCCTGGGCTCCACCTTTCCGGGGATCGTCCTCTGGGGTCCGGAGCTGGTCCAGGTCTACAACGACGGCTACATCCCCTTCCTGGGCGTCAAGCACCCGTGGGGGGTGGCCGTCCCCACGCGCGAGTGCTGGCCCGAGACGTGGGCCTTCAACGCGCCGATCTACCAGCGCGTCCTCGCGGGCGAGACGGTGTTCCTCGAGGAGCAGCTCTACCGCCTGCACCGCCGCGGGCCCCACCTCCCGCCCGACGACGTCTACATCACCCTCTGCTACAGCCCCGTGCCGGGCGACGACGGACGGCCCGCCGGCGTCACCGTCACCCTCTTCGACGTGGGCGGCCAGGTGGCGGCGCGCGGGCTCACCGAGCGGCTCGCCGAGAGCGAGGCGCGCCACCGGCTTGCGCTGGACGCGGCCGGGCTGGGCACCTGGACCTGGGAGATCGAGAGCGACGCCGCCAGCTTCGACGCGCGCGTCCGCGAGATGTTCGCCTTCGGGGGGAGCGAGCCGCTGCAGCGGATGGAGATCCTGTCGTCGCGGCTGCACCCGGCCGACCTCCCCGCCGTGCAGGCCGCGCTGCAGGCCGCCGCCGACCCCGCGGGCGACGGCCGGATGAGGGTGGAGTACCGCATGCTGCACCCCGACGGGCGCGAGCGCTGGATCGCCTCGTCGGGGGTGATGCTCTTCGAGGGCGACGGGCCGTCGCGACGCCCGGTGCGCATGATCGGCACCGTGCTCGACGTGACCGAGCGCAACGCCGCCGAGGCGCAGCTGCGCGACGCCCGCGACGAGGCGCAGACCGCGGCCGACGAGCTGGAGCGCCAGTACGAAGAGGCCCAGGCGATGGCCGAGGAGCTGGAGATCGCCAACGAGGAGATGCGCCAGGCCAACCTGGAGCTGGAGGCGGCGCGCGCCGCGGTCGAGGAGAAGAACCGCGCGCTGGGCGAACAGCAGGCCGAGCTGGAAGACGCCAACGCCCGGCTGGAGGAGACCGCCGCCGAGCTGCAGACCCAGGCCGCCGCGCTGGACGAGGCCAACGCCCGGCTGCGCGCCAGCGAGGCCCGCTTCCGCGACGTGCTGGAGCAGGCGCCCGTGGCGGTGGCGGTGATGGAGGGCCCCGAGCACGTCTACACCATCGTCAGCCCGCTCTACGCCGAAAGCCCGGGGAGCGGGCGCGTGCTCCTGGGGCGCACCATCCGCGAGGCCTTCCCCGAGATCGAGGAGCAGGGCTTTCCCGCGCTGATGGACCGCGTGTACCAGACCGGCGACCCCTTGTTCGCCCGCGAGCGCCGGGTGATGCTGGACCGCGACCGCGACGGCGTGCTGGAGGAGTACTTCTACGACGTGGGGTACGCGCCGATCCGCGACACGGCCGGCCAGGTGTACGCCATCGCCAGCGTGGCCGCCGACGTGACCGCGCAGGTGCACGCCCGCGAGGCGGTGGAGGCCGCGCGCCAGGCCGAGGCGGCCGCGCGCGAGCACCTGACCCGCACCTTCGAGCAGGCGCCGGTGCCGATCGCCGTGCTCGAGGGGCCCGAGCACGTGTTCACCCTCGCCAACCCGCCGTACACCCGGCTGCTGGGCGGCCGCGAGCTGACCGGGATGTCCGTGCGCGAGGCGATCCCCGAGCTCGAGGGACAGGGGATCTTCGAGCTGCTGGACCGGGTGTATGAGACCGGCGAGCCCTTCCTCGCCCGCGAGATGCACGTGACCGCCCGCTACCGCGCCGACGCCGAGCCCGAAGCGGCGGTGCTCAACTTCACCTACCAGCCGCTGCGCGACCGCGCCGGCCGGGTGTACGCCCTGGCGGTGGTGGTGATCGACGTGACCGACCAGGTGCGCGGGCGCGAGATGGCCGAGGCCGCCAACCGCGCCAAGGCCGAGTTCCTGGCCAACATGAGCCACGAGCTGCGCACCCCGCTCAACGCCATCGCCGGCTACGCCGACCTGATGCTGATGGGGCTGCACGGCGAGCTGACCGACGGCCAGCGCCGCGACGTGGAGCGGATGCGCCGGAGCGGCCAGCACCTGCTGTCGCTGATCAACGACATCCTGAACTTCGCGCGGATCGAGGCGGGGCAGCTGCGCTACCAGCTGGAGCCGGTGCCCGTCCCCGAGCTGCTGGCCGACCTGGAGGTGCTGGTGGCGCCGCAGGTGGCGCAGCGCGGGCTCACCTACGAGTCCGCCCGCGGCGAAAGCGGGCTGGCGGTGTGGGCCGACGCCGAGAAGACGCGGCAGATCCTGCTGAACCTGGTGACCAACGCCATCAAGTTCACCGACCCCGGCGGCGGCATCCGGGTGAGCTACCACCGTGCCAGCGGCGGCGTTCGCATCCGCGTGCGCGACACCGGCCGCGGCATCGCCCCCGAGCAGCAGGAGCGCATCTTCGACCCGTTCGTGCAGGTGGACCGCCACCTCACCGCCGAGAGCCAGCAGGGCGTGGGGCTGGGGCTGGCCATCAGCCGCGACCTGGCCCGCGGGATGGGCGGCGACCTGGGGGTGGAGAGCGAGGTGGGGAAGGGGAGCACCTTCACCCTCTGGCTCCCCGCGCGCGGCGGCGAGGGCGGCACCGACGAGCTGGCCGATGACTCCGTCGCGGACCAGGGGCGGGCGTAGGGCCGGCCCCGCTCAAATGGTCACACGGAGCAGCGGGGGGCAGCGGAGCAGCGGAGAACTTCCTGGCAGTTCTCCGCTGCTCCGTTCTTCCGTGTGACCCTCATCCGCATCGCCGGCCGCGCCACCGAACGCCGGCGTCGCGGTGATCCCCGTCGCGGCGGAAAGCGGACGGGCGCACGCGGCTTGCATCTCCCCGAGCCGGTTCGCGGTTTGTCAAACCATTGTCGAAGCTCGGGATACATGGCCCAGGACGTACTGGCCCGGAACAACGTGCGTGTCTCCGGGCGCGGCGCGCGGCCGATGCTGTTCGCGCACGGCTTCGGGTGTGACCAGAACATGTGGCGCTTCGTGGCGCCCGCCTTCGAGGACGACTACCGGGTCGTGCTCTTCGACTACGTGGGGTCGGGCAGGAGCGACCTTTCCGCCTACGAT
>DASSME010000180.1:0-7084 GCA_035689035.1 Longimicrobium sp. | reverse complement strand
TGCGGCAGGTGCGTCCCCTCTTCCAGACGCGCCGCGAAGCCGCCCTCGGAGCCGCGGGAGCACGGATGCTCGCGCAGCGTGGGCAGGAGCTGCATCAGCCGCTCGTTGAACCCGGGGATCCGCGTGGTCGGGACGTCTTCGAGCGCGCCCAGCGTCAGGTCGCAGGCGATGACGGGCGCCAAGCGCCAGAAGTTGGGCCCCCGCAGCGCGCGCAGCCGCGCGATGCGGACGTCGTCGGGGTCGTGGCCGGCCACGCCGGCGGCGGACTCGTTCTGCGTTGTCGACATGAGAAAGGGTGGGCGGGTGGGTGCCCGGTTGGGGCGCGCTAGCGGCGCTCGTCCCGCGGGCCGCGCCACGCGCCGGGCTCGCGCAGGCCGCCGCCGCGCGTGGGGGCGGCCCGCATCGGCCCCCGCTCGCCGTCGCAATCGATGCGCCGGGCGAAGGTGCCGCGCTCCGCCTCGTCGCCGCGTGCGTTCCGCCGTTCGGCGCGAGGATCGGCCGGGGTGCTGCTCATGATCGTCTGCTCGGTGGGTCCTCGTTTCCTCCACGCGGCGCGTCCACTTCCGTCGCGCCGCGTGTGCCGGGGAAGGGGAGCAGGGAGTGTGCCAAGTACGGCCGCAGTCGGGGCATACGCCAGGTTTGGGCGGCTTTTCGCACCGGTCCCTGAACACCCTGCCGAGACCACCATCGGCCGCGTCACCCGCCCGGCTTGACGGGCCGCTCTCCGGTGGTGGATGTTCGAGCCGGCGCGTCACGCATCCCACGGCTTCCCGCCACGATCATGAACCAGCCGTTCGACCGGCTCCCCGCCATGCACGCGGTGGCGCGCGTCACGCTCGCCGCCGTCTATCTCTGGCACGGCCTGGTTCCCAAGCTCCTCTTCCATCACCCCGACGAGCCGGCGCTGCTGCGCGACGCGGGGCTCTCCGCGGCATCCGCGGCGCGGACGGTGGAGATCGTGGGGGTGGTGGAGGTCGGGTTCGCGCTGTTCCTGCTGGTGGCGTGGCGCGTGCGCGCGCTCTTCCTCCTTTCCACCCTGGCGATGGTGGTGGTCACGCCGGGGATCATGATCCACTCCCCCCGCTTCATCCCCGCCGCCTTCACCCCCGTCACCTTCAACCTGTGCGTGGCCGCGCTGGGCGTGGTCGGCTGGCTCGCCTCCGCGCCCCGCGGCGCGGTGCACGAGTGACCATGGACCCGTGCTCTACGTGGCGAGCCCTTCGTGGCGATCACGGTTGAATGGAAGCCCCGGCGGAGCCGGACCCTGTTCATTTGACGCATTGTGTCATAAATTTGCTGCGGTGCGGCATCGGCGCGTTCAACGTCCCCGCGCCGGGGCGGATCGGCGATCCATCGAGAGAGGATTGAAGGCGATGGCCAAACGGATATTGCTGTTCACGGGCAAGGGCGGCGTGGGGAAGACCACCTGCGCGGCGGCCACGGCGCTCAGGGCCGCCGAGATGGGGTACCGCACGCTGGTGCTGTCCAGCGACCCCGCGCACTCGCTGGCCGACGCGCTGGACCGGCCGCTCGGCCCCGAGCCCGAGCTGGTCGCGCCCAACCTCTGGGCGCAGGAAGTCGACCTTTACTACAGCATGAAGAAGTACTGGGGGAACATGCGCGAGCTGATGCTCACCGTGTTCCGCTGGCAGGGCGTGGACGCCGTGGCCGCCGAGGAGATGGCCGCGCTCCCGGGGATGAACGAGGGCTCGGTCCTCCTCTGGCTGGAGCAGTTCTATCGTTCGGGCGACTACGACGTGATCGTGGTGGACAGCGCGCCCACGGGCGAAACGCTGACGCTGCTGACGCTCCCCCAGGCCACGCAGTGGTGGATGTCGAAGGCCTTTCCCTTCCAGAAGACCGCGATCAAGACCGCCGGCTTCGCGCTGCGCAAGACGACGGGGATCCCGCTGGACAAGGGGTACGAGGAGCTGAACCGGCTCTTCGACAAGCTGAAGTCGATCCAGGACGTGATGGGGAACAACGACGTCTGCTCCATCCGCCTGGTGGCGAACCCCGAGAAGATGGTGATCGAGGAGGCGAAGCGCGCCTACACCTATCTGCAGCTGTACGGCTACGGCGTGGACGCGGTGATCGTGAACCGCGTGCTCCCCGACGAGGGGGTCGGCGAGGCGCTCAAGCTCTACGTGGAGGCGCAGAAGAAGCACCTGGCCGAGATCGACGCGTCGTTCGCGCCGCTGCCGATCCTGAAGGTGCCGCACAGCGGCCGCGAGGTGTTCGGGCTCGACCTGCTGCGCGAGATCGGCCAGCGCATCTACGGCGATGCCGATCCCACCGGGCTGATGTACAGCGGGCAGACCTACCGGGTGGAGCAGGAGGGGAAGGAGTACGTGCTGGAGCTGCGCCTCCCGTTCGCGCACGAGGGCGAGGTGAGCGCGCGCCACGCGGGCGACGAGCTGGTGATCCAGCTGGCCAACCAGCGCCGCAACTACCTGTTGCCCCGCTTCCTTGCGTACTATACACTTGGGAGCGCCCACGTCCGCAACGGCTGGCTCCGCGTGAGGTTCGCGCAGGCGGCATAGCGCGCGGCGGCGGGCGCGCGGCGGAACCATCTCCCGCAACATCCGGCAGCACGCAGGCGAGACCGCGGCTGGCCGCACCCTTTTACCGGGCGCGGCCGGCCGGCTGGTTTCGGCGCGCGCCGGTTTTGTCCATCGAGCGAACCATCTCCCGCCACCCGCCGTCGCCCAGGAGCGCCGCCGATGTTCGTCCCCAGCCTCTTGCTCAAGCAGCTCTACACCTTCGGCAGCCTCAAGAACGGCGACGACGGGGTCCAGTTCTCCATCAAGAACCGCCTGAGCGACGCCAGCGTCACCGGCCTGCGGGGGATCCGCATCAACGGGCAGGAGATCCCGCTGCACGACGTGGAGGTGCGGATGGACGACGAGGTGGTGCAGACGCACCAGATCACCCCCGCCCAGCCGCTGTCGTTCCCCCTCAAGCGCACCATGACGCTGGTGGCCCGGCGCCCCGCGCTCCCGCTGGGCAAGCACGACATCGAGATCGTGTTCGACGCCAAGCCCTTCGGCAAGCTCAAGCTGAACGTGCAGGACGCCATCGCCGAGCAGCTGCCGGCGGTGAAGAAGATCCCCCGCGACGGCAACGACGACTACTCGCCCGAGGCGATCCGTTCGCGCCAGGCGTTCGTGGAGGAGTTCACCGGCTCATCGCTGGACCACGTGAAGCGCTTCTCCTTCGATCCCCACCTGCTCAAGGGGAACGTGGAGCACTTCACCGGCGTGGCGCAGGTGCCGATCGGCTTCGCGGGGCCGCTCACGGTGAACGGCGAGCACGCGCAGGGCGACTTCATCATCCCCATGGCCACCACCGAGGGGACGCTGGTGGCCAGCTACAACCGCGGCATCGCGCTGCTGAACGCCAACGGCGGAGTGAAGGCGACGGTGGTGGGCGACGCCATGCAGCGCGCCCCCGTGTTCGTCTTCGACGACGCGCGGCAGGGGCGCGACTTCGTGGAGTGGGTGCAGCAGAACACGCCCCGGATCGCCGCCGAGGCCGAGGCCACCAGCAGCGTGGCCAAGCTCAAGTACATCGACCACTACCTCTCCAACAAGTTCGTCTTCCTGCGCTTCAACTTCCACACGGGCGACGCGGCGGGGCAGAACATGGTGGGGCGGGCGACGTTCGCGGCGTGCAGCTGGATCCTGGACCAGTACCCGGGCGTGCGCCACTTCTACCTCGAGAGCAACTTCGCCACCGACAAGAAGGCGTCGCAGATCAACATCATGCGCACGCGCGGCAAGCGGGTGACGGCCGAGGCGGTGATCAAGCGCGACACGCTGATTCAGCGCATGCGGGTGGAGCCCGAGAGCCTGGTGTACCACCACGGCGTGGCCAACATCGGCTCGATCCTGTCGGGCGCCAACAACAACGGCGCCCACTCGGCCAACGCCATCACCGCCATCTTCATCGCCACCGGGCAGGACGTGGCCAACGTGGCCGAGAGCAGCGCGGGGGTGATGTACGCCGAGCTGACGCCCGAGCGCGACCTGTACATCTCCATCACCATCCCCTCGCTGATCGTGGCCACCCACGGCGGCGGCACCGGCCTGCCCACCCAGCGCGAGTGCCTGGCGGCCATGGGGTGCGTGGGCCGGGGCTCGGTGAACAAGCTCGCCGAGATCGTGGCGGGGGTGGTGCTGGCGGGCGAGCTGTCGCTCGGCTCGGCGATCTCGTCGTCGGACTGGGTGTCGTCGCACGAGCAGTACGGGCGGAACCGGTGAGTGCTGAGTGCTGAGTGCTGAGTGCTGGGTGCTGGGTGCTGAGTGCTGAGTGCGTTCGGAGCGCCGGGGGCACCGGTTCTACCGCCGGCGCGGAGCCCGGCACCGTCCGTGGTGTAGAGGAACGAGCCGGATGAAGTCCGCGCAGGCGGACTGCGTGCCGTTGTAGCCGCGAGTTCACTCGCACACTTCCTCCCCGGCGCGAACCGCGGCGGCCGGGGGAGACGCCGTTACCCGCTTCCACACGCCCCGAAAGATCCTCGCATGTACACGCCCACCACGCTTCTCGCCCTGGTCGAACAGGGGCTGCCCAGGAACATCACCCCCGTCACCATCGCCACCAAGCGCGACGGGAAGTGGATCGAGACCTCGCGCGCCGAGTTCGAGCGGCAGGTGGAGCTGTTCGCGTACGGGCTGCACGCGCTGGGCGTGCGCCGCGGCGACCGGGTGGCGATCCACGCCGAGAACAGCGCCGAGTGGATGGTGGCGGACCTGGCCATCCTCTCGCTGGGCGCCATCGACGTGCCGATCTACACCACCCAGCCGGCGGACCAGATCGAGTACATCATCACCAATTCCGAGGCGGTGGCGTACATCGTCAGCTCGCCCAGGCTGTACGGCGCGGTGGCCGCGTGTCTGCCCAATTGCGCCGGGCTGAAGGCCGTGATCGGAATCCGCGGGAGCTTCGGGGAGGGGATGCTGAGCTGGCGGGACGTGCTGGCGAAGGGCGAAGCGGCCAAGGCGGCCGAGCCCGGGTTCCTGGCCGAGTCGCGCGCGCGGGCGAACCCCGAGGACCTGGCCACGTTCATCTACACCTCGGGGACCACGGGCACCCCCAAGGGGGTGATGCTCACGCACTGGAACCTGGCCAGCAACGTGCTCAGCTCGCTGGAGCGGATGCCCTGGGACATCGAGGGGCTGCGCGGCGAGAAGATCCTTTCCTACCTCCCGCTGTCGCACGTGTTCGAGCGGATGCTGGCGTACCTGTACCTGCACGTCGGCTATCCCGTCTGGTTCGTGGAGAACTTCGAGGAGATGCTGCAGGACCTGGCCGCCGTGCGGCCGGTGCACTTCTCCACCGTGCCGCGGCTGCTGGAAAAGGTCTACGCGGCGATCCACGCCAAGGGCGCCACCCTGCACGGCGCGCAGAAGAAGATCTTCGAGTGGGGGATCGGCCTGGCCGACCGCTATGACGTGGAGAAGCCGCTGGGGCTGGCGGACAAGGTCCAGTACGCGCTCGCCGACGCGCTGGTGTTCAAGAAGGTGCGCGCGCTCTTCGGCGGCCGCCTCGTCGCCATCACCAGCGGCGGCGCGGCGCTGTCGAAGGAGGTGATGAACTTCATCAACGCGGTCGGCATCTTCTGCGGGCAGGGGTACGGGCTGAGCGAGACCAGCCCGGTGATCGCGGTGTACACCAAGGGGCGGCTCCGCGCCGGCAGCGTGGGCGAGCCGATCACCGGGGTGGAGGTGAAGATCGCCGACGACGGCGAGATCCTGGTGCGCGGGCCCAACGTGATGCAGGGCTACTTCAAGATGCCCGAGGCCACCGCCGAGGTGCTGACCGGCGACGGCTGGTTCAAGACCGGCGACGTGGGGCACCTGGAAGACGGCAAGCTGTTCATCACCGACCGCAAGAAGGAGCTGATGAAGCTGAGCACGGGCAAGTACATCGCCCCGCAGCCCATCGAGCACCGCCTTGCCGCCAGCCGCTTCATCGAGCAGGCGGTGGTGGTGGGCAACAGCCGGCAGTTCTGCAGCGCCCTGATCGTGCTCGACGCGGTGGCCATCGGCAACTGGTTCAAGGAGCAGGGCGGCGAGGTCCCGGCCGACATCGCGGGCCACCCCGGCGTGAAGGAGCTGATCCAGCGCGAGATCGACCACGTGAACACCGAGCTGCCGCACTGGGAGCAGGTGAAGAAGTTCGCGCTGATCACGCGGCCCTGGAGCATCGAGACGGGCGAGCTCACGCCCACGCTCAAGATCAAGCGCCGGGTGATCCACGAGAAGCACGCGCACGAAATCCAGACGCTCTACGCCTGACCGCCGTGCCGAAGGAGGCAGCCATCCCCACCGCCCCCGCGGACGACGACCTGGGCCCCCAGCCGCCACAGGGCCGCCGTCCGCGCGCCGCCCCGGCCGAGCCGCACCTGGAGCTGTTCGGCAGCGAGCCGCAGCCCGCGCCGTCCCCCGCGGACGCCGGGCCGCGGCTCGACGCGTTCCCGGACACCTCCGCTCCCGCATCGTCGACGGACGATGCGACGGACGATGCGACGAACGAGAACGCCCCCGTCCGCCGCGCCCACGATCTCGCCGCGGGCGCGTCCGCGGAGGAGCGGACGGGCGAGGCGCCGTCCGCCACCGCCGGTCCGTCGCCGCGCAGGCGCTCGCGCCGCGCCGCGGCCGAGCCGGAGCCGGCGATCGAGACCTTCGCCGCGGGCCGTGCCGACCCGTCCCTCGTGGACGCGACCGCGGAGGCGTTCGCAACGGAGCGCGCCGTCGAGCCGCCCGATCTCCGCGCGGGTGAAGCCACCGCAGCGGAACCGGCGATCGAGACGTACCGAACCGGGCGGGACGACTCCGCGGCAGCGGAGCGGACGGTGGAGGCGCACGGGCCGCCACCTGGCCGGCCGGAGCTGGACGCCACGCTGCTGGAGCCGCAAGCCGTGGGGCGTCCGCGCGAGACGCGGGCCGAAGACGCCGCGCCCGGGCCGCCGCCCGCTGCTCCGCCCGACCACGCCCCGGCCGACCCGCCGCACGTGCATCCCCCGCGCCCGGCGCCGTTCGTGTTCGACCCGCTGCGCCCGTACCGCGGCGTGGTGCGGCGA
>DASSME010000179.1:0-5722 GCA_035689035.1 Longimicrobium sp. | reverse complement strand
CGGGGCGCGCCGCGGACGACGGGGCCGCCGCGGCGGGGCGCGTGGACGGCGCCGCGGCGCCGGGCCGGGCGGGCGGGGTGAGCCAGGTGCGCACGCGGAAGCGGGGGTCGACCAGCGATTCCAGCAGCTCGCCGTCCTTGTGGTCGCCCAGCAGCACCACGTCGTCGCTCCACTGCGCCAGCGCGGTGAGCCCCGGCGCGTCGAGCGGCGTGAAGAGAAGGAGCGACGCCTGCGCCTCGCGGAAGCCGTCCACGATCTTCCCCCAGCGCGCGTGCCGGAAGATGCTCTCCGGCTCGGGGGTGTAGGTGCCCGCGGTGATCAGCAGGAACCCGCGCCCCGGCACCGGCCGCGCGCTGCGCGCCAGCGACGCGCCGTACAGGAAGAGATCGACCACGCCGTCCAGGTTGGGCACGCCCACGCGCTCGTGGAGGATCGGGTCCTCGATGGAGAGGTCGGCCAGCACGGTGCGGCGGCCCGCGGCGTACCACCCGGTGGCCAGCGCGATGGCCGCGTCGGCCACCCACGCGCGGTCGGCGCGCGGGTCGAACAGCACCAGCACGGGGCCGGGGCGGTCGGGGTCGAAGGCGGCCGCGGCGGGCAGCCGCTCGAACGCGGGGTCGAAGAACGTGGGCTGCGGCAGCCTGCGCCCGGGCTCACTGGTGGCCGTGAGCGGATCGGTCATGGGCTCGGGGGAACGGGACCGGACGGACGGGCGGAAATTCTCGCTAAGTTATAGAACGATGCGGAAGTAGGAAAGGATGGAGCGCGGAGGGTGCGAGCCCCCCGCCCGAAGCATGTGTTTCCGACCCGGGTCAGACGGATTCGCTGCATCAACCAGACGAAGTCCGCCTTCGCCGGCGATCGCCCGTCGCGTGGTGTCGATGCCGGGGCGCGGATCACGGCTCCGGGATGCGGTCCGCGTCGGAATTCGCGGAGAAGGGGCTGCGCCCGTGGCCGGCGGTCAGCGGGCCGGTTCCCACGACACCAGCCGCTCGTCGGTCGGCGGTGCGTCGCCCAGGGTGCGGACGCGGACGGCGGCGCCCAGGGCGGGGGCGTAGTGGACCTCGAACTGCTGGTCCTCGCCGTACTTCGGGTCCTTGATCTGCAGGTCGATCACGTAGACCGGACCGGGGACGGCGGGGGTGGACTGGTTCCAGCCGTCCTCCACGCCGGTGACGGTGAACTCGTACACGTACCGGTCCGCCGTCTCGCGGTCGAGCCGGCCCGCCTGCACTGACCCGCCCTCCAGCGCCTCGAAGCGGAGATGGTTGCCGACCGCCAGCGGGAACAGGCGCCCCTCCACCCCGCTCACCTCCGCCACGCGGCTCTCCGAAGCCGCCGTCGCCGCGCTGCGGATCTCGGTCCCCCTGGTCAGACGGAACAGGTCCAGCGGCCCGCCCATCTCCGTCTCGATCGTCAGGGCGGGAGCCGTCGCCCCGCCCGGCACCGGCATCAGGTGCCGGGCGGTCTCGTGGACCACCGAGCGCCAGCCGTTCGCCTCGCGCACCGTGTAGACGTGCTCGCCCGTCTGCGTGTCCGTAAGCTCCAGGATCTCCACCCGGCGCATGGTGCGGAAGGCGGGCGCGGGGGCGGCGCCGAACAGCGGCTCCAGCGCCCGCACCGCCACGCCGCCACCACCGCCGGCGCGGCCCGCGGCGAGCCGGGGAAGGCGCCCCGAAACGGCCAGGCCGCCGGCGACCACCACCACGGCGATCATCAGGTCGAGCTTGCGTGTCATGGATGGGAGGTGGGAAACGTGGGGAGAGAAGAAGAGAGGCCACGAAGATAGCCGCGCGGGACGGATCGAGGGAGATCCCCCCAAAACGCGTCGAGCGCCGCTCCACGCGACGCTCGACACGATCTCGGATGACCTTCTCCATCTCATTCCCGCGGATGGAGTCAGGGCGGATTGTTCGACCTCGCGTCTACGCGCCCACGGGCGTGGCGAACACGTGCGTGGGCGCGTCGCCCCAGAGGCGCTCGAGCTGGTAGAACTCGCGCGCGGCGGGGTGGAAGACGTGGACCACGAAGTCGAAGTAGTCGATCAGGATCCAGCGGGCGTCGCGCTCGCCCTCCACGTTCAGCGGGCGGTTGCCCTCCTTCTTCAGGCCGTCCACCACGCTGTCGGCCAGCGCCGCGACGTGCGTGTCGCTGGTGCCGGTGGCGATCACGAACCAGTCCGTGGCCGACGAGATGCCGCGCAGGTCCAGCAGCGTCACGTCCAGCGCCTTGCGGTCGAACAGCAGGTCCACCACGCGGGCGACGTCCTTCGGCATCTCGACCGACGACGGCTGCACGGGGGTGATGCTCATGTCTTCTCCGTTCCGACGGGTGTTGCGGCGGCCTCATTCCGGGGCGGCCGATGGGGGCAAGTTAAGGACCAGCGATGGAACTACAACAGGTGCGTTTGGAACGGGTGCGTTGAAACGCGTGCGTTGGAACGGGTGCGTTGGAACGGGTGCGTTGGAACGGGTGCCCTTCACTGCCCATCGCTGTTCCGCGCACTCACGCACCCGTGCAGTTCACGCACTCACGCACCCGTGCGGTTCACGCACTTACGCACCCGTGCAGTTCACGCACTCACGCACCCGTGCGGTTCACGCACTCACGCACCCGTGCCGCCGACGTTCGCCCTTCCGCCGATCCGAAACTATCTTGTCGGCCCTGCGAACGCACCGGGGATCGAACGGGGGGCTGGATGGAGAACGAGGGACGCGGCATCCGCCGCATCGCGGTCAACACGGGCGGCGGCGACGCGCCGGGGCTCAACGCGGTGATCCGCGCGGCCACCCTGGCGGCGCTCCGCGAGGGGTGGGAGGTGCTGGGGATCCGCCGCGGCTACATGGGGATCCTGGAAGCCGAGGTGGACGGCGAGGCGGGGGTGTTTCCGCTCAACGCCCACGCCGTGCGCGGCATCACCCACCTGGGCGGCACCATCCTGGGCACCACCACGCGCGGCAACCCCTTCGGCCTGGAGGTGCGCCAGCCCGACGGCACCTGGGGGAAGGTGGACCGCAGCGACGAGATCGTGAGCGCCTTCAGGCGGCTGGAGATCGACGCGCTGATCGCCATCGGCGGCGACGGGTCGCTGAACATCGCGCACGCGCTGCACCGCAAGGGGCTGCCGGTGGTGGGCGTGCCCAAGACCATCGACAACGACCTGCGCGCCACCGACCTCACCTTCGGGTTCCAGACCGCGGTGGAGGTGGCCACCGACGCCATCGGCCGCCTGCACTCCACCGCCGAGGCGCACCAGCGGGTGATGGTGGTGCAGGTGATGGGGCGCCACACCGGGTGGATCGCGCTGGAGAGCGGGATGGCCGGCGGCGCAGACGTGATCCTGATCCCCGAGGTCCCCTACCGGCTGGACCGCATCGCCGAGAAGCTGATGGAGCGCGAGCGCCACGGCCGCCGCTTCAGCATCATCGTGGTGGCCGAGGGCGCGCTCCCCGCCGGCGGCCAGCCCAGCTACGCCGACGCCACCGGCCGCTACGGCGGCATCGCCGACCAGATCGCCGCGGGGATCGAGGCGCTGACGGGGAAGGAGACGCGCACGCTGGTGCTGGGCCATATCCAGCGCGGCGGCAGCCCCATCGCCTTCGACCGCAACCTGGCGCTGCGCTTCGGCACCGCGGCGGTGCGCTGCATCCGCGAGGGGAGCCTGGGCACCATGGTGGCGCTGCAGGGCGCCAACGTGCGCTCCGTCCCCCTGGCCGACGCCATCTCCGAGATCAAGCGCGTGCCGCTCGAGTGCGACCTGGTCGAGTCCGCGCGGCAGCTGGGGATCTCGCTGGGGGATTGAGGCTGGCGCGGGGGCGGAGGAGTTCAACAGGTGCGCGAGAGCGCTGCGTGAGTGCGTTTGAACTTCGCCCTGCACGCACGCCGGTCCGCGGTTCAACGCACTCACGCACCCGTTCAAACGCACTCACGCACCCGTTTCCCCCTCCTTGCGCGCGCTGCACCTCGCGCCGCAAAATGCACGGAGCAGCGCGTTCTCCGGTGGGGAGGCGCAACCCTGAGTCGAACGTTCGTTCCGCTTAGGCGCGGCGGGGATGCGGGGTGCGGCGGTAAACGTTATTTTGGCTCCCATCTACGCATTTCCTGATGTGACATGAGGTTCCCACGCCGCGGCGGCCCCGCCGCGGCCGGTGGAACATCCCGGCGCGCGCCGGAACCCCGGGCACGCCCGGCGGGGAGCGCGGCGGTGGAACGAGGAATGCCTTTCCTGGGGCCATGGCCGGCGCATCGCACTTCCATGGCCCTCACTTCACATGAGCGTGTCCACGCAACCCATCGTGCAGCTCCCCGAGCTCCACGCTCCGCCCGGCGGCTGGCCCACCCCGGCCGAGATCGCCCACCTCTTCGCCGCCGTTCCGCTGGTGGCCACCACCGACGAGGTGGCGGCGGCCTGCGTGGAGGCGGTGCGGCGGGTGGTGCGCTGCCCCTGCTCGCTGGGCGTGCCCACGCGCCCGGTGCCGCTGGCCGTGGGCGACGCGCGCGAGGGGATGCGGCAGGTGCTGGGCTTTCCCGCGCCCGGCGGCCAGGGCGAGCTGTGGGCCGCGGAAGAGGCGGAGCTCCCCGGCGAGGTGACCGAGGCGCTGGAGAAGCACCTCACCCGCGTATGGCAGGTGCAGGAGCTGCGCGCCGGGCAGACCATGGAGCTGGACCAGCTCCGCTTCCACCTCAACGCGCTGCAGCAGGTGGCGCGCACCCTGTCGGTGGTGCGCAGCCTGGAAGAGACCGAGCGGCTGATCCTGGACAGCGTGGGCGAGGTGTTCTTCGCCTGGTGGGCGGCGCTCTACCACACCGACGGCGAGCAGTACACCTGCCGCGCGGTGCGCAGCCTGCGCGGCGAGAGCGTGGCCTACGCCATCCCCGCGCGGGTGGTGCGGCAGGTGGCCAGCCCCGGCCAGCCCCCGGTGATCCCCGGGCAGGACGCCGAGATCCGCGACCACGTTCCCGCCGAGATCGCGGTGGTGGCGCCGCTGGACTTCGGCGACGGCGACGCGGGGCTGCTGATCCTGGGCAAGCGCATGACCGACGCGCCGTACGAGGAGCACGAGCTGCGGCTGCTGCGCGCGCTGGCCGACAGCAGCGCCGTGGCGCTGCGCAACGCCGAGCTGCTGGACCGGCTGCGCGCCCAGGCCACCATCGACCCGCTCACCGGATGCCACAACCGCCGCGGCTTCGACGAAATCCTGGAGCTGGAGTTCAGCCGCGCCCGGCGCTACAAGCGGCCGCTGTCGCTGGTGCTGCTCGACATCGACCACTTCAAGCGCGTCAACGACGAGTACGGCCACGAGGTGGGCGACCACGCGCTGCAGCGCATCGGGCGCGCGGTGCGCCACACCTTCCGCAGCACCGACAGCGCCTGCCGCTTCGGCGGCGAAGAGTTCGCGCTGATCTTTCCCGAGACGGGGAAGGAAGAGGCCGAGCGCCTGGCCGAGCGGCTGCGCGTGCTGATCGAGACGCTGCCGCCCAACGCCGAGGTGCCGCGCTCGCTCACCGCCAGCTTCGGCGTGGCCGCCTACCCCGACGACGGCCGCGACATCGCCACCCTGGTGCGCAGCGCCGACCGCGCGCTGTACCAGGCCAAGGCCAACGGCCGCAACCGCGTGGAGCGGGCGTAACCGCAGGGGACAGGGGACAGCCAGCCGGCGAGCCCCCTCCCGGGTCAATGGGTGTTCCGATAGATTGAGCGTCCCACGGCTGTCCGCCCGTT
>DASSME010000178.1:0-27558 GCA_035689035.1 Longimicrobium sp. | reverse complement strand
GTGCTGTTCGTGGCCATCGGCGCTTTCCTGGCCATGGGCGCCATGAAGCGCCTGAAGCAGGACAGCATCACTCCGGACCAGACTCTCCAGACCCTCAAGGAGGACAAGCAATGGCTGCAGAGCGAGACGAAGCGGGTCCGTCGGGACCTGGCCTGAGCGGCACCGGCCGCGACACCGCGGGCATCGAGGCGGGCACCACCCGCTCGGCGTCGTTCGGCGACGCCCCGGGGAACGCCGACGTGCACGCGGGGATCGCGTTCAACCCGCAGGCCACGGACGACCAGGGCGTGCGTGAACGGGTGACCAACCGGGTGAAGGACGCGGCGGGGACGGTGGGCGAGACGGCCGCCGGGCTGGGGCAGCGCGCCCGCTCGCTGGCGGGCGACGTGGCGGGCCGCGCGGGCGACCTGGCCAGCCAGGCGCGCGAGCGCGTGGAAGCCCTGGGCGACCGCGCCACCGAGACCCTCGAAGAGCGCGGCTGGCTGGGCCGCCTGCGCGAGAACCCGCTCCCGGCGCTGGGCGTGGCCTTCGCGGCCGGGTTCCTGCTCTCCGGCGGCGGTCGCGGGGGCAAGGGCCAGCGGGTGCGCGGCGAGTTGCGCAGCGCGGTGGCAGCGGGCCTCTCGGCCGGGCTGGCGCAGGGCGCGCGCGCCTTCCTGCGCAACGCCGGCGCCGAGGACGGGGTGATCAACTCCCTCCTGGAGAACCTCCCCGTGCTGGGTGGGCAGGCGAGCGGACGCTCGTCGGCCGGCTCGCAGGGCGGCTACGGCGGCCCTGGCCGCGGCGGCCCGTCGGCGGGCGGACGCACCGGTGGGATGGCGGGGACCGGCCGCCCGGGCGCCATGCCGGGCCGCACCGGCGGGCCGCAGGGGAGCGGGCGCACGGGCGGGTCGCCGTACGGCGGGCCGACGGGCACCACGCACCGCGCGCCCAGCCACCGGGAGAACTACTGACCCGGGGATGGCCGAGTCCGGCTTCCGCGTGACGGGACGGGTGCAGGGCGTGGGCTACCGCTGGTGGGCCCGCGTCCAGGCCACCCGGCTGGGGTTGACGGGTGAGGTGTGGAACGCGGACGACGGCTCGGTCGAGGTGCACGCGCGGGGGTCCGACACCGCGCTCGCGGAACTGGAGCGGCTCCTGGGTCAGGGGCCGCCCCACGCCCGCGTGGCGCGGGTGGAGCGGATCCCCGCGTCTTCGTCTTCGGAGCACGCGAGCGGCTTCCAGATCGTTCGCTGAACCAGTCTATCTACGCGACTCGCCGGCATCTCTCGAGCGAAGACACTCCGGAGGGTCACACGGAGCAGCGGAGGGCAACGGAGCAGCGGAGAACGGCACGCCACGCTCACCTCCACCTGTGTTCGACTCCGCGGCATCCGATTCCAATTTCCGAAGGATCACCGAAGAAAAACGGCTTCAGCAATTCGTTTATAGCGCGTGAGAGCGCAAATGCGAGGGTGAGGATGGCGGCCCCCACCCCAAAATCGATCCTGAGCGAAAAGAGACCCGGGTTTTTCGACCCGGGTCTGTCAATTTCGATGTAGATCGTCCGCGCCGGCTACTTTCCCACGCAGAAGTCTCCGAACACCCGGTCGAGCACGTCGTCGACGGTCACGGCGCCGATCAGGTCCTCCAGCTCGCCGGCGGCGGCGCGCAGGTGGGTGGCGGCGAGCTCCATCGGGACGTCGGCGTCCAGCGCGTCCACGAAGGCGGCGAGCTCGTCGCGGGCGTGGCGGAGGGCGCGGGCGTGGCGGTCGCGCGTGACCAGCGGCGCCTCGCCGGGATCGCCCAGGATGTGACCGAACGCCATCCGCGGCAGCGCCTGCCGCAGCTCCGGCATCCCGCTCCCCTCCGCGGCCGCCACGGTGACGGAGCGCATCCCATCCTCCGGATCATCCCCATCAGCCGTGGACGCCGTGTCCTCCTCACCGGCGAGGTCGGACTTGGTGCGCACGAGCAGAGTCCGTGCAGGGTCGCGGCCGGCGAGGAATGCGCGTTCGTCGTCACCCAGGGCGCGGCCGGCCTCGGCGCAGAACAGCACCAGGTCGGCGGCGGTGAGGTAGCGGCGCGCGACCTCGATCCCGATCCCCTCCACCCGGTCGACGGTGTCGCGCAGGCCGGCGGTGTCCACCAGGCGGAAGGGGTAGCCGTCGAGGGTGACGGATGCCTCGAGCGCGTCGCGGGTGGTGCCGGGGATCTCGGTGACGATGGCGCGCTCGCTCCCCAGCAGCGCGTTGAAGAGCGAGGATTTTCCCGAGTTCGGCCGGCCCGCCAGCACGGTGAGCGCGCCCTCGCGAAGCAGCTCGCCCTCGGGCGCGGTGGCGAGCAGCGCCTCGATCTGCCGCACCACCTCGCCGGCCGCCGCGCGGACGCGGGAGGGCGGGACGGGGGGCTCGTCTTCTTCGGGAAAGTCGATCGAGTACGCGATCAGCGACTCGGCCTGGATGATCGCCGCGCGCAGCTCGTCGATGCGGCGCGACAGGCCACGCTCCATCTGGTGGACGGCGGCGCGGTGCAGCGCGGGCGAGCGGCCGTCGATCAGGTCCGCCACCGCCTCGGCCTGCACCAGGTCGAGCTTGCCGTTCAGGTACGCGCGCCGGGTGAACTCGCCGGGGAGCGCCGCGCGCGCGCCCGCCGCCAGCAGCGCGCCCAGCACCAGCTGCGGGGTCAGCGCGCCGCCGTGCGTGCTGATTTCGACCGTGTCTTCGCCGGTGTAGCTGGCCGGGGCGGGGAAGAGGGTGACGAGGGCGCGGTCCAGCAGCTCGCCGCTCTCCGGGTGGCGGATCGCCGCCAGCCGCTGCACCCGCGGCCGCACCTCCGCGGACGGCGCGACGAGCGCCAGCACCTTCCGCGCGCCGGGCCCCGAGACGCGCAGCACCGCCACCGCGGCGCGCCCCGGCGCCGTGGCGATCGCCGCGATCGTATCGTTCGGCAGGGGAGAGATCGTCATCCGGGGAGAATGCGGCGCGGGAACGGCGACAGCAACTGCAGGCGTCCCGCGGAGCGGCGGAGAAGGCCGGAGGAGCGGAGAACCGCGCCGGCGCTTTCGCCGTTCCTCCGCTGCTCCGTTGCGCTCCGCTGCTCCGTGTGACCCACAAGACGGCTCGCCCAAACACGAACGCCCGCCCCTCGCGACGAGGGACGAGCGTTCGATTGCAATGAATCGCGCAAGCGTCAGCGGCGTTTCGCCTTCGCGGGCCCGGCGGGCTTCGCCTTTGCGGCCTGCTCGGCCTTGGCCGCCTCGCTGGCGGCGCGGCGCTCGCGGGCGATCAGCAGCTGCTGCGGGACCGAGGCCAGGTTGCTGCTCACGTAGTACAGGTTCAGCCCCGAAGGCATCAGCCAGAAGAAGACGCCCATCATCAGCGGCATCGTGTACATCATGGTCTTGGCCTGCGGGTTGTCGGCCATCCCGCTCATCTTGGTGCTGATCCACTGCAGCGCGAACATGCTCGCCACCAGCAGGATCGGCAGCAGGTACAGCGGGTCGCGCAGCGACAGGTCCGGGAGCCACGCGAACCCGGCGCCGCGGAACTCGATCGCGCCCTGGAACACGAAGAAGAGGGTGATCAGCACCGGCATGGGGATGAGCATGGGCAGGCAGCCGCTCATCATGGAGAAGGGGTTCACCCCCAGCTCCTGGTACATCTTCATCATCTCCTGCTGCTGCCGGCGCGGATCGTCGGCGTACTTCTTCTGAAGCTCCTTCATCCGCTCCTGCATGATGGGCTGCACGGCCATGTTCTTCATCTGGCTGCGCATGGCGCGCGCGTTCAGCGGCCAGGTGACCAGGCGCACCAGCACGCCGAACAGCACCAGCACCCACCCGTACGCCAGCCCCAGGTTGTCGTGCAGCTCGCGCAGCGCCCACAGCACGAAGGCGGCGATCGGGCGCACCACCGGCCGCAGCCAGCGGTAGCCGTACGGGTTCACCTCTTCGAGCTGGTGGCCCACGGCCACCAGGCGGTCGTGCTCCAGCGGCCCCAGGTACGCCTGGTAGGCGAAGGCGCCGTCGGCGCCCACCGGGAGCGCCACCGTCCCCTCGGCGCGCGGCGAAACCAGCGGCTCGCCGCCCACGCTGTAGCTCTCGTCGGGGCGCTCGGCGGCCACCAGGCGGGTGAACTGCGTCTTCTGCGGCACCAGCGCCATCAGGAAGTAGCGGTCCTTGATCCCCGCCCAGGCCAGCGGCCCGGCGATGGTGTCACCCGCCGTGATGCTCTTGAGGTAGTGCCGCTCCACCCGCCGGCCGTTCCACGCCACGAACGAGAGCTCGCGCGCGGTGCCGTGTTCCTTGGCGTCGTGCGGCGCCAGCCCGGTGCCCAGCGAGGTGTAGAGGGTGCCCGCCGCGCCGCCCAGCACCCGCCCGCGCACGTCGACCGTGTAGTCGTCGGGGCGGAAGGTGTAGGTGACCTCGGCCACGGGCGCGCCGTTCTGGGTACCGGTGAAGGTGAGCGACTGCGCGGGCCCGCCTGCCTTCAGCTCCAGCCGCGGCGCGCTGGGCGTGAACTGCACGGCGCGCAGGTCCAGCGTGCGGCCGGCGGAGACCATGGTCCCGGTCAGCACGTCGGCGGCGCCGCGGGGCACCAGCTGCACCCGTTCGCCGCGGTGCACGTAGCTGGGGTACTTGAGCAGCTCGGCCCAGGTGAGCGCCGCGCCCCGGGTGCTGAACCGGTACTCGTACAGCGGCGAGCGCACCGCCACCGTCTGCGCCGGCGGCGTCGCGGGCTGCCCGGCCGGCGTGGCGGCGGCCGCGGCGGCTGGAGCCGCCGAGGCCGGGGCGGTCGCGGCGCTCTGCGCGCCGGGGCGCACCGGCTGCGGGATGGGCGCAAGGAAGCGCTGCCAGACGATGATCAGCACCGCCGTGAGCAGGAACGCGAGCGCGAGTCGCTTTTCCATCTATGGTCCAGATCCTCGGAATGAGACGTAGGTCAGGGCACGGGGTCGTACCCGCCGCGCGAAAAGGGCTGGCAGCGGGCCAGCCGCTTCAGCAGCAGCCAGGTGCCCTTGCCGGCCCCGTACTTCTCGATGGCCTCGAGCCCGTACGCCGAACAGGTGGGGTAGAAACGGCACACGGGCGGCTTGAGCGGCGACAGCGCCTTCCGGTAGAACCGGATCCCGCCGGTCAGGATGCGCGCGAGCACAGCTCCTCCACGAGCCCGGTCAGCTCCTGCTTCAGGTCGTCGAACGCGGCGGCGTAGGCCTCGGGGCGTGCACGCACCAGTACGTCGAGCGCGAGCCCCGAGTTTCTGAGCCGGGGAAGCACCACGGTGCGCCCCAGCTCGCGCAGCCGGCGCTTGACCCGGTTGCGGTCGACAATGTCGTGCTTGTGCTTGGGCACCACCACCCCCCAGCGCGCAAACGCCGAAGGGGAAGGGGAGACGAACGCGTCGAGATGACGCGTTTTCCTCCTCTTCCCCCGTCGGAACAGCGCCCGGATCTCTCCCGGCCTGGTGATGCGCGCGGCACGGGGCAGCGCGAACCCGCCCGGGGCGGGATCTTCGGCGTCCACGGCGCGTGCGGCGCCCGAACGCGGGCTTACTTGCCCGCGATCTTGACGGTCAGCCGGTGGCGCCCCTTGCGGCGGCGCGCGTTCAGGACTTCGCGGCCGCCCTTGGTGGCCATGCGGGCGCGGAACCCGTGCTTGTTGATCCGCTTGCGGTTGCGCGGACGGTACGAAGGCTTCATCGGTACCCCTTGGGGTGCTGCTCAGTAGTCAGGATTCGGGTGCGGCAAAGACGAGAAACATAGCCAGGGTTCGGCGTTCCGTCAACCTGTGGTGGGTTCGTGGACGTGCCGGGGCAGGGATGCGCCGCGAACGGGTGCGCCCGTGCGCGGGTGCCGCGAGTGTGTTTCGGGAACCGGGGATTCCGGCGAGAGAACGCCCTGCGCCGGCGCGGAGCCGGGGCAGGGCGTTCGTCCGTCGGGCGACGCGGCGTGGGTGCGCGACGCGGAGAGCGATGGCACCAGCGCACCGCCCCGGCGCGTCCGGGCGTCAGCAGGGAATTCCCACCATGGTGCACTCCGGGAAGCTGCAGGTGGCCTGGAAGCACGTGTCACCGTCGCAGGTGTAGGCGCCGGGGTCGCAGGTGTTCACGCCGCAGGTGAGGTTGTTGTAGCACGTCTGGGTGCACGGGCACGCGCTGTACGAGCCGGCGTCGCAGTCGTAATCCGTATTCAGGCAGTTGTAGCACTCGTCGCTGTACGGCCCGCTGGCGTTGGCGTGCACCGTACCCGTTTCGACGAGGCGAGCGGCGGGAGCAAAGGTCTCCACCACCAGCTCGTCCAAGGCTAGCTTCAGCTTCTGCACCGGTGCCTCCCGTGCGTGGACCCGTGCCGGCCGCGGAGCACTCGCTCGCGCGCCCGAACGGAAGTATCCCACACATGCTAGGGCCCGCCACCGTTCACGCAAGTTTTTTGCGGCGCGCGGAAGCCGATCCCCGCCGTTTCACGGGGCGCCGCCCCGATCAGGAGCCCGTGGGCTGCGCGAACACCACCAGGCTGCCGCCGGGCTCGCGCACGGCGATCTCGGCCATGCCGTAGAAGGTGGTGCGGCGCGGGACCACCACGGCCGCGGGGTCGACGGCGCGCTCCACCGCGTCCAGGTCGTCGGTCTCGATGTAGAGCACGCTGTGGTGCGGCCCGTCGGCCAGCGCGGGAAGGTCGTCGCGGACGCTGGCCACGCTCTGGTACATCAGCTCCACGCCGTCCTTCTGCAGGATCACGAACCCGGTCTCGCCGCCGTGCGGCACCTCGGCGGTGCGGGCAAAGCCGAGCGCGCCGATCCAGAACGCCGCGCAGCTATCCACGTTCTCCACGATCAGGATCGGGGTCACCTTCTTCATCTTCGCCTCCAGGGCCGGGGTTTGCGGCGGGAACGCCGCGCTGCAAACGAGTGACGCCAGGACGATGACCGGCAGGGTTCTCTTCATCCCCTCCACCTTCTCCATCTCCTGTCTAGTCTAATTGAGACTATGTCCGCCGATACTATTATCGATTAGAATACCTGCCGTCAAGAGTCTTCGTCGCTCCCACTCCTCGACCACGATCAACCCGGAGGATCGATGGCGGAACGCGCGGGGCGGCTCACCGTGGCGGACCTGGTGGTGCTGGCGCTGCTGCACGAGCGTCCGATGCACGGCTACGCGGCCAGCGCCGAGCTGGAGTACCGCGAAGTGCGCGACTGGGCCGGGATCAGCCGCCCGCAGGTCTACTACTCGCTGAAGAAGCTGGCCGAGCAGGGCTACGTGGCGCCCGCCGGGAACGACGACGAAGCCGCCGCGGGGCCCGAGCGCCGCGTCTATGCGCCGACGGAGAAGGGGGGCGAGGCGCTGGCCTCCGCGCTGGAGCGGCCGGACTGGGCCCAGCAGCGCCCCCCGCCGCCGTTCCTCACCTGGCTGGCGCTGGCGCACCATGCCCGGCCCGGCGCTGTCACCCGCCAGGTGCGGCGCCGGCGCGAGTTCCTGCGCCGCGAGGCGGACCGCGAGCGCGAGACGCTGGCATCGTTCGTGGATGAAGGCGGCGGCCAGGCGCACATGGCCGCACGGCTGATGGTGGAGCTCACCATCCGGCAGTTCGAGACCGAGCTGGAGTGGCTGGACCATGTGGAGCGCGCGCTGGGTGCCGCCTGATCGTCCGTTCTGTTCCTTTAGCTTGCCCGCCGACTCCGTGAAGGCGTAAACTGGACACCTGCCGGCCGTCCGGTTTCCGAGTGCGCTGGGTCTGCCGCCCACTTGCCCCGCGCGGTCCGGCCGCGTACAATCTTTGGACACCCCAAACGCCGTCGCAGACCCGCCGATCGTCATTCGACATTCCGAAGAGAGGCGCGTCCCCCCCATCCATGTTGTCACTTTTTTTCGCGCGGACCCGCCGCCCGAGAAGCTGCTACGGCGGCTGGCACGATTCGCTAGCGGGGACGGAGAGCACGCTGCTACAGGTGCTTCCATAGTGCCGCCGGAGCGCTCGCGCAAGGGGCTTACAAACCGAAGAAAATCCAGCAGCCATGCGGGGTTCCTTGACTTTTCCACACCCCGGATCTAGCTTGGGCGCCTACCTGTTCTGATGCCGCGCCCGCCCGCCAGAGGTCATGGAGCACACCGCCGGAGAGGTCTGGTCCCGCATTCTCGACACCGCGAAGGCGGCCCTACCCGAGCAGGCGTTCCGAACCTGGCTGGCGCCCACTGAGGCGGTGGCGATCTCGCAAGACCTGCTGGTTGTCTCCACCCCCAACCCCTTCGCGGTCGACTGGGTGGAGGACAAGTACGCAGAGCTCCTGACCGCCATCGGCGAGCGGCTGTTCGGCCGCCGCTTCACCTTATCCGTCCAGTTTCAGGCGAACGGCAAGCCGGCCGTCGCACCTCCTCCCCCGCCCGAGACCGCACCCCCGCCCGTGCCCGTCCTCGCGCCCGCGCACGCCCAGGCCGCCACCGCCGCGCCCCCCGCGCCGGCCGGGCCGACGCGCGGAACCGTGCCGCTGAACCCGCGCTACACCTTTCCGCGGTTCGTGGTCGGCAACAACAACGAGCTTGCCTCGGCCGCCGCGCACGCCGTGGCCGAGGCCCCCGCGCGCCACTACAACCCGCTGTTCGTGTACGGGGGCGTGGGGCTGGGGAAAACGCACCTGATGCACGCCATCGGGCACGCAATGCTGGAGCGCGACCCCACCAAGCGGGTGATGTACATCAGCAGCGAGCGCTTCACCAACGAGCTGGTGAGCGCCATCCAGGAAGGGTCGATGGCCGAGTTCCGCCGGCAGTACCGGCAGGCCGACCTGCTGCTGGTGGACGACATCCAGTTCCTGGAGGGGAAGGAGCGCACGCAGGAGGAATTCTTCCACACCTTCAACGCGCTGCACGACGCCCAGCGGCAGATCGTCCTCACCTCGGACCGCCCGCCCAAGGAGATCGGGCTGGAGGACCGCCTGGTCTCGCGCTTCGAGTGGGGGCTGGTGGCCGACATCAAGCCGCCCGACTTCGAGACGCGCATGGCCATCCTGCGCCGCAAGGTGGAGGAGGACGGGCTGCTGATCCGCGACGCGGAAGACGTGCTCACCTTCATCGCGCGCAACCGCACCAGCTCGGTGCGCGAGATCGAGGGCGCGGTGATCAAGCTGCTGGCGTATTCGTCGCTCACCGGGCGGCCGATCGACCTGTCGCTGGCGCAGGAGGCGCTGGGCGGCGCGCTGCGGCCGAACGGGGCGCCGGGGTTCAACGGCAACGAGCTTTCTCCCGAGCGGATCCGCGAGCGGGTGGCACAGGCGTTCAACACCACTCCCGAGGCGCTGCAGTCCAAGAAGCGCACCAAGGACCTGACCGTGCCGCGCCAGGTGGCCATGTTCCTCACCCGCGAGCTGTTCGACCTCCCGCTGGTGGAGATCGGGAAGCTGTTCGGCGGGCGCGACCACAGCACGGTGATCCACTCCATCGGCAAGGTGGAAGAAGACATGGCCGCCGACGCCGGATTCCGCCAGCGAGTGGACCAGATCCGCTCGTCCCTGCGCTGACCGTTTTAACGCGCGTTCTTGACAGGCACCGGGGCGGGCGCGTATTTGCGCGCGTCCCGGTCGCACGTAGATAGCAGCGTCCCGGTGCCCGGTGGGCGCGCCGGCGAACGCGGAACCGCGGTGGAGGAGCCCGGAGCGGCCCCCCCGCCGCGTGGTTGCGGGAAACGTCGCGGAACCGAAATCCGTGGTGACGGGGATGTGGAAACGGGCCGTGGAAAGCGCGTGGAGAACGTGTGGGTAACCGGGCGCCGGCGTGGGAATGTGGAGCCCGTGGAGAACGGAGGAGTTCCCCACAGCGCGTTCCCACAGTGCACCACCCGGCCGAAGTGGTGAGATGGCAGGGGGATGGAGGGATGGGGACAGGGTTTTCCACGGCTCCACACCCTCTACTACTACGACTGATTTGAGTAACCTGTTGGCTAGTAATTGTGTTTCCGGTGGAAAAGCCCGCCGGTCACCCCAGCCCGAGCTGCGGACAGCGTATGCGATTCACCATCACGCGTGAGAACCTTCTGCAGGGGCTGGGGGCGGTGGCCGGGAGCATCCCGACCCGCACCACCCTCCCCGTGCTCTCGAACATCCTGATCGAGGCCGAGGAGGGTGCGGTGCGGATGAGCGGCACCGACCTGGACACCAGCGTGAGCGTGCGCGTCCCCGCCGAGGTGGCGGAGCCGGGCGCCATCACCGCGCCGGCCAAGAAGCTCCAGGAGATCGCCCGCGAGCTCCCCGGCGCCACCGAGCTGAGCACGCAGGGCGACTCGATCTTCATCAACAGCGGGCGCAGCCGCTTCAAGCTGAACGGGCTGCCGCGCGACGAGTTCCCCGCTTTCCCCCGGGTGGACTTCACCGAGAGCTGGCGGGTGACCGGGGCCGAGCTGCAGCGGCTGATCACGCACGTCTCCTTCGCCGCCAGCACCGAGGAGACGCGGCCGATCCTGAACGGCGTGCTCTGGCAGCTGCGCGACGGCGAGATGCGGATGGTGGCCACCAACGGGCACCGCCTGGCCAAGATGACGCTGCCGGTGGAGGCCGCCGCGCGCGTGCCGGCGGCCGACCTGATCGTGCATCCGCGGGCGCTGCAACAGGTGCAGCGGCTGTTCGCGGGCGACGCGCAGGTGGAGGTGGCCCGCAGCGAGAACCACATCGGCTTCCGCAGCGACACCGTGCAGGTGTACACGCGGCTGATCGAGGGGCCGTATCCGAACTACGAGCAGGTGATCCCCAAGGACAACGACAAGAACATGGTGGCGGACAAGGGCGCGCTGCAGGGCGCCGTGCGCCGCATGGCGATCGTCGCCAGCGACCAGACGCACCGGATCCGCATGAGCCTGGGCGGGGCGATGCTGCGCTTCAGCGTGGAAAGCCCCGACCTGGGCGCGGCCAACGAAGAGCTGCCGGTGGAGTACGACGGCGAGCCGCTGGAGATCGGCTTCAACGCCCAGTACCTGCTCGAGCTGCTGCGCTACATGCCCACCGACGAGGTGCGCATGAGCTTCAAGGCCCCCGAGCGCGCCGCCACCATGACGCCGTTGGGGAACGAGGACACGCCCGACTACCTGTGCCTGGTGATGCCGCTGCGGCTGCTGAGCTGAAGACGGCGACGCGTGGTCACCCCCGGCGCCAGCCGGCGGTGACCGGATCCTGAGCGGGAGACGGGGCGGGGAGGGGCCGGTGCGGTCTCTCCCCGCCTTCCGTCTCGGGCCGGTGCCGGGGGACATCGTCCTGTCGGCGCCGGACGCTGGACCTGCCGTTCGTCCGACCTTCCCTTTCCTCCTTCCATCCCACCTCCCCGATGAAGCTCCTGCTGGTGCTGGTGGCGTGCGTCGCCTGGTTCGTGAGCGCGCGCGCCACGTTGCGGGGCCGGCACACGGCCGCCGAGGTGGCGGTGGCGGCCGCCCTGCACGCGCCGGTGATCCTGCTGATCGCCTATCTCCTTCCGGGGTGGGTGTGGAAGGTCCTCGTCCCCATGTATCTGCTCCTTCCGCACTGGGTGGTGCCGTTCGGACTGGTCAAGCGGCGGATGCGTGGAGCTGCCGAGATGGTGCCTTTCACCGGCGAGGGGGAAGACGCTCCCCGCGCGGCTGCAGCCGCGGTGGCGCAGCGGGGAGAGGTGCTACAGGGGGCCGGGTTCACCTACCTGGGCACCTGGGTGGAGCCTCACAACAACCTGCGCATCGTCCGTGCGTGCTACGAGCATCCGGAGACCCGTGAGTTCGCGACCGTCAGCTCGCTGCTCGGCGAAACCACGCCGCAAACCGGCGTCCTGGTCACACGGATCACGGTGGCGCTGGATGATGAGCGAAAGCTGCGGGTGAGCGACCAGGCCGCTGCCGGCGTTCCCGGGATGCGCGCCTGGTACCTGCCGACCGTGCACCAGCCGGAGCGACTGCTGGCGGTGCTTCGCGCGCTGCGGACCAGGGACCATCCGCTCGCCCGCGCCGTGCCGGTGTACCCCCCGGGCGAGAGCATCGAGGCGTTCTTCCGGCGGGAGACGGCCGAGGCGTACGAACACTCGGCGCGGTCGGGCAAGTACCGGCGGGTGGAAGACGGCATGTACACGTTCACCGTCCGGGGCGCCGTGCTGGCGTCGGCCCAGCTGATGTTCCCGGCCGCGCAGCTCCGGGAGCTCTGGGCGCGTGCGCGCGAGCGGGCGCTGCTGCGCCGGCTGGGGGTGCCCGCCACCGACCCGCGTGCCGTGCCGCGCATTCCGGACTCCAGCCGCGCGGCGCGCGAGGCCGGTGCGCTGGCCGTGATCGCCATCCTGCTGCTGCCGCTTCCCGAGCACCTGGGCGGCGCCGGGTTCTCCGCCCGTTCCCTCGCGGCCGGCGCTGGAGACACCGGGCGCCCGGAGCGCCTCCCGGCAGACTTCACGGTGCCGGCGGACTATCCCGGCGCGGTGCGGGCGCTGGAACGGCTCGCGGGCGCCTCGGCAACGCCCCTGGTGCTGGAAGACGTCGAGACGGGCGCGCCGGTACGGACCGGCGCCTTCGCCGTGCCGGTGCCCGCGCGCCGCGCGGGGGGGCTGCTGGACGCCGCGGCGCCGCTCTTCCGCGCGCGCGGATTCATGCTCTTTCGCCACGACCAGACGTTCGGGATCGGCGGCGCGCCCGAGACGCTGGCGCTGTACCCGCGCTACGATCCCTACGGCGTGATGCGGATGGTGGGGACCAACGGCGACAACTACGGGATCGGCACCGACGGTGTGGCGCACTGGCTGGCGGCGCTGGAGCGCGAGTACCCGTTCACCATCACCGGGATCGGCTATGACGAGGTGGAGGGGCGCTTCGACCGCCCGCTGACCCGCGCCCAGGCCGCCGGCGTCGCCAAGCGCGTCTACGCCTTCTGCCCCGACGTGGTGGACCAGGGAACCCGGACCGTGCGGGCGCTCGAAGCCGAGATCCGCGACCGGCGAACCCTGTACTGCTGGTGGGATTGACCGTCGCGTCCAGTGCATCGACGCGGGCGACGGATGGATGCGGGATTCGCGCACGGAGCGGGGAGAGGCCAGCCTGGTCTCTCCCCGCTCTGACTTTCGTTCATCCGGGCATGCCGGTCCGGGAGGCGTCGTTTACCATGTGCACGAGCATGTTCGCTTTGTGTCCCTGATGCTGTAGATTGTCGTCCTCCTGAACCCGTCACCCCGACGAGCATCCACCCGGAGACGAAGGATGAGCAGGCCCAACCGGAACGAGCCGTGCCCGTGCGGCTCGGGGAAGAAGTACAAACAGTGCTGCCAGTTCCGCGACCGCGCCGTGGAGCGCCTGCTGCGGCTGGCGGGCGAGCCGGCGACGGGCGGGGGCGAGGCGCCCTGGGACGCGGCCGTGCGCGCGGCCGAGGTCTGGGAGGCCGACGTGGTGCCGGTCAACATCCGGTTCTCCGATGCACCCGACGCGTCACCCGCGCTTGCGACGGTGGTGGCGGCCGGGTTCGTGGTGCACGGCGACGTGGTGCAGCACCGGCCCGTGGGCGTCGCCGCGCGCGCCCGGGCCGTGGCCGACGTGGTGCAGGCCGCCGCGCGCATCATGGGCGTGCTGCCGCCCGCGCTGCACGTGCGCGACGCCGCGCTGGCCGAAAGGCTGGGTCCGGAGCTGGCGCCGCGCGGCATCCGGGTGGCCGCCGCGCCGATGCCCGAGCTGGACGAGGCGATCGTCGAGTCGCTCCAGCACCTGCTGAAGGACGACCCCGCCGCCGGGCGCGTGACTTCTCCCGACTGCTGGGCCGAGACCGAGGCCTCGCCCGCCGAGCTCGCCGGCTTTCATGCCGCGGCGGCGGCGTTCTTCCGGGCGCGGCCATGGGAAAGGAAGGACGACGACGAGCCGCTGGCGCTGCTGTACGACGACGATCTTCCCCCCATGGTGGCGGTGGTGATGGGCGGCGCGGGAATCGACTTCGGGCTGGCGCTGTATTCGGAGATGGACGACTTCGCGTCGCTGCAGGTGGGCAGTGAGGACGCCTACGAGCACCTGCGGCGGATGCGCGGCTGGGCGGTGACCGCCAGCTACGAGGATCGCCGGCGGCTGAGCCGGGCCATGCAGCGCGAGGTGGCGGGCGCCGGGTGGGAGGTGGCATCGTCCGATGCGTACCCGATGGTGCTGGGGCTGCGCCTGCCCGAGTTCCGCGTGACCGCGCGGCACGTGCGCATGCTGACGCGGTCGATGGTCGCCGTCACCGCCGCGCTGTGCGGCCCAGCCGCCGTCGCGGAATTGGCGGACCCGCGGGTGGAGGTGTTCGGCGCCGAGCCGCGGCGCACGATCTGGGAGGTGCCCGCCGAGCTGCACCCGATCGGGCCCGAGGGGCCGAACGCCGACCCGCGCGCCGCGCTCCGGGGCCGCTGGGCCGCGTTCGATCCCATGGATTTGGATAGGATATTCAGGGCCGAGGATGCCCGCGTGGAGCGGTTTGCGGCATGGCTCGAGACGCAGCCGCTGTCGAAGGCCGCGCGGCGCCGGCACGCGCGCAACGCAAGGTCCTGGAGCAGCGCCGTGGCTGGCAACGCGGCGACCGCCGCCGCGGCTACCGAGTACGACCTGCGCGACTACCTGTACGACTGGTTCCCGCGCAAGTCGATGGCGGCGAAGGACGTGAAGAAGGCGCTCCCCGACTCGCTGCGCGCCTTCTTCGCCTGGCTGGCCGCCCACGAGGGGATCCACTACCCCTGGGCGCCGTCGGTGCTGGACGAGTTCGAGCGGGTGCGCGACGAGCGCGATCCCGCGCCCGACGGGATGTTCTGGGAAGAGGAGGTGATGGACTGGCGCTCGGAGCTGTGGGACGACCTGGACGCGCGGGTGATGCTCCCCGACGCCGACCTTCCGGGCACGGAGGACGGCTGGCCGGGGGAGATGAACGGCGAGGTGGCCGAGCTGCGCGAGGAGCTGCAGCGCCTGTGGCTGGTCTGGTACGACGAGGTGGTGCGCGCAGGCACCCGCGAGCCCGAGGCCGTGCGGGCGCTGCTGCTCGCGCGGCAGCGCGCGTGGGAGGCCACGCCGCACGCCGGCCTGGACGGCCGCACGCCCCGTGACGCGGTGCTGCAGCAGGAAGCCGACCCTCCCGCGCCCAACCCGCTCTTCGAGCGGGCCTGACGCCGCCCGGGGAGGCAGCGGTCAGGCGCCCTCCGCGGTCTGGACGAGACGGGGTGAGCGGAGGCGGTCGAGGACCAGTCTTGCCGCCAGGAGATGGTCGCGGCCCAGGTTGTGGCCGGCGTCGTCCATCTCCACGTACTCGCCGATGCCGGGCGGGAGCGCGGGGCCCAGCGCCGACGGGTCCCTGCTCCCGTTCACGCACAGGACGGGGATGCCGCGCACGGCCCGCAGCTCGGGGATCACCGGCACATCGCCGGGGCGCGGGTGGAAGCCGAACAGGTCGCCCCAGTGGAAGCGGAAGTTGGTGGTCGTGGCGGCCGAGAAGAGCGCCATCAGCCGTACGCGCTGGCGCAGGTCGTCCGGCAGGCGCCGCGCGACGAAGGGGAGCAGGTCGGCGCCGCGCGACAGGCCGACCAGCACCACCTGGTCCGCATCCCACGCGGTCAGGTAGTGCCGCAGCACCCGCTCCACGTGCCGCGCCACCGTCCGCGGCCGGCGGCGCGCCAGCAGGTAGGTGCGCGCCTTCAGCCCCACGCAGCCCACCCCCGCGCGGGCCAGCTCGCGCGCCATCTCGCGCACCAGCATCGCCCAGTTTCCATCGCCCGAGAAGATGAAGGCGAAGGTGCGGCCCGGCTCCGCCGCGCGCTCTTCCACCAGCGGCAGGTGCCGCAGCCCGCGCGGAAGCCGCGCCTGCGCGGCGGGGCCGCGCAGCGTGCGGAACGGGTTGGGGAGCGAGGAAAGCTTCACGGCGGCCTGTGCGTCGGGTGTATCCGCCGGCAGGGCAGAGCAGGGGATGTACCACGCGCGGAACGGAGACCGCCGCGCGCGCGGCCGCGGATGCCGAAAACCGCCCGTCCCACGCCGACGGATCACGGGGCGGACGATTCCCTTGCGGAACGAGCGGCGGGACGGCACCATCAAAGGTGCACCCCGTTTCCGTATCAGCTGGACCCGAAGCCCTAGAGTGCCGTGAATCGCGCATTGCTCCTCACCGCCGCCGGGCTAGCGCTGCTCCCCGCCGCCATCCGTGCCCAGGCCGCCGCGCCTGACAGCGCGCCGGCGCCCTCCGTCCGCGTGGCCAGCGCGGCGGCCCCGGGCGCGCCGGTGCTGGCCCGCGCCACCTACCGCCCCCTCGCCGCGGGCGACGTGGTTCGCCTGCTGTCCTCGGCGGGGCGCTACTCCGGCACGCTGACGCAGGTGACGGCCGACACGCTGACCCTGGCCGCACCCGGCCGCCGCGACGCCGTGGTGCGCGCGGACGTGACCGAGATGCACCGGCTGGTGGCGCGCGGCTCGCGTGGCGGGGCGATCATGCGCGGGGCCGGCCTGGGATTGGTCGCGGGCGCGGTGCTCGGCTTCATCGGCGGCTCCGCGGCGGGGGACGGCGACTGCGAGCACTGCGCGCCCGGCAAGGATGCCACCGCTCAGGCCGCCTTCGCCGCCGACGGGGCCGTGCTGGGAGCGCTGTTCGGCGCCATGCTGGGCCCCACCTTCCGCCGAACGAGGTGGGAGCGGGTGGACGCCGCCCCCGTGCCGCCGCTGCAGGCGCCCGCCGCCGCTGCCGAGAGTGCCGGCCCACCTCCGCAGCGCTGAGGCGCGGCGGCGATCCAACGCACGGCGGCGCACCGGTCACGGTGCGCCGCTTCGCATTCGGGTGCCGGGCGGATGCAGTGGGCGTTCGGCGCGAGGTAATACCGAATCCGCATTTACAATCCCCGAACCGCCATCGCTGAAAAGCGTCACACGGAGCAGCGGAGGGCAGCGGAGCAACGGAGAACTGCTTGCGACTGGTGCAGTTCTCCGTTGCTCCGTTCTTCTCCGCTGCTCCGTGTGACACCACCAGCAGAGCCGGTGATGTCACTGAATTTCCGGATTCGGGATAACGCGATGTCGGGGTTGAATCGGGGACGGTGCGCCCGCTGGTATGGCATCACGCGGTAAGGTGAGGAAAGACGAACCGATCCACCGGTTCGGTTATATCATAGCACACCATCACACCACCGCCGGCTCCAGCAACCGGCGCAGGCGCTGCAGGCCCAGGCGCGTGCGCGTCTTGACCGTGCCGAGCGGCTCGCCGGTGGCGTCGGCGATCTCGCTCTGGCTCATCCCGCGGAAATAGGCCATCTCCAGCGTGCGCCGCTGCTCGGGCGGGATGGCGTCCAGCGCGCGCCGCACGGCCACCCGCGCCTCGTCCAGCTCCAACTCGCGCAGCGGGTCGGTGAAAGAGCCCTCGTCATGCGCCAGCGGGTCGGCCAGCGCCGAGCTCTCGTGCGCGTTGCGCAGCCGGGTGCGGGCGCGCAGCCGGTCCAGCGCCCGGCTGCGTGCGATGATGGTGAGCCAGCTTCCCACCGCGCCGCGCTCGCCAGCGTAGCGCGCGGACTGCCGCCACGCCTGCCAGAACGTCTCCTCCACCACCTCCTCGGCCTCGTCGGCGTCGCCCAGCACGTGCACGGCCAGCGCGAACACGGTGCCCTGCCAGCGGTCGTACAGCGCGGCCAGCGCGCGCTCGTCGCCGCCGGCCATGCGGCGCACCAGGGCCGCGTCGGCGTCGGGGGCGGGCTCGGGGCGCGCGGCCGGCGCCAACCTGCGCGCGCCGCGGCCGATCACCTGCGCGAACAGCGGGGTGCCGCCCAGCCAGGTTTCCAGCGTTCCCGAAAGGGGGAAAGTCATCGAAGCGGTATGCATCGGTTCGCTGCGGATCGGGTTCAGGTAGGGAGATCGATCGGGATCACACCGCCGCGGGCGCGGGCCGGCGCGCGGGGTCCAGCGCGGCCGCCGGCCGCTGCCGCACCAGCTCGCGGACGCGGGGGACCACGTCCACGTGGTGGTGCACCGCCTTCCACTGCCCGGCGTCGCGCCGGATCACCAGCGTGGCGCGGCCTTCCACCTCCACCGTCTCGCCGGCGATGGTGCCGCGCCCGGCTTCCACGGCCGAGACCACCGCCACGTCGCCGGTCACCAGCCGCACGCTCACCCCGCGCGGCTCGATGTGGCCGCGGCATACGCCGGCGGCCCACGCCTCGATGGCGCCGCGCACCTCTTCGCACCCCATCAGCCGCTCGCCGTCGGGGTGCATCACGGTGGCCTCGGCGCCGGCCGACCAGAGCGCCAGCATCGGCGCCGGCTCCCCGTTCAGCATCTGGTTCAGCGCCGCGTAGAAGCGGTCCACGAAGCTGCGGATGATCTGCTCGGTGCTCATCGGTCCGTCCTGGGCCACGTCCGGTCGAGGTGCGCGGGAGATGGAGATCACGCCACCGCCAGCGCGGCGCGCCGCTCCCGGGCGTCGGCCTCGTCCGCCGCCCCGGTCAGCCGCGCCACGGCCGGGCCCAGCAGTGCCGTCCCCACGCCGCTCGCCACGCCGCCGGCCACGAACAGCCACCACGGCGCGGGCCCCAGCGGGTGCGGCGGAACCAGGAGGACCAGTGCGCCGCCGGCGAGAAGCGCGGCCGCCGCCGGCGGCAGGGCCCCCGTGCGCGCCATCGCCACCGCGGTCAGGATCATCCCCGCGCAGAAGACCAGGTTGGTGGCCACGATCAGCGGGTGCGGCGGCGAGAAGATCGGCCCGTTCGCCTCCGTCAGCCGCGGCGCATGGGCGGCGAGCGTGGGCCACAGGAACGCGGTGATCATCCCCGTGCCCGTCCACAGCGCGGCGCCCGCGAGCCAGACGCCCGCGGCCACGGTGCCCAGCCGCGTGGCCGTCCGCAGCCGCAGCACCGCGAACCCCGCGATGGCGCCCAGCAGCGCCAGGCCGGAGAGGAAATGGAAGGTGTGGGCGACAATCCAGCGGGTGCTGCCGCCCACCCGGGCACCGGCCAGGTGGTTCCAGGGGTGGAGCACGGCCCACAGCGCCAGGCAGGCGCCGGCGGCCATGAACGCGGCCGAGGTGGCGCGGGCGAGCGAACGAGGTTGCATCGTCGGGTGATCCGGTCGGGGTTCGCGGGGCGTACACAACGAAAGCGGCCGTCCCCCATCAGGAGGACGGCCGCATGGTGCACTCGCCGGTTGTTCACCGGCCAGTTCAAATTCTGCTCAGTCGTTGTTCATCTTTTCGTGACCCCCGGTTACGCCGCCCGTGCGGCCCCGCCCGGCGCGCAGGAACAGCGCGCCCATGGCCACGAGATTGCCGCCGGCCAGGACGGTGCCGGCCCAGTCGTGCCCGGCCTGGACCAGGCGCGCGCTCACCAGCATGCCCGTCAGCATGATCACCAGCGCGAACCACTGGCCCCGGCGGAGGCGCTGCTGCTCGTCGTACACCATGGCGAGCTCGATCCTGCGGCGGTGCGCGCCCTCGGTCAGGAAGTGGGCCAGGATGGCGCCCGGTGCGTCGCGCCCCGCCGCCCTGTACCCCGCGAGCACCCTGGGGCTGGGCAGCACGGGCTCGGCGTAGTACAGCGGCACCCTGGGCACGCGGCGGTATCCCACGCTGGCCAGCTCGAGCGACCCCGGTACGGGCGGCTCTTCGGCGCGGGCGGGGGATGGCGGTTCGCGCTGGTCGTCACTGGCCATGGGCCGCAGCGCACCGCCCAACCGCGCGGTCCCAGTCACCCGTTACGTTCTCCCAGTCGCGGGCGAGCGCCTGCTCGCGCGAGCGCTCCCGGATCTCACGGTACCGCTCGGAGGTGAGGCTGCCGGTGAGGTCGAACGCCTGCGCCATGCCACGAAGGAAGGCGCGGTCGAGCTTGAAGGGAAGCACAGGCATGGCGTTCACCGTCCGGGCAAGGGTGCAGGTCCGATCCGCTCACGGCCTTTACGATGTTCACCTCCCACCCGTTCGTCAAGGCCCTTGAGTAGCGCCGCCCGCCCCCTACCGATCCTCACGTGCCACCGCTGGAACACGTTCGTTCTCGACCACGGCGGAACGCCGGCGACGTCTACCCTTTCGGCGGCCGGCTGGGGCGCATCTCCACGCGAGAGACCAGCGAGTTCCTGGGCAGCGCGAGCAGATCCATCACCACCTGGGCGATGTCTTCGGGCTGGATCTTCCATGCGCCGTCGTCGCTGGGCGCCGAATCGTTGAAGTACGTGTTGACGCTGCCGGGCATGATGTAGTTCACCCGGATCCCGTGCTGCCGCACGTCCAGCATCAGCGCCTCGCTGAAGCCGACCAGGCCGAACTTGCTGGCGTTGTACGCCGCGCCGCCCGCGAAGGGGTTCTTCCCGGCCAGCGAGGCGATGTTGATGATCCACGCGTCCGGGCTCTGCTTCAGGTGAGGGATCGCCTGGTGGCAGCAGTAGAACACGCCCGAAAGGTTGGTGCCGATCAGCCGGTCCCACGTCTCGGGCTCGATCTCGTCGACGGGCGCGAAGGCGCCGAAGCCGGCGTTGTTCACCAGGATGTCGAGCCCGCCCAGCGTGTCGGCGGTGGTCTGCACCAGGTGCTTCACGTCGCCCAGCTTGCTCACGTCGCCGGGGATGCCCAGGATCTTCCCGCCGCCCACCCCCTCCAGGCGCCGCGCGGCCTCGGTGACCTCGGCGCTGCGCCGCGCCTGCACCACCACGTTGGCGTTGGCGCGCGCCAGCGCCTCGGCGATCGAGTACCCGATCCCCTTGCTGCTCCCCGTCACCACCGCCGTCCGTCCGCTCAGGTCCAGCGTCATCCCGACCTCCCTCTCTCGTTCCCGTGATCGAAGACCGCGAAGGGTGATTTGGGATGCCCGGCCTGCGCGCGCAAGCGGTGGGCGTCCGAGCGCGGCAGCGGACTCATCCACTCCGCACGCCCTGGATCCGCCGCCGCACGGCTACGCCGCGGCGAGCTCCGGCTCCGGTGCGCGCGGCCGCCTCGCGCCGGGCCGGTTCATGATGTGCACGGCCTCGCCGAGCGCGTGCTTGAACGCCTCCATCAACCCCTCGCCGAGCGTGGGATGGGGGTGGATGGTGAGTGCCACGTCTTCGGGGCTGGCCATCATCTCCAGCGCGAAGGTGGCCTCGGCGATCAGCTCGCTGGCCTCGGGCCCCACGATCTGCACGCCGATCACGCGCTCGCCGTCGGAGACGATCTTGATGAAGCCGTCCGTCTCGTTCAGCGACATGGCGCGGCCGCTGGCGGCGAACGGGAACCTGCCGATGGTGACCGGGATGCCGCGGCGCCTGGCCTCGGCCTCGCCGATGCCGGCGGTGGCGATCTCGGGGTCGGTGAAGATGGCGGCGGGGAGCGCCAGCCAGTCGGCGCGGGCGTAGCGCCCGGCGATCACCTCGGCGGCCACCTCGGCCTCGCGGAAGGCCTTGTGCGCCAGGTAGGGCCCGCCGGCAACGTCCCCCACCGCGTAGATCCCCTCGACGCTCGTCATCATCCGCTCGTCGGCGGCGACGTGGCCGCGCTCGTCCAGGCGGACGCCCACCTCCTCCAGCCCCAGCCCGGCGGTGTTGGGCCGGAAGCCCACGGCCACCAGGACCTTCGCCGCCTCGATCACCCGCGTCTCGCCGCCCACCCGCACCGTCACGGCCGCCGCGCCGCCACGCGGCTCCCACCCCACCGCCCGCGCGCCGGTGAGGATCTCGGCGCCGCGCTTGCGCAGCCTGCGCTCGACCACGCGCACCAGGTCCGCGTCCACGCCGGGAAGGAGCGCGTCCGTCACTTCCACGATGGTCAGCCTGGTGCCCAGGCGCTGGTACATCATCCCCAGCTCCAGCCCGATCACCCCGCCGCCGATCACCAGCAGCGAGCTGGGGATCGCCGGCAGGTCCACCGCGTCGCGCGCGGTGATCACGTGTTTCCCGTCGGCCTCGAAGCCGGGCACCCTGGCCAGCCGCGCGCCGGTGCCGATCACGATCGCCTCGCGCGCCGTGTAGCGCGCCACGCTGCCGTCGGCCGCCGTCACCTCCACCGTGCGCGGGTCGACGATGCGCGCGGTGCCGAAGACGGTTTCGCCGCCGTTGCCGCGGATCAGCGTGCCCACGTTGGTGGTGAGCCGCTCCACGATCCCCGCCTTCCAGCGCTGCGTGGCCGCGAAGTCGATGGTCGGCTCGCCCGCGCTGATCCCCATGGTTCCCGCCTCGCGGATGCGGTCGAAGGTGCCGGCGGCGGTGATCAGCGCCTTGCTGGGGATGCACCCCCAGTTCAGGCAAACGCCGCCGAAGCTCTCTTTCTCGATGCACAGCGTGCGCTTGCCGAGCTGTGCCAGCCGGATGGCGGCCGTGTAGCCGCCGGGCCCGCCGCCGATCACGATCGCGTCGTATTCGTTCGGGGTCATCGTCGTCCCAACTCCTGATGGGAACAGGTGCGCCAGTGCGTGAGTGCGTGAGTGCGTTACCAACCGCATCAGAGACCGATCGGTCTCTTCGCGGGCAAAAGAAAAGCGCGGCCACGCCTTACGGGGCGCGGACGCTCTGCTCCAGGTAGCGGCGCATGTGCTCGGTGGCGCGCGAGACGTGCACCGGGTCGTCGTACAGCTTGCTCATCATCACCGCGCCCTCGAGCGTGCCGATCAGCACCGAGGCCAGCTCCTGCGCGTCCACGCCGGGCCGCACCTCGCCGCGCTCGCGGCCGCGCTCGGTGACGCGGACGACCAGGGCGCGCAGGCCGTCCATGGCGGCGCGGGCGTGCTGGCGCAGCACGGGGTTGCCGTCGTCGTTCTCGATGCCGGCGTTCATCACCGGGCAGCCGCCGGGCACGGGCGGGTCGTGCGGGATCGCCGCGAACACGTCGACGATCGCGTTCAGCCGGTCGATCGCGTGTGTCTTTCCCTCCAGCGCCTCGGCGAAGCGGCGGCCCATCAGCTCCACCGCGTAGTCCAGCGCCTCGACGGCGAGCTGCTCCTTGGATTCGAAGTGGCGGTAGATCCCGCCCTTCTGCAGCCCCGTGGCCGCCATGATGTCACTCATCGACGACCCCGCGAAGCCGTGCTGGTTGAACAGCGCCGCCGCCTTGCGGATGATGTTCTCGCGCGTTTCTTCGCCGGAGCGAACCATGGTATCCTCTAGGTATCCTCTAGTTAGAGACCGAACGGTCTCGCTAAGTTTAGCGCGGTCGGAAGCTTGGGTCAACAGGTGCGTAAGTGCGCGAGTGCGTGCGTGCGTTTAAATCCGTTGCGTGTGGATTCAGATCTGCTCATCCTGGGCGCTTTCGATCAAGGACACTTCAGTCCGGAGGCTCCAGATGAAAGCGGCGCGGTTTGAAGATTTGGAAGTGTGGCGACGAGCCAAAGATCTCGCTGTCTCGATATACCAGGTCACGAACGCAGGCGCGTTCATCGCGGCCCTGCGCGCCACCACGGGAGTGCAGTGACGCCGTTGCAGTGAAAACGCACTGGCGCACTCACGCACTAACGCACCTGTTTCCCTCAGTAATCCGACTTCCGCATCGCGCCTTCCTCGCTCGTGCGGTGCCAATCGAGCTCTTCCTCGGTCAGCGGGTGGAGGAGGAGGTCGAAGGCGAGCCAGGTGGTCTGGCTGAAGGGGTAGAAGAGGAAGGGCGCGACGATCATCATCACCGGCGCGCCGATCTCGAGGGCGAGCCAGGGGACGTTGGGCCAGAGCGCGATCAGCAGGCCCACCAGGACGAGCGCGAGCGCGCCTTCGGCCAGGGCGATGTTGAACATCATCGCGCCCAGGAAGAAGTCGTGCTCGCCGCGGTTCACGCGCAGGCCGCAGGTGGGGCAGCGGGGCTTGAGCGCCATCCATCCCCGCAGCAGGCCGCGGCTTCCGCACACGGGGCAGCGCAGCCGCGCCGCGTGCCAGAGACGCGTCCCCAGCGGCGGGACCTGCGCCAGCCTGGGCGGCGGGCCCTCGCGATCGTGCCTCCTCACGGGCTGCTGCACGGCATCCTTGCCTGTTTCCCTCGTCATCGTCTCGGCCATTCCATCATCTCCCGGTAAAATCGACCCGTGGAAGATGACGAGCCGAGCCCCGCGGCATAATCAGCGCCCGTCCCCACGCACGGTGGGAAATCTCCCCGCAGCCGGGACGTGCGTTTCCCCTCGCGGATGCGCGCGCACTCACCCCCGTATTTGCCTACCCGTTCAGCCGTCGTCCGCCGCGCGCCCCAGCCGGCGCGATCCCGCGGCCCCCGACTTGCCGCAACTTCGCGCGGGGACTAGCTTGCGCCCCCTGCAACCAGGCGAAACCGCACGCCCAAGTCACGAGATCCGGACCCGGAGCCCAGGAAGATGAAGTTCGCGCTGATTGGTGCCGCGCTGATCACACTGCCCGCCATCATCGCGCTGATCTACGCGCTGATCGCGGGGAACCACGTCCTTGCCTACGCCGCGCTGTTCAGCCTGAGCCTGAACACCCTGCCGTTCGTGGCCGCGGGCCTGCTGATGCGCGGCCAGAAGGGCGGGCCCGACCTGGAGCACTGAGCCCGGCGCGGGCGCGCGCCTAACGCACGATCCGGATCTCTCGCGCGCCCAGCACCCACAGGCGCCCCGCGGCGTCCCACGCGGCGTCGCGGGGCGCCCGTTTGCTTTCCTCCAGCACCTTCCCGTCCGCGGCCGACAGCAGGTGCAGCTCGCGCCCGCGCGCCAGCACCGCCACCCGCCGCCCGTCGGGCGAGACGCGCAGCGCGTCGGGGTTGCCGTGCCCGATCCCGCCCAGGTCGCGCGACCAGATCTGCTTGAGCCCCTCGGGGCCGTGGCGCAGCGCCACCACCGTGCCGCCCAGCACCCCGTACAGCGTTCCGTCGGGCGCCGCCCGCAGCGCCTTCAACCCCGCGTCCGTCCGGTACGTGGACAGCAGCCGCCCGCTCAGCGCGTCGCGGATCTCGATCCCGGGGGCCACGTCGTGCGCGTCGCTGCCGGCCAGCGCCACGTACACGCGGTCGCCCAGCGGCGACACGGCCAGCGCGGTGACCGCCGACCCCGCGTCGGGCCACCCCCAGCGCGCACCCAGCGACTCGGGCGCCAGCCCCATCACGCTCCCCGTCCGCGACGCCGTGTAGACCCACCGCCCGCGCGGGTCCGCCGCCACCGGCGCGCCCGAGCGGCGCACCCCCGCCTGGCTGCCGGTGGAATCCAGCACGGCCGCGGCGGCGTCGGTGCGCAGGAAGGTGCGCCCCGGCCAGGTCCACAGGATCTCGGGCGCCCCCTTCAGCGGCACCTTCAGCCGCCCCAGCTCGCGCCCGGTGCTGTCGTACGCGGCGAGCGCCCCCGGCCGGCCGATCCACACGCGGCCGATGCGGTCCACCCAGAGCGTGGAGCCGGCGGGCACGGTGTCGCGCAGCGCCACGCGCTCCAGCGTCCGGAGCGTGTCCGTCTTGCGGCACGCGGATGAAAGCAGGATCGCCGCGGCCACCGCCAGCAGCGCCGGGCCGCGTCTCCCCGGCGTTTTCCGGAGATGGGATGCGATCGGTCTGGAACGAGAGTGGTCGGTCAACCGGCCTGCCAGCGCGTGCGGTGCCTGAAACGGGCGCGGGGATGAGGGTCCGCCCCCGGCCGGATGGGAAGATGCGCGGCGGCCCGCGCCCGCGGCCCGTGATCCCGTCTCCCCCTCCCGTCTCCGTTCGACCGTTCAAACGCGGTGCCACCCGCCCGTTCTCCCGCTCGGGCGCGCGGCGCGCTACATTTCCGCGCCCCCGCCACCCACGCACCTCGCAGACCCGAGCCGGATGCCCGCAGCCCAGCCGATCGACCTCGTCACCCAGGCGCTGGAAGAGTCCGCCCGCGTGAAGCTGGCGCTGCGCGAGCTGGCGCCGGCGGTGGTGCGGGCGGCGGGGCGGCTGGCGGAGTGCTTCCGCGGCGGCGGACGGCTGTACGCGTGCGGCAACGGCGGCAGCGCGTGCGACGCCATGCACCTGGTGGAAGAGCTGGTGGCGCGCTACAAGCGAGACCGGCCCGGCCTTCCCGCGCACCACCTGGTGGACGGCCCCACGCTCACCTGCTGGAGCAACGACTACGACTTCGCCACCGCCTTCCGCCGGCAGGTGGAGGCGATGGTGCGCCCGGGCGACGTGCTGGTGGCGATCAGCACCAGCGGCAACTCGGAGAACGTGGTCGCCGCGGCCCGGGCGGCCCGGGAGCGCGGCGCCATCGTCGTGGGCCTGCTGGGGCGCGACGGCGGGCGGCTGCTGGCGCTCTCCGACGAGCCGCTGGTGGTGCCCGCGCACGCCACCGAGCGCATCCAGGAAGGCCACATCACGCTCATCCACCTGCTGTGCGAGCTGGTGGAGCGCGAGCTCTTCCCCGAGACCGTCACGGACGACTGAGCGCGCGCGTTCCACGGTCGACCGGTCATCCCCGCACCCCGAGCAACCCGACCCACCGATGAGGATTCCCAGGCTGATCCCCGTTGCGGCGCTGCTGCTGGCCGCGGCCGCGGTGAGCGCCGCGTGCGGCGAGAGCCCCGCGCGCAAGGCGGCGCGCGAGCAGGCGCGCCGGAACAGCTGCGTGGCCGCCGAGCTGGCGCTGTCGGCCAAGGAGCGCGTGGCCAGGCTCGACACGCAGCTGGTGGCGAACCAGGAAAGCCCCATGCTGGCGGTGCTGCAGGCCAGCCAGCAGTTCGCCGCCGCCTACCAGCAGTACGCCGACGCCTACAGCCGCAGCGCCGACCTGGCCGACAGCGCCGCCTTCGCCCGGTCCAGGGAAGATTCGACCAGCTTCGCCCAGCAGGCCCAGCGCGTCCGCCCGCTCCTTCCGCCCGCTGGGAGCGTGCAGGGCAACGCCGCCAACCGCTTCACCAGCGACATGCAGGCGGCCGAGGCCAACCCCGACCACCCGTGCAACCAGAAGGACACGGACGAGAGCTGAGATCCGGCGGAACAGGTGCGCAAGTGCGTGAGTGCGCGAGTGCGTTTCGATCCGGGCGCACTCGCGCACTTGCGCACTCACGCACCTGTTTTCACAGCCGCTCCCGGAGCGTAGACTGACGTCACGCACCAAAAGCCTTCGTACCGACGGGGAGATCCGACCATGGCCGTGCTGCACCTGCTGGGCACCGGCGCCGCCTTCAGCGACGCGCGCCGCACCACCACCATGCTGGCCTTCGAGCACCAGGGCCACACGCTGGTGGTGGACTGCGGGGGCGACGTGGTGCAGCGGCTGCAGGGGGCGGGGGTGGACCTGGAAAGCATCGAGGCGCTGATCGTGACCCACGAGCACGCCGACCACGCCGGCGCCTTCCCGCTGTTCATGGAAAAGATCTGGCTTTCGGGGCGGAAGAAGCCGATCCCCGTCTACGGCATCGAGCCGGCCATCGGCCAGGCCCGCCGCGCGTGGGAGAGCTTCGACACGAAGAGCTGGAAGGACGTCCCCGAGATCCAGTGGCACCGGGTGGAGCACCGCCCCGGCGCGCAGGTGCTGCGCAACCAGCGCTGGCACGTGACCGCCACCCCCGGCATCCACTCGGTGCCCGTGGTGGGGCTGCGGGTGGAGGCGAGCGGCGCCGGGGTGGTGGCGTATTCGTGCGACACGGCGTTCTCTGAGGCGATCGTGCAGATGTCCAGCGGCGCCGACATCCTGGTGCACGAGGCGCAGAAGCTCGCCTTTCCCGGCGTGCACACCAGCTATGACGAAGCGGCCCGCGCCGCCCTCCAGTCCGGCGCGCGCCGGCTGATCCTGG
>DASSME010000177.1:0-8968 GCA_035689035.1 Longimicrobium sp. | reverse complement strand
ATCCGCCCCAGCGCGGCCGGGTGATCATCGCCACCCGCACGCTGTCGGCGCCGCGCAGTTCGCGCGCGGCGCCGGGGATCGCGCGCAAGGCGGCGGCGTAGCGGATCGTGCCGGCGGACGGCGGCGCGGACACGAGCGAGTCGAAGAGCGCGGGGGTGACGCGGCGCCGCGGCACGCGGAGGGCGGCGGTGTCGAAGAGGACGAGCTCGCCGCGCGCCCGTCCGTCCGGCCCCAGCAGCCGCCCGCGCGCGGCGGCGACGGCCCGCGCCCAACCCGATGCCATCGCGGCGCCGCGGTCCACCAGCACGATCTCGCTCGTCCCCCGCGCGCGCGGCACCCACGCCGGGCGGGCGAAGGCGGCGCCGGCCAGCGCCAGCAGCAGCATCCGCAGCGCCAGCAGCAGCGGGTCCGTGGGGCGCGAGACGCGGACCGAGGTGCGCGGGTCGGGGGTGAGGAAGCGCTCGGTGGGGAGCGGCGCGCGCGCCGGGGGGCGGCGCCGGATCAGGTGCAGCGCGAGGGGAACCAGCGCGGCCAAGGCTCCGGCCAGCAGGAACGCCGGGGTGCCGAAGGTGAGCACGCCGCTACCCGCGCCGCCGGTTGACCCACGCCACCAGCGCCTGCTCCACCGGCTGGGCGGTGGAGAGCGGCACGTACTCCACGCCGCGCTCGCGCAGCCGGCCGGCGATGGACGCGTAGTACGCGGCCACGCGGCGGGCGTACCCGGCGTCCTGCCGCGGCGAGGCCGGCACCTGCCGCGCCGGGTGCTCGGGATCGAAGAAGAGCCCCGCGTCCGGCGCCGCCTCGCCGCTCTCCTCGGGGGTGAGGATGCGCATCACGATCACCTCGTCGCCACGCGCGCGCAGGCGGCCGGCGGCGGCAACCAGCGCGTCGCCGCCATCGTCCTCCAGCAGGTCGGAGATCACGACCACGCGGCCGCCCCGGCGCATGGCCACGCCCACGCGGTCCAGCACCTCGGCCACGCCGCCGTGGCCGCCGGGGCGCAGGCGCTCCAGGTTGAGCAGCAGGTCGTGGAGATGGCCTTTCCGCGCGCGCGGTCCCAGCAGCAGCCGCGGCTCCGCGCCGAACGCCGCCAGCCCCACCGCGTCGCCGCCGCCGATCATCAGGTGGGCCAGCGCCGCGGCCACGTACGAGCCGTAGCGCAGCTTGGTCACCCCGCCCGCGCCCCCGTAGTCCATCGACGCCGACGCGTCGACCACGACGTACGACTGGAGGTTGGAGCGCTCCTCGAACTCGCGGACGTAGAGGCGGTCGGTGCGGGCGTACAGCTTCCAGTCCAGGTAGCGGACGTCGTCGCCCTGCTGGTAGTCGCGGTGCTTGGCGAAATCCTCCCCCGCCCCCCGCAGCGGCGACCGGTGGACGCCCGCCTGGAAGCCGCGGACGATCGTCTTCGCGATGATCTCCAGCCCCCCCAGGTGCTCCAGCAGGCCGGGCGGAAGGAAGTCGGTGGAGGCGGTCATGGGGCGTGGCCTCCGACCCGGAGAGCGCCACCACCACCCCGGGCGCCGGCCGCGGCGCCGCTGGGCCCTCTCCCTGGCGTCCGGGCGCGACTGCGTCGCGTCCCGAACGCCGGTCCCTCCCCCGAACCGCAGGGGAGGGACGGTCCTGCGCCCAGCACGCCGACGTGCATGCCGCGGCGTCCGCGTGGCAGGGTGCCCGCACCTGCCGCCGTGCCGCTCCCCGCAGTCCGCGCAGGCGGACTTCCCGACGTTCCAGCGGCGGGTTTCAACCCGCCGCGCGGAGCGGACGATTGGCTACGGGCGGAGGACGAAAGACCGTGCATTTCCGCTCACAACCCGCTGCGTGGAGGCTCGATCGCCTGCAGCAGGCGGCCCACCACGTCGTCCGTGGAGACGCCCTCGGCCTCGGCGTGGAAGTTCACGAGGACGCGGTGGCGCAACACGGGAAGGGCCACGCGCCGCACGTCGTCGGGGGTCACGTGGAAGCGGCCGGCCAGCAGCGCGCGCGCCTTGGCGCCCAGGATCAGCGCCTGCCCGGCGCGGGGCCCGGCGCCCCAGCGGATCCAGCGCTTCACGTCGTCCACCGCCGACGCGTCCGCCGGGCGGGTGGCGCGGACCAGGGAGGCGGCGTAGCGGAACACGTTGTCGGCCACGGGCACCTCGCGCACCCAGCGCTGCAGCGTCAGCACCCGCTCGGCATCGAGGACGGGCTGGATCTCGGCGTCGGCCACGCCGGTGGTGGAGCGGAGGATCTCCACCTCTTCGTCGGCGCTGGGGTACTCCAGGCGGATGTCGAACATGAAGCGGTCGAGCTGCGCCTCCGGGAGCGGATAGGTCCCCTCCTGCTCGATCGGGTTCTGCGTGGCCAGGACGAAGAAGGGGCGCGGCAGCAGCAGGTCGTCGCCGCCGGCGGTCACGCGACCCTCCTGCATCGCCTCCAGCAGCGCGGCCTGGGTCTTGGGCGGGGTGCGGTTGATCTCGTCGGCCAGCAGCACCTGGGTGAAGATCGGGCCACGGATGAAGCGCGCGGCGCGGCGGCCGGTGCTGCGGTCTTCCTCGATCACCTCGGTGCCGGTGATGTCGCCCGGCATCAGGTCGGGGGTGAACTGCACGCGCTTGAAATCCAGCTCCAGCGCCGACGCGAGTGTGCGGACGAGTAGCGTCTTCGCCAGCCCGGGCACGCCCACCAGCAGCGCGTGACCGCCCGCCAGCAGGCAGATGATCACCTCCTCGAGCACCCGCTCCTGCCCCACGATGCGCCGCTGCACCTGCGCCCGCAGCTGCGCCGCGTCACCCAGCAGGGTCTCGATCTCTTTCTCCGCAGTAGCCAGGGCACACCTCGGGTGTGGACGTTCGTCTGCCGCGCCATGGACACGCCGGCCGGGCGGCGCGGCTAAGATACCGCGCACCCGGTGCTAAGATCCTCGCATGCCGCGGATGGTTCAACCCGCGGCACGAGATCGCGCTCCCGCGCCGCGAGCGGTGGTAGGTTCGGCGCGGAAGGCGTAAGCGTGATCGGCGGAACATCATGCGCGGCGGGCCGAACCGCAACCGGCGGGAAGAGAGAACCGGCCCAGCGAGGCCGGTTGAAACCGCTGCAACAAGGAAACGAAGTCCGCCTCCGCGGACTACAGGCTCTGCGTGGGCCGAAAGAAGGTGCGCGGCACCGGCGTCGAGGGTGCGGAACCCGAAGCCCGTGCCGCGCACCCGCGTTTCGGCCGCGGAAGCGCCCGTAGTCCCCCGCAGGGGGACTACGTGTGGTTGTTGCAGCGAAGCAGCGGATTCATTCGCCCGGCCGGGGCCGCGCCGAGCCGCATCACTCCGCGCGCGAGTCCCGCCTGCGCAGCCGCCGCTCCGTGCGACCGATCCCGCCCGTGTCCTTCGCGCCGCGGACCACGCCGACGATCACGCCGGCCAGCGCGAGCACCACCCCCGCCGCCACCGCCGACGCGAACCGGGCACCCTCGCGAGCCGGGTTCGTGGTGGTCGCGCCGGCGAACACCGCCATCAGCATCGCCGCGAAAAAACCGACGGCGGCCACGCACGCCGCCGCCGCCGCGACCAGCCCCGCCATCCCGTCCACGGTCGCGCTCTCCGGGTTCTCCGGATCGTCGATCGACAACGGTTCGAGCGGGGTTTGATCCATGGTTCGCTCCGGAGCATTGCCACGCCGCCAATTCCGCGCACCGAAGTATCGGCTACCCCCCACGATGTAGTCCGCGAATGCGGACTTCGTGTGGTTGTTGCAGCGAATTCATTCGCCCGGCCACGCGGCGGACCACCCGATCTCTCTGCCCGCTGAGAGATCCCGCCGCCCGCCGCCCCTCACCCCGCCCGCGCCAGCTCCCCCCGCGGCGCCGAGCGGATGTCCGCGCGCGGGGTGATCTCGAAGTCGAAGATGGCGGTGGGGAGGGCCAGGGTGCAGCAGACGTTGGGGTGCTCCAGCATGCAGCTGATGTGGCCGTGCACCGGCGCCGCGGCCAAGAGGACGTACGCCTGCTCGCCGGTGAAGCCGTAGCGCTGCAGGTGGCGGATGGCGTGGCGGCAGGCCATCCGGTACGCCACCCACACGTCCAGGTAGTGCTGCGTGTCGTTCTCGTCCACCGAGATCCCCTGGAAGGTGAGGTACTCGGCGTAGCCGCGCTCCACCGGCGCCGGCTCGAACACCGGGCTCACGATCCCCGTCTGGTTGATGCCGTCGGGGATCAGGTCCACGTGCAGGTCGATGTAGCCGGCCATCTTCACCCCGCCCAGCCCGGTGATCTTCCCGTCGCCCTGGCTGAACTGCAGGTCGCCCACGCTCAGGTTGGCGCCGGGGACGTAGACCGGCAGGTAGGCGCGCGAGCCGCGGGCCAGCTCCTTCACGTCGATGTTGCCGCCGTTCTCGCGGGCGCTCCAGGTGCGCGGCGCCTCCTTCGCCAGCCGCTCGGCCAGGGCGCCGTCCAGCTCGCCCATCAGCGCGCCCTCGGCCTGGGGCACCATCGTCCCGGAGACGAAGCGCCCGCCGTGGGTGGAGGCCACCGCCAGCTCGCGCCGGTTCCAGCGCGCCATCCGCTCGGGGCTGGGGGCGCACCCGATCGTCCCCGGGTGGGGGAGCCCGGCGAAGCGCACCCCCTGCACGTGGCGCGAGGTACCGTAGATCCCGTTCAGGTCCCAGATCGCCTTGCGCGCGTCGGGGTACTCGTCGGTCAGCAGCCCCGTGCCCGTGTGGCGGTCCAGGATCCCCGTGTACCCCCACTCGGCGCCGGGGAGCGGGCCGATGTCCAGCACGTCCACCACGAGCAGGTCGCCGGGCTTCGCGCCGTTCACGCAGACCGGGCCGGTGAGGTAGTGGAGCTGGGAAAGGTCCAGGTCGCGCACGTCGTCGGCGTCGTCGCTGTTCACGATCTGGCCGCCCGAAAAGTCCAGGCACTCCAGGCGGAACACCGAGCCGGGGTCCACCGCGGCCGCGGCGGGGATCTCGGGGTGCCAGCGGTTGTGGGGGCGGGGGTGCTGCTCTTCGGGCGGGCGGCGCAGGTCTACGCCGATCAGGGTGGCGGGCACTCTTCACCTCCGACGCGCCGTTGACGGGGGGCGCGGCCTGGGACGGGCGGTCGGGTGGATGCGGCCCGGACACAGGGTCCCGGGCCGCGGACGGTTCAGGCGGCGCCCGGCGGCGCTTCGGGCGGGGCGCCGAAGCGGCGCGCCACCTCGTCCATCGCGCGGGTCATGCGGGCGATGGCGTCGGACGCGCCGCGCAGGTACGGGTCGCCGTTGGGGGCGGGCTCGTACTCGCGCGGGCCCTGGCCGGTGAGCAGCCAGTGTCCGCTCACGTTCAGCGCGGCGGGCAGCCGCAGCATCACGTCGCCATTGGGCACGCGGCCGCGGGTGAACCACTCGCTCACGGTGGCCACACCCACTCCCAGCTCGCGCGCCAGGTCGGCCTGCGACATGCCGCGGTCGTCCAGCACCTGCCGCAGCCGTTCGAAGAAGGCCGACAGCTCCACCGCCTTGCGGCGCGCAGGTCCGGCGTTCTTTTCGGGCGCCAGCACCGCACCTCCGACGACAGGGGTTCCCGGCTCAAAGCGCATCTCGCGCCCCTGCAAGGATTTAGCCGCTGGGTCGGATGGCGTCTCCGTGCCTTGCTCCCCGGGGTCTGCTTCGGCGAGCCGAACCGCATTTGACATGTCGAACACAGGGTAGCAGATTGACTCCGCGCCTGCAAGAGAGCCCTGACGGGGCCTCTCGTGCGGGACCCACCCTTCACTCACCGCACTTCGCGTGAGCCGCACCATCCTGCTGGTCGAAGACCACGAAGACAACCAGATCGTGTACCGCACGATCCTGGAGCACTACGGCTACCGCGTGCTGCTGGCCGGCGACGGCGCCGAGGGCGTGCGGCTGGCGCGCGAAGAGTCGCCCGACCTGGTGCTGATGGACGTCTCGATCCCGGTGATCGACGGCTGGGAGGCCACCCGCACCCTCAAGGCCGACCCCGCCACCGCCCGCATCCCGGTGATCGCGCTGACCGCCCACGCCCTGGCCGCCGACCGCGCCCGCGCGCACGAGGTGGGGTGCGACGGGTACCTGGCCAAGCCCGTGGAGCCCCGCGTGGTGCTCGAGGAAGTGCGCCGCTTTCTGGACGCCGGCGACTGACGCGTCGCCGGCGGATCCAACCGCAAAGAAGCGCGGGAACCCTCCCCCCGCAAGCTGCACGAAGGTTGAACGCGCCCGCGGCCTCTCCGGAACCGGAGAGGCCGCTTCGTCTTTCGTGCCGGATCGCCGGCGGTCCGTGACGAACCGGGCATCGCCGGGGGCCTCACAGTGGATCGGGAGTCGGCGACTCGGGGAGGAACCGCCGCCACTGGTCCGACTCGGCGATCTGCCTGATGGCGGTGTTGCGGGCTGCGAGGAAGCGCGTCATGTAGCGCCGCAGCACCAGCCGCTCGGCGGCGCGTCCCAGCGGCCCCAGCGGCGCGGCGAAGCGGAAGTGGTCGCGCAGGATCGTTCCGCCGTCGGCCTCGTCGAACCAGTGGTCGTGCACCATCCAGGCAAAGGCGCCGCGCACCATCTCGTCCCGGAACCAGCGCGGCCGCTCGTAGCCGCTGATGCGGCTGGTGAGGTGCTGCGTCACCCCCAGGTGCCGCGCGCGCCACGTCACCGTCTCGCCCGGGCCGATCAGCCCCTGCGTCCGCCCGGCCACCGCCCGCTCGCTCGTGGCCGCGGTGGAGTGCTGGTGCAGCTCGATGCTGCGCGACAGGTCGAACACCCGTTCCCGCGGCGCCGCGATGAAGGTGCTCAGCTCGATCTCTACCACCCGTTCTCCCCCTCCCGCCGAGGACCGGTCCCCGTATCTCCAGTTGGGGCGGCTGAAGCCGCCGCTACGACCAGGAAGCCTCGCAAACCGCGCGCGGTTTCTGGATCACCTCGATGCCGAACTTCTTCCGCGCGCCAGAGCCGCGGCCGGGCCGAAGCGGGTAGTCCGCGAAGGCGGCGCGAAGGCGGCCTTCGTGTGGTCGTTGCAGCAAATTCATTCGCCCGTCCGGCCGTTCATCTCCGGAAGATCGGGTTGCGGGCTTCCTTGCTCACGCGCCGTGCCGCGGGTATCCTGCGGTCCACACCATCATCCCCGATCCTTTCCGCCCCCGTGCACGCGATGACCGAAGCCGATCCCGGGAAGATCGAGAACATCTCCGACACCGCGCGGTGGGTGGCCATCTACCGCGCCATGGAGTCGGAGCGCCCCGACGCGCTCTTCCGCGATCCCTGGGCCCGCCGGCTGGGCGGCGAGCGTGGCGAGGCGATCGTTCGCGCCATGCCGCAGGGGCGGAAGATGGCGTGGCCGATGATCGTGCGCACGGCCGTGTTCGACCGGGTGATCCTGGAATCGATCCGCACGCGCGGCGTGGACCTGGTGCTGAACCTGGCCGCCGGCCTCGATACCCGCGCCTGGCGGCTCGACCTGCCGCCCGCGCTGCGCTGGGTGGACGTCGACCTCCCCGCGATGACCGAGTACAAGCAGGGCGTGATGCAGGGCGAGACGCCGCGCTGCCGCTATGAGGCCGTCTCGGCGGACCTCTCCGACCCGATCCAGCGCGACGGCGTCTTCGCCCGCGAGGCACGCGAGTCCCGGTGCGCGCTGGTGGTGAGCGAGGGGCTGCTCGTCTATCTCCCCGAAAGCGAGGTCGCCGCGCTGGCCCGGTCGCTGGCCGCGCACCCGGTGTACCGCTGGTGGCTGATGGACCTCGCCAGCCCCGCGCTGATGGAGTGGATGCAGAAGAAGTGGGGCCGCAACGTGAGCGAGGGCGGAGCGCCCTTCCGCTTCGCGCCGGACGAAAGCTCCGGCTTCTTCGCTCCCTTCGGCTGGCGCGAGGCCGAAGTCCATCCCACGATGGACGAAGCGCTGCGGCTGAAGCGCGGCGTGAGCAGCCTGTGGATCTACCGCCTGCTCAAGCCGATCATCCCCGAAAGCAAGCGCGAGGAGCTCCGCCGCTTCTCCATCTACCTGCTGCTGGAGCGAATGCAGACCGCCACCGCCCCCACCTCCTGACCCGCCGACTCTGCCATGGGAACCCGAGACCCGCGCATCGACGCCTACATCCAGAAGGCCGCCCCGTTCGCCCGGCCGATCCTGAGCCACCTGCGCGAGGTGGTCCACGCCACCGTCCCCGAGGTGCAGGAAGACATCAAGTGGGGGATGCCGGCCTTCATGTACAAGGGGATGTTCTGCGGGCTGGCGTCGTTCAAGGAGCACGCCGCCTTCAACTTCTGGAAGCACTCGCTGATCGTGGGCGGCGAGCGCCCCGACGACGCCATGGGCAGCTTCGGCCGCATCACCACCCTGGCCGACCTCCCGCCCGACGACGTGCTCGCCGGCTACCTGCGCGAGGCCAAGCGCCTGAACGACGAGGGGATCAAGGCGCCCAGGGCCGAGAAGCCGAAGGCGGAGAAGAAGGAGCCGGACGTGCCCGACGACCTGGTGGCGGCGCTGGAGACCAACCCGGCGGCGCAGGAGCACTTCCACGCCTTCTCGCCCAGCAAGCGCAAGGAGTACATCGAGTGGATCACCGAAGCCAAGTCCGACGCCACCCGCCGGAAGCGCCTGGACACCGCCGTCGAGTGGATCGCCGAGGGCAAGGGCCGCAACTGGAAGTACGAGCGGAAGTGACGGCCACCCGATGCTGATCCGCTGCACCCGGAAGCTGCTCAAGGCGAGCGGCATCGAGCCGGAAGACACCGACGACGAGCCCGCAGAGCTGTTCGGGGAATGGTACGCCACCACCGTGTCGCTGCCGTTCCCCGGACGAATGGCGGTAATGTACACCAGCGCCCGGACGCTGCTGACGGTGGTCGCCCCGGGTCGGGTACTGCGGACCACGCTGCCCGTGTTCCGCGTGCGGCTCTCCGCGCTCCTGCACCGGTTGGCGCTGCCGGCGGAGTGGATCGCGCGGCAGACCGGCGCACTGGGCGAGGTGCGCGTCGCGAAGACACGCAACCGTCACGTTGTTGGC
>DASSME010000176.1:0-10720 GCA_035689035.1 Longimicrobium sp. | reverse complement strand
CATCAGCGCGATCAGCGGCGACACCACCAGGGTGACGCCGTCCAGCAGGAGCGAGGGGAGCTGGTAGCAGAGCGACTTCCCGCCGCCGGTGGGGAACACCGCCAGCGCGCCCCCCTCGTCGAGCAGCGCGCGGATCACCCGCTCCTGCCCGGGGCGGAAGGCGCCGAGGCGGAAGCGCTCGCGCAGCAGCGCCTGCAGTTCGGTCGCGTCGATTTCGGTGCCCGCGGCGAGTGTGGTGGTCATGGCTGCCGTCCCTGTCTGGATTGTCCTATCTTCTGTCCACTTTAGGGACGCAAGCTAACCGGGCGGATGCCAGCACGCAACCCCGTTCGCGCCGTGCCGTGCGATTCGCGCCACCGTATGGAGCGATCGCGCACCGGCGGCCGGCAGTGGGCTGGGATGGGGATGATGTGCCTCGCTCTTCCCGAACGAAAGGGGCGGCGCTCCGCACCGTCCCCTCCTGGCTGATCATCGTGCCGGATCGGACCGGCGCGCCGCGGCCAGCGCGCCGGCGCCGAGCCAGAAGCCCAGGACCGGGCTCATCCCGATCCCGACCAGCGGCACCGGGAAGGCGCCGAACGCCGGCGCCAGCGCCTGCACGGCGCAGCAGGCGGCGAGCGCGAGCGCGGGCGCGGACGGGCGGCCCCGGCCCGCCAGCCGGAGCGGAAAGAGCGCCGTGGCGGCGAGGAGGGCCACCGCGACCGCGGCCGCCACCGGCGACCACGCCCACGCGAGCGCGACGATCCCCTCCACCTCGGGCACGGGCGCGAGGGGGTCGGGGCGGACGCAGGCGGCCGCGACCGCGAGCAGGGTGGCCGCCGCTCCGCCGGCCCGCACCAGCGCCGGCGCGCGGAGCGAGGCGAGGACCACGATCATCCCCGCGCCCAGGGCGGCCGCCTGCGAGGCATCGGGCTGCCACACCAGCAGGCCGAGCATCGCCGCCGCCGCCACCCAGCTCCAGCGCCGGTCGGCGAGCGCCGCGAGGGCGACGACCGCGGCGGGGAGCAGCAGGGCGGCGACGTTCATGTGCACGGGTCCCACGTCGACCCACCGGTGCACGCCGTCCTGTCCAGGGTTGAGCAGGGTGGCCGCCAGCGCGGCCGGGGCGATCAGCAGGAACGCGGAGAGGCGGGAGATCCGGCGGGCGGTCAGCCACGCCGCCACCGCTCCCACGCCCCACGCGGCAAGGTTCCGCGCCCACGACCCGGCGGGCACGCCGTTCGCCGCGGCGACCGCGCACCCGGCCGACACCGCGGCAAGGGAAAGCAGGGCGAACCCGGCGAGGAAACGCTCGCCGCCGCGAGCGTCGGAATCGGAGACCATGGGCAATCGTTTCGGTTGGAGGAGCCAGAAGGCGAGTTCAGTGATGACGAGGCCGCGCGGGCCGGGATCGGCTCGCGCGGGTGAAGCTTGGGATCTCGATCGGTCGCGGGGAGCGGGTTGGGGCGAAGGCCGAGTCCGCCCCACCGCCATCCACTTCCGGCCCCCGGCGCTCAGCGCCCCATCCACCACGTGGCCTTGACGACGAAGACGTTGTCCGGGCGCCGGCGGAACACCTCGCCCAGGTCGCGGGGCAGGAGGAAGTCGCCGGGGATGCCGGCGCCGCCGCGCTCCTGCTGCCACACCAGGAAGAGCGTGGACCCCGGGCGGTACTCCCAGCGCAGCACCGCGTTGCCGCGCAGCGAGCGCACGCTGAAGTCCGGGCTGTCGAAGCCGAAGGCCGGCGTGGCGGGGTCGCGGTCGGGGTCCAGCCGGTAGGCCAGCGGCCGCCCCGCCGCGTCGCGCGAGGCCACGGCCAGCTGCGCCGAGTCGAAAGCTACGCGCACGCCAGAGCGCGGGCGAAGGTACTCCTGGAAGCGCCGGTAGCGCCCGGTGGAGACGAAGGGCTGCGCGAACAGCTCCAGCGACAGCGCGGGCGTGAACGTCCAGTTCGCGCGCGCCGACACCGAGAGGGTGCGCTGCGCCATCGCGGCGAACACGGCGCGCCGGCCGAAGAACACGGTGTCGGCCGGGTCGGCGAACTGCGTGACGTACTGGCCCTGGTCGGTCACCGAGACGTAGTCCGGCCCCAGCCGCAGCTCCACGTTGGCCGCCGGCCGCCACCGCGCCGAGGCCCTCAGAACCGCCGTCACGCTCCCGTCGCTCCAGCGGCGGTACGCCGGCTCCAGGGTGAACGCCGTACGCGCGCGTGAGTCGGTGCTCACCGACAGCTCGCCGCCCCAGCTGTGCGCCTTGCGGACGAGCGCCCCGCCGCGGGTCAGCCGGTCGTCCAGCGTGGCGGGGCGATGCGACACCAGCAGGCTCACCCACCAGAAGTTCCGGAGCTGGCCCTCGCCGTACGCGTGGATCCTCGCGTCGGTGCGGTCGCCGTCGAAGTTGAGCTGCTGGTGCGCGCCGGCCAGCAGCTCCAGCGAGCGGAACCACTTCCCCGGCTGGGTCTGCTCGCGCACCAGGTTGCCCCCCATCCACAGGTAGTCGGCGCGCTGCAGGAAGGCGATGTCGTTCACCTCGAAGCCCGGGCTGCGGACGTTCACCACCGCCTCCCATCTCCACAGCCCCTGGTCCCTGCTGGCCCGCAGGTATCCCCCGTAGCCGCGCAGCCCGGTGGCCGACGGATCGTACCCGTCCGAGAAGAGCCCGTTGCCGCCGCCGCGCCGGTCCGGCCGCTGGAAGTAGCGCGCGCTGGAGCGCTGCAGCCGCGCGACCGCCTGCGAGTCGCCCGTGACGTCGCTCAGCACGAAGGTGCCGATCAGCCGGTACCCCTGGTCGGGCGTGGCGATGGACCAGTCGGCGCCCAGCGACCGGGCGTGGGCGGAGAGGACGGGCGCCAGCACCCGGTCGTCACCCGACATGCGGCGGTCGACCGACGTCGCCATCACCCCCCACGTGGCCCGGCCCCCGCGCGTGGTGCGCTTCACCCGGCCCAGCAGGTAGCTGGTGAGCGGCTCCACCGGCCAGGTGCCACGCTCGCCGGTCTCCGCGTCCTCCACCCGCGCCACCTCGCGGGCGGTGACCGCCTCGAGGAACCCGAGCTGCCAGCCACCCTGCGTGCGCCCGGTGAGCTTGGCCGCGCCCAGCAGCCGCGCGTTCGCCGGCACCTCGGCGTACTCGAAGCGCGCGGGCACCGGCCCCTGCGGCGCACGCCCGATGCGGCGCGAGTAGAACACGTTCATCCCCGGGGTGCCGCCGCAGGTGTAGCACTCCAGGCCGCCGAAGAAGAGGAGCCCGCTCCCCTCCACGAAGAACGGGCGCTTCTCGTCGAAGTAGCTTTCGAACGCCGACAGGTTCACCACCGCCGGGTCCTGCTCCACCTGCCCGAAGTCGGGGCTCAGCGTGGCCGAAAGGGTCAGGCTGCTCCCCAGCAGCATCCGCAGGTCGGCGCCGGCGCGCACCTCGGTGCGGCTGGGGTCCTGGAACGGGCTTCCCGGCTGCGTGGGCGCCACCCGGGTGGTGCGGGAAAGGAGGTACGGGGTGGCCTCCACCGCCACGGCGCGGGGGTGCAGGCGCAGCCCCTCCAGGTGCCCGAAGCGCGGCGGCCCGCCGGCCTCCCCCGGGCTCCAGAACGCCCACATGTCCTCCTCGCCCAGCCGCTCCACGTTGCGCCACAGCTGCAGCCCCCAGCTCCGCGCGCTGTCGGCCGCGAAGCGGAGCTGGTCCAGCGGGATGCGGATCTCCGCCGTCCACCCCGCCGAGTCGACGCGCGTGGCGGCCCGCCACACCGGGTCCCACGCCGGATCCGCGCCCGGCGCCGCCTGCCCCGCGTCGGCGCGCACCCCCGACGGGTTCACGGTGAAGATGGTGCGCCCCGCATGGTCGTGGAAGGTGTCGAAGACGAGCTGGAGATAGTCGCCCTCCCCGTTGATCCCGTCGCGCCGCGCCAGCCGCGTGCGCACGCCGCGCGGGCCCAGCGCGTCGTGCATCCGCGCGCCCACGTACAGGGCGCGGTCGTCGTACGCGAAGCGCACCTCCGTCCGCTCCGTGGCCGGCTCACCCTCGCGCGGCCGGTACTGGCGGAAGCCGGTGGCCGCCGGCGCGGCGGCCCACACCGCCTCGTCCAGCACCCCGTCGACCGAGACGGGCGCCTGCAGCCGCACCGCCGCCACCCGCGGCCGCTCGGCGTCGTGTTCGGCGAGATCGGAAGACTGTCCCGCCGCCGCCCCCGCGCCGCCGAGCAGCGCCGCCAGGAGCAGGGGGGCGAGGGCCGGGAGATGAGACCGCGTCTGCATGCCGTTCCACGCGCGAGGGTGATTACGAAGATCTTCGTACTAGAAGCCGGAAAAATCCCGCGCGCGGGCGACTCTGCCCGATGCGCGGGATACGGACCCAGGACTACGGAATCGCGGCCATCCGGGTGGTGAGCTCCGCCGCCAGGCGCGCGGGCTCGCCCCCGCCGCTCCCCGACTCGGGGAGGAAGACGACCAGGGCGTACCGCGGCGCGCCCGAGGCGTCGAACGCCAGCCCGGCGAACCATCCGTCCTGGCCGTGCCCGGGGTGGTTGAGCGTCCCCGTCTTCCCGCCCAGCCGCCACGCGCTCCCCGCCAGGAGCTGTCCGGCCCTGGCCGCGGTGCCGCGGCGCACCACGTCGAGCATGGCGCTCCGCAGCCGCGCCGCGGTCCCGGCCGTCATCACCCGGCGCCCGTCCGCGCGCGCCGCGGCGACCGACGGGTCCAGCGTGGGCGCCAGCATCACCCCGCCGTTGCCGATCGACTGCACGAAGCGGGAGAGGTGCAGCGGCGTCACCCGCACGGTGCGGTCCCCCAGCCCCAGCGCGGCCCACCCCGCCGCGTCGCCGTCGCCCAGCGCCACGTCGGGCCGGCGCGGGCTCGGCCCGGGCGAGGCCGTCCCGGCCCAGAACGCGTCGTCGCGCCCGCCGCCCGCCGCCCCGGGCGCCGCGACGGGGAAGCCGATGCGCGACAGCTCGCGCGCCAGCCCCGCCGGGCCCAGGCGGTCGCGCAGCGCCAGCGCCATGCGCACCGCGGAGGTGTTGCACGAGACCACCAGCATCTCGTGCACCCCCGCCCCCCGCGACCCGGCGCGCGACGCCGTGCGGATGGTCCGGCCGCCCACGCGGATCTCGGGGGTGCAGCGCACGCCGTCGTCGCCCATCCCCTGGTCCCACCAGAGGGTGGCCAGGACGAGCTTCCACACCGACCCCGGCGCCTCGGTCTCGGTAGACGCCGTGCCCGCGGCCGAGTTCACCAGCACGGCGCCGGTGCGGACGTCCTGCACCAGCACCACGCCGCCGCCCGCGCGCGCGGAGAGCGCCCGCTCCGCCGCGCTCACCAGCGCCGGGCAGAGCGTGGTGCCCGCGGACGCGGAGGTGCATCCGGGCGCCCCGGCACGCGCGGGACGGAGACGCGCGGGCGTCGGTGCCTCCGCGCCGGCCGCCGCGCGCCCGCCGCCGGGAACGAACAGGAGCGCGGCCACGGCCAGCAGCACGCCCCCCGCCGCCAGCCGCGGCGCGGAGGAGGGGCGCTGCGCGCGGGCTTCCACCAGCCGCCGCACCCGGCTGGCGAGCGACGCGCCGTCGGCGGCCAGCGCCAGCGCCGGCAGGCGTCTACGCGCGGCCTCCATGCTGGCCAGCGCGTCCACGTAGTCGCGCACGCCCTCGAGCGATGCCACCAGGTCGTCGCAGCAGTGCTCGCGCGCCTCGCGGATCCGCGCCGACGCCCACCACGCGGCGGGGTGATGGAAGAGCGCCGCCTCGGCCACCGCCTGCAGCACCGCCACCAGGTGGTCGTGCCGGCGGACGTGCGCCAGCTCGTGCAGGATCAGCAGCTCGATCTGCCGCGGCGTGAGCCCGGTGAGCGCGCTGACCGGAAGGAGGATCACCGGCCGCAGCCACCCGACGACCGTCGGAACGTGCACCCGTGCCGACGTCAGCAGCCGCACCGGGCGCGAGACGCCGATCGTGCGCCGGAGCCGCTCCAGCACGGCCGCGACCGCCGCGGGCGGTGGCGCCACGCCGATGCGCACCAGGCGGCGCACCAGCCACCACCCGCCCCAGAGGCGCGCGGAGAAGAGCGCCACGCCCAGCGCCCAGAGCGTGACCAGCGCCGGGAACCAGCGCACCACGCCGCGCGCCGCCTCGTCCCACGCCGCGCGCGCCCCGCCGAGCGCCACGACCGTGGGCCGCAGCGCGCGCAGCGGCGCCGCGCCGTCCAGCCGCGGCGGGCGAGGCGCGGCCGGCGCCGGCACCGCCGTGCGCGCCTCCGCGATCGTCGAGGCCGCACGCAGGCCGGCGGGCGCCGCGCGGGCGGCGCTCCAGGCGGTGGCGGCGGTGGAGACGAGCATCGCCGCGAGCGCCGCGCAGCAGAGCCAGTAGCGCGCCGCCGCCGCCCGCGCGGGCACGGCCGCCAGCGCGATGCGCAGCCCCAGCGCGATCAGCGTGCACTGCCAGAGCGAGTGGACCAGCGCCCATCCGGCCGCGAAGACCAGCACGTCGCGGTTCATCCCTCCCCTCCCGCCTCGCCCGCGGACGAATCCGGGAGCGCGGCGATCAGCGCGCGGATGCGGGCCAGCTCCTCGGGCGACGCCAGCTCGGGCGAGAGCGCCTGGAGCACCAGCCGGTGCGCGGCACCGCCGAACGCACGCTCCACCAGGTCGGCCACCAGCCGCTTCTGGGTGTTCTCGGGCGGCACCGCCGCGGCGTAGACGTGGGTGCGGCTGCTCTCGTCGCGCACCGCCAGCCCCTTGGCGTGCATGATCTGCAGCAGCTTCAGCACGGTGGTGTACCCCGCCGCGTCGCTCTGCGGCAGATGGTCCTGCACCTCGCGCACGGTGCTGGGTCCGCGCTCCCACAGCACGCGCAGCAGCCGCAGCTCGGCGTCGGTCGGCAATGGCGGATTACGGCGCATCAGGCCGATTTCCTGCGGAGGTTTGCGATCCCGGCCGGCGCACTCCGCAAGTCGCGGAAAATCGCTCGACGCCGGGTGGAACACCGACGTGAGGAAGGTTACGAAGACTCTCGTAGCCTGTCAATACGAAGGGCTTCGTAAACAACGCGGTTCCGCGGGGCGGTGGCGGGCGGGCCGATCAAGCTGCTTCGAACAGCCCCAGCTGGCCGCGCGGATCGTGCGGGCGGCGGAAGTGCTCGGTGCTGAGCGGCGGCAACTCTTCGCCGCCCAGCCCCGCCTTGCGGCAGGCGGCGCGGAAGAGGACGGCGAGCTGGTTCGCGTACTCGCCCTGGCCGATCATCCGCGAGCCGAAGTTGGGGTCGTTGAGCTTCCCGCCGCGGATCTCGCGGATGCGGTGCAGCACCTTCTCCTTGCGCTCCGGAAAGTGCGTGGCGAGCCAGGTCTCGAACAGCTCCTTCAGCACGAAGGGGAGCCGCAGGGGGATGTACGCCGCCGCCTTCGCCCCGGCGTCCGCCGAGGCCTTGATGATCAGCGCCAGCTCGTGGTCGTTCAGCCCCGGGATCATCGGCGCGGCAAGGACGCGCACGCGGACGCCGGCGGCGGAGAGCATCTCGACGGCCTCGAGGCGGCGCCTGGGCGTGGAGGTGCGCGGCTCCATCACCCGCTGCAGCTTCTCATCGAGCGAGGTGATGGAGAGGTTCACCGTCACCCCGTTCCACGCCGCCATCTCGCGCAGGATGTCGAGGTCGCGGGTGACCAGGTGGTTCTTGGTGATGATGGTGACCGGGTTGCGGAACTCGGCGAGCACCTCCAGGCAGCGGCGCGTGAGCTTCAGCCGCCGCTCGACGGGCTGATAGCAGTCGGTGACGCCGCTCATCCCGATCACCTCGGGCACCCAGCGCGGTGAGGCGAGCGCCTGCCGCAGCAGCTCGGGCGCATCTTCCTTCACGAAGATCTTCGTCTCGAAATCCAGCCCGGCGGAGAGGCCGAAGTACTCGTGCGTGGGGCGCGCGAAGCAGTAGATGCACCCGTGCTCGCAGCCGCGGTACGGGTTGACGCTGGCGCTGAAGCCCACGTCCGGGCTGTCGTTGCGCGCGATGATGCTGCGCGTGGCGTCGCGCAGGAAGACGGTGCGCGGCGCGGGCTCGTCGTCCGGGTCCACGTGCTCGTAGCTGGGCACGAAGTCCGTCTGCACGAAGCGGTTGGCCGGGTTGTGCGCCGCACCCCGCCCGCGGATCTGGATCAGCGGGCGGGCCTCGGGTTCCTGCGGGTCATCGATCCGGACGAGTTCTTCTCTCATGGATGAAAGTTAAAACCGAATACAATCCGAATCAACTGCTCTGCGTGGATCAGTGAAGCCGCTCACGGGAGGGTATCCTCAACTGCGTGAACACGGAGCAGCGGAGAGCACGGAGGCCACGGAGAACGGCAACGACACACCGCAGTCCTCCGTGTTTTCCGTGTCCCCCGTGGCTCCGTGTTCACGCGGTTTGGATCCATGGGGACTCGAAACGGCGTATGGTTGAAGAGCAGACCCGGAGGGAGACGATGCGAGGCTTGCGTGCGGCGGCGCTGCGTGGTATCCGCATCTGTCTGGCCGTGTCGGCGGCCGGCGGGCAGGGGTGCGCGGCGCGGAACACGAACGAGGGAGGGCGGGTGGGCGGAAGCGTGCGGTACCTGGCATTGGGGGACAGCTTCACCATCGGCGAGGGCGTGGACCCGGCGGAGCGCTGGCCGGTTCAGCTGGCGGCCATGCTGCGCGCCCGCGGCGTGGACGTGGGCGACCCCGAGATCGTGGCGACCACCGGGTGGACCACGGACGAGCTCGCGGCCGGGATCGACGCGGCACGGCCGCAGGGCCCGTATGCGCTGGTCAGCCTGCTGATCGGCGTCAACAACCAGTATCGCGGGCTCCCCGTCGACGCCTACCGGCCCGAGTTCCGCGCGCTGCTGCAGCGCGCCATCGCGTTCGCGGGCGGGGACGCGGGCCGCGTGATCGTCGTCTCGATCCCCGACTGGGGCGTCACGGCCTTCGCCGAAGGGCGGGACCGGGGGCAGATCGCGCGCGAGATCGAGTCGTTCAACGCCGTCAACCGCGACGCGGCGCGGGAGCTGGGCGCGCACTGGGTGGATGTGACCCCCACCTCGCGGCGGATGCCGGACGCCGTGGCGGGGGACGGCCTGCATCCGTCCGGCGCGCAGTACCGCGCGTGGGCCGGGCTCGTCCTCCCCGAAGCGCTCGCGGCGCTGGGGCGGTGATCGTGGAGGGAGGATCGAAGATCATCCCCGTCATGGAAACGGCGTGAGACCGGTCGTTTCCGTGTCATGAATCGGAGCGGGCGGCACCGAACCGGCGCCGCCCGCTCTGCATCATCCACGGCTCGCGCCGGATCGCCGCCGCGACGACGGCCGCCGTGTGCGCGACGTGCTTCGCCGCGGGCGCGAGGTGGAGCGCCCGGGGTGAGCGGTGGAGCCGCGCGCGGTGTCGCGGCTCGCGCTGTCGGCCGCGGCGCTGTCCGGGCGAGCGCCGGGGGCGGCCGGCTTGCCGCGCCAGATCGGGAGGATGCGCGTCATCGCCCCGTCCTCGATCACCGCGCGCACCGTGTCGCCGATCAGCAGGCGGCGGTACAGCAGGGTGTCGACCTCGATGGTGTAGCGCGCCGGGCTGGCGACCGCCCGCACTTCCACCTCGCGCTTTTCGGCGCGGCCGCCCTCGCGGCGGGTGCGGCGCTCGCGCACCGCCGGCCAGCGCGGCGGCGCCAGGTCGTGGCTGACGTCCGTGAGCGTGGTGTCGTTCAGCCAGCGCCACACCTGGTAACGGTAGACGGTCCCGTACACCGGCTCGTCCACGTACACCGGCTCGCTCTCGGTCTCGGTGTGGGTCTGCGTCTCGTACACGGGCCGAGAGCAGGTGCGGTCCTCGAAGTAGCCGTTCCCCAGGTCGCGCTGGCCGCAGACGTACTCTTCGCTGCCGGTGCGGACGCGCTCCGACACCTCCCGGCTGTGGTGCTCGGTGTGGTCGAACACGCGCCGGTGGTCCACCACCTCGCGGCTGTGGCCCAGGATCTCGGCGCCGCCCGGCGGGTCCTGCCCGCGCTCCACCACCTGCCGCAGCACCTCCACGTCCACGCTGCGCGTCCACCGCCGGCCGGTGACGATCACCCGCGTGAAGGGGTTGTAGTACTCCACCCGCCCCGAGTCGCGCGCCGGCGCCGCCGCCACCGGCCGCGGCGTGGCCCCACCCGTCTGGCCGGGCTTGTCGTCCGCGGCGCACATCCCCAGCACGAGCAGGAAGAGGAACCCCAGGCACCCCAGCCCGCCGCAGCAGGTGCAGCCGGCCAGGAACCAGTCCTTGGCCGTCATCGGCTTGGGCGGGGGCTTGGGCCCGCTGGACGTCCCGGCCGCGGCGGCCGCCTTGCGCGCGCGGTCGGCGGCGCGGTCTGCGGCCTCGGCGCGCTTCGCGTCCTCGGACGAATGCGGCACCTCGCCGGTGTCCAGGTCGATCACCGGGCGCGCCTCGCTGCCGCCGCGCGGGGCGCCGCAGCCGGGGCACTCGGTCTCGGTGGCGCGGGCGCTGCCGCCGCAGTGCTCGCAGGTCCAGTCGGCGCCGGCGCGGGCCTGCGCCAGGCGGACGGCGTCGGTCACCGGCGGCTCGTCGCCGGGGAGGTAGAAGCGGACGCCCTGCGGGCGCGGCGCGCCGCAGCCGGCGCACTCCAGGTTGCGGCCGAGCTGCCCGCGCGAGCCGCAGCTCGGGCAGTCCCAGCGTCCTTCTCGAATCGCCATTCGGGGGGGAAGTCTTTCTACGGGCGGGATGGTGGGTCGCCGGCCCGGCGGCGCGGGGAGCGCCGCCGGGCCGGGTGGGG
>DASSME010000175.1:0-31324 GCA_035689035.1 Longimicrobium sp. | reverse complement strand
CGTTGCCCTCCGCTGCTCCGTGTGACCCGCTGTTGCGGTTTACCGGTCCCGGCCCATGGCCAGGCCGCGCTGCTCGCGGAAGTCCTGCTCGGCGGCCTGGAGCGTGTCCCACGCGCGCTGGGCGTAGCGGTCTTCCAGCATGTCGCGCGGGGCGCGCCGGGTGGGCCACGGCGCCGACACGTCGTCGGGGCGGCCGGGGTAGAGCCCCACCGAGGCCGCCACGATGGCGCGGGCCACCTCGGCGCGCGTCGGGCGCTCCAGCCGGCCCATCACCGCCAGCGTGCGCAGCGCCCCCTGCGCGTAGGCGTCGGCAGCGAAAGCCGCGTATTCGTCGCGCAGCCTCCCCTCGCCGATGTCGGCCACGCGCGCCAGCAGCCCGCCCAGCGCCGCGTCGTCGTCCTCCTTCACCCCGCGGAAGAGCAGCACGCTGGCGATGCGCGGCCAGTCGGCCTCGCCCTGCGCGAAGGCGTCGGCCACCAGCTCCTCGTCCAGCCGCGCCAGCAGCGCGTCGGTGGGCTGGCCTTCCGCCTCCACCACGAACGGATCGCGCGGGGGCGGCGCGCCCTCGGGGCGGTTGCGGCGCACGGTGGGCGGCGGGTCGCGCTCCACCTCGGCATCGGCGCCGCCCACGATCACCACCTCGGTGCCGGGCTGCACGTCGTGGTACAGCCGCAGCGCGTTGGCGTCGCTCAGGCGGATGCAGCCGTGGCTCACCCGGCGCCCCAGCAGCTCGGGCTTGTCGGTGCCGTGGATGGCCAGCCCGTGCCCGATGTACACCGCCGCCGCCCCCAGTCCGCGCGTGAAGCGGCGCTTGGGATCGTTGGGCCCCGGCACCCGCTGCCCGTGCTCCAGGAAGTACCAGTCGGGCGCGAACCAGTCCGGCTCGCGCGCCTTGTGGGTGACGTGGTAGACGCCGTTGGGCGTGTGGAAGTCCCACGCGTCGCGGTCCGTCTCCAGCCTGAGGCCCGTTCCCGTCCCCACCGGCGCCGACCAGAGCACGCGGCGCCCCCGGGCGAAGTACAGGCGGTTCGCGTCCAGGTCCACGACCACGGCGTAGCCGCCCTGCGCCAGCGCCTGCGAGCGCACGCGCAGCTGCCCGGAGCCGCTCGTCTGCCGGTACTGCGCCCCGGCGTCGGCCGGAACCGCCGCCGCCGCTACCAGGGGGATCAGGAGAAGATGGGAAATGCGCATCGGTGTTCACCCACGAAGTGCCACGCCGGCCGCCGGGGGAGATCGCCGCCGGCCGGACTGACGTACCCGCCGCTCGTACGGCCGGGTCCACCCGCGGGATTCGCAAGAGCGGTTCCGTGCGCGGCAAGATGCACGAAGCCCCGGCCGGGATCTCCCAGCCGGGGCTCGTCACGCATTCGTCGATGGGCCGCCAGCGGAGCTACTCACGCACTAGCGCACTCACGCACTCACGCACTCACGCACTCACGCACTCACGCACTCACGCACTCACGCACTCACGCACCTGTTGGTATTCACGCCACCATCAGCATCGGCTCCTCGAGATAGCTCTTGAGGGTGGCCAGGAACTGCGCCCCCGTCGCGCCGTCGATCACCCGGTGGTCGCAGCTGAGCGTCACGCGCATCCGCTGGCGGACGGCCATGTTCCCCTCGTCGTCCACGACCACCTTGGGGCCGATGGCGCCCACCGCCAGGATCGCCGCCTCGGGCGGGTTGATCACCGCGGTGAACTCCTCGATCCCGAACATCCCCAGGTTGCTGATGGAGAAGGTGGAGCCCGTGTACTCGTCGGGCTTCAGCTTCTTCTCGCGCGCCCGGCCGGCCAGCTCGCGCACCTCGGCGGCGATCTCGGCCACCCCCTTGCGGTCGGCGTCCTTGATCACCGGCGTGATCAGCCCCTCGTCCACCGCCACCGCCACGCCGATGTGCACGAAGTCGTGGAAGCGGATGGCGTCGCCGGTCCACGCGGCGTTCACCCACGGGTGCTTGCGCAGCGCCGCCGCCACCGCCTTGATCACCAGGTCGTTGGGGCTGACCTTCACCCCCTGCTCCTTGAAGCGGTCGTTGATCCGCGCGCGCAGCTTCACCGCCTCGCCCATGTCCACTTCCACGGTCAGGAAGAAGTGCGGCACGGGGCCGATGGACTGCGTGAGCCGCTTGGCGATCGTCTTCCGCATCTGCGACAGCGGCTGGTCGCGATAGCCGCCCGCGGGAGCCGGCGCCGCGGCAGGCGCCTGCGCGGGCGCCTCCGCCGCCGGAGCGGCGGCATCGGCCGGTTGCGCGGGGGCCTGGGCCTGCGCGCCGCCGCCCGTCATCGCCGCCTCCACGTCGCGCTTCACGATGCGGCCGCCGGGGCCGGAGCCCTGCACGCCGCCCAGCTGCATCCCCGCCTCGCTCGCCATCTTCCGCGCCAGCGGGCTCGCCTTCACCCGCCCGTTGGCGCCGGCGGACGCATCCACGCCCTCCCCGCCCGCCGGGGCGACGGAGCGGTCGCCCGAGCTCGGCGCCTGCGTGCCCTGGTCGGGCGTGGGGGTGGGCGCCGCGCCGCGCGGGGTGGCCTCGCCCCGGGGGGCGCGCTCGGCCTGGTCCTGCTCGGTGGGGCCCGCGGCGGCCACGGCGGCGGTGCCCTGGCCCACGTCGCCGCCGCCCGCGGCCGCCTGGGCCTGCTGCTGCGTCGCCGCCGCGGGCTCGCCGCCCTTGTTCTGGCTCGCCGCGGCCTCGGCGCCGCCGGTCAGCGCGCTCACGTCTTCGTCGGCCCCCGCGATCACGGCGATCACGGTGCCCACGTTGGCGGTGTCGCCCTCGGCGATCATCCGCTTGCGCAGCACGCCCGAGCCGCGGGCCACCAGCTCCATGGTGGCCTTGTCGGTCTCCACCTCGGCCAGGACGTCGCCCTCCTTGACCTGGTCGCCCTCGTTCTTGAGCCAGGTGGCCAGCCGCCCCTCCTCCATGGTGGGGGAAAGCGCCTCCATGTAGACCTTGGTCGCCATCTTCAGATCCGTTCCATGCCGATGATGTTTGAACGGGTGCGTGAGTGCGCGAGTGCGCGAGTGCGTTTCAGCCGTTCACGCACCCACGCACTTGCGCACTTCCGCACCTGTTACCGATACAGCACCCGGTTCACCTTCTCGATCACCAGCTCGGCGCTCGGCTTCACCGCCTTTTCGAGCCCCTTGGCGTACGGCATCGGCACGTCGGCCTGCGTCACGCGCAGCACCGGCGCGTCGAGCAGGTCGAACGCCTCCTCCTGGATCAGCGCGGCGATGGTGGTGGTGATCCCGCCGTAGGGCCACCCTTCCTCGAGCAGCACCACGCGGTTGGTCTTCGCCACCGTGGTCAGGATCGCCTCCGTGTCCAGCGGCCGCAGCGAGCGCAGATCGAGCACGTCGGCCTGGATCCCGTCCTTCTCCAGCTTCGCGGCGGCCTGCAGCGCCACGTGGATCATCTTGCCGTGCGTGATGATCGAGACGTCGCTCCCCTCGCGCTTCAGGTCGGCCACGCCCAGGGGGATGATGAAGTCGTCGTCTTCGGGCACCTCGCCCTTCAGGTTGTACAGCATCTCGCCCTCGAACACGCACACCGGGTCGTCGTCGCGGATCGCCGCCTTCAGCAGCCCCTTGGCGTCGGCCGGGGTGCCGGGGACGACGACCTTGACGCCCGGGTAGTGCGCCACCTGGCTCTCCAGCGCCTGCGAGTGCTGCGCGGCCAGCTGCAGCGCGGCGCCGGTGGGCCCGCGGAAGGTGACCGGCAGCTTGAACTGGCCGGCGCTCATCGAGCGCATCTTGGCGGCCGTGTTGAAGATCTGGTCGAACGCCAGGATGGCGAAGTTCCAGGTCATGAACTCGATCACCGGCCGCACCCCGGTCATCGCGGCCCCCACGCCCAGGCCGGCGAAGCCCAGCTCGGTGATCGGCGTGTCGACCACGCGCATCTCGCCGAAGCGCTCCAGCAGCCCCTTCGACACCTTGTAGGCGCCGTTGTAGACCCCCACCTCCTCGCCCATCAGGAACACGTCGGGGTCGCGCTCCATCTCCTCGGCCAGCGCCTCGTTCAGCGCCTCGCGGTACGTGATCACCGCCATCTCAGCGATCCCCTCTCATATCGAAGTACAGGCGGCCGTTCACGTCTTCCGTCGCGTAGATGTCGGTGTAGACGTGGTCCAGCGTGGGCTCGGGCGAGTTCTCGGCGAAGTCGGCCGACTCCTGCGAGATCTTCTTCACCTCGGCGTCCATCTCCTCCAGCTCCTTCTGGCTCAGGACGTCGTTCCGGGCCAGCAGGTCGGCGAAGAGGGTGATCGGGTCGTTGGCGCGCTCCTTCTCCACGTCTTCCTTGGTGCGGTAGACGCCGCTGACCGGGTCGCTCATCGAGTGGCCCACGTAGCGGTAGGTGCGCGCCTCGATCAGCGTGGGGCCGCCGCCGCCGCGTGCGCGCTCGTGCGCCTCCATCGCCACGCGGTAGCAGTCCAGCACGTCCATGCCGTCGGCCACCGCGCTCGGCATGGCGTACGCGCTGGCCTTCTGCCAGATGTCGTACAGGCTGGCGGCGCGCTCCCAGGCGGTGCCCATGCCGAAGCGGTTGTTCTCCACGATCAGCACCAGCGGCAGCTTCCAGAGCGCGGCCATGTTCAGGCTCTCGTGGAAGGCGCCCTGGTTCACCGCCGCCTCGCCGCAGTACACCTGCATCACCCGGTCTTCCTGCTTGTACTTGATCTTCCACGCCACGCCCAGCGCCAGCGGGATCTGGCCCCCCACGATGCCGTGGCCGCCCAGGTAGTTCACCTCGGCGCCGAACATGTGCATGGAGCCGCCCTTGCCGCCGCTGCACCCGTCGGCGCGGCCGTACAGCTCCGCCATCACCGCGTTGGCGCTGATCCCCTTCTGGATCGCGTGCACGTGCTCGCGGTAGGCGGTCATCACGTAGTCGTCCGGGCGCAGCGCGTGGATGGCGCCCACGGCCACGGCCTCCTGCCCGATGTACAGGTGGCAGAAGCCGCCGATCTTGCCCAGCGCGTAGCTCTCGGCCGCCTTCTCCTCGAAGCGGCGGGCCAGGAGCATGTCGTACATCATCCGGCGCAGCTGCTCGCGCTCGAAGCCCTCCAGGCGCTCCTCGTCGCTCTTGCGGCTGGACGGCTCGGGCGCGGGCGCGGCCTGCGGCCGGGCGGCGCGCGCCTCGGGCTTGCGGGTCTTGGTCTCGGGCATGGGTTCCATCTCTTCAGAACCGTGAACGTATCCCGGGCTCCCGGGTCCGTGTCAGGTCAGGCTGGGCGGCCGGGCCACGGCCGCCGGAAACAGGCTCTTGTAGATCTCGGCCAGCGTGAGCTCGCACCCGATCCAGGGGAGCGCCACCGCGTCGGCGTACCGCTGGTAGAGGGTGCAGCTCCACTCGCCGCCCTCCTCGCGGGCGTACACCTCCACCCGCGGCTCCACCTGCGACACCAGCACGTACGCGCGGAGCGAGGGGATGCCGCGGTACGCCGCCGCCTTGGTGGTCCGGTCGTGCCGCTCGGTGGTGCGCGACAGCACCTCGAACACCACCGAGGGGTTGGTCACCACGTCGTGCCTGCGGTCGAAGTACCCCGCTTCGCCGCAGAGCACCATCACGTCGGGGTACATGAACGCGTTCGCCCGGGCGGCCCGCACCTTCAGGTCGCTTTGCACCACGCTGCACCCCTCGGGGAGCCGGAAGTACAGGTGCGCGCCGATGTTCTGCGCGATCACCGCGTGCAGCCGGGTGCCGCCCTGCATGGTGATGATGCGCCCGTCGAAGTACTCGCTGCGCACGTCGAGGGCGGCGCGCTCGCGCACCAGGTACTGCCTGGGCGGCACGTATTCGTTCGGGGTTTCATGGGTTGGCACGGCGCCCTGCTCCTGCCCCGGGGTGGAAAGACCGGACTTCGCCCGTTCGGCCTCTCCGCCGTGCCCGCTGCCCCCGTTTTCGTCTGCCGACAAAACTCCGCGCTCGCGGCGGAGCGCCCGCTCCACCGCCTGGATCAACGCCGGATCGACGTTGGGTGCGCGCGGAGGGTGCTCGTCGCTCACACCCCGCCGATCTGCACCAGCCTGGGTGCCGGCGGCCGCACCAGCGTGGCGCGGATCGCCGCCTCCTGGGCGTCGATGTGCGCGCCCGCCTCGGCGTCGGCCTCCACGATCTGGGTGATGCGCCCCGGCCCGTCGGGGTCGATGGTGCGGGCCTGCTCGCGCGCGTGATAGCTGCTGCGCACCAGCGGCCCGCTCTCCACGTGCCCGAAGCCCAGCTCGCCCTCGCCGGTCTCCTTCCACGCGCGGAACTCGTCGGGCGTCACCCAGCGGTCCAGCGGCACGTGGTGCTCGCTGGGGCGCAGGTACTGCCCCAGCGTGAGGATGTCGACCGACGCCTCGCGCAGGTCCTGCATGCTCTGGCGGATCTCGTCGGTGGTTTCGCCCATCCCCAGGATGATGGCGCTCTTGGTGAGCTGCCGCGGGTTGATGCGCTTGACCGCGCCCAGCAGCGAGATGGAGCGCCAGTAGCGCCCGCCCGGCCGGATCCACTTCGACAGCCGCTCGACGGTGTCGATGTTGTGCGCCAGGATCTCGGGCCCCGCCTCGACCACCGTGCGCAGCGCCACCTCGTTCCCCTTGAAGTCGGGGATCAGCACCTCCACCGTGCAGCCCGGCACCCGCTGGTGGATCTGGCGGATGGTTTCGGCGTAGATCGCCGCGCCCCCGTCGGAGAGCTCGTCGCGGTTCACCGAGGTGATCACCGCGTGCTCCAGCCCCATGGCCGCCACGCTGTCGGCCACGCGCCGCGGCTCGTCCCAGTCTAGCTCGGTGGGCATCCCGTGGGCCACCGCGCAATACTTGCACGCGCGGGTGCACACGTCGCCCAGGATCATGAAGGTGGCGGTGCCGCTCTCCCAGCACTCGCCGATGTTGGGGCAGTGCGCCTCTTCGCACACCGTGTGCAGCCCCTGCGACCGCATCAGCCCCTTCAGCCGCAGGTAGTTCTCGCCGCCGGGCGCGCGCACCTTCAGCCACTCGGGCTTGCGCGCGCGGTGCTGCACCGGGTCGCGCCCCTCGGGGCGCGGCAGGTTCACGGTACCCTTGCTCTTGACGACCCCGTTGTCCTTGCCGGCCGGCGCGTAGCCGGTGGGCGGCGCGGGGATTTCGGGCGCCTGGGTGCTCATATCACAACATCTCCCGGGCGCCTGGCGCGCCCATGGGATCGAACGTGCGTTGCCAGCAGAGACGCGGGACGCGGCCCGAAGCTTGGGCTTCGGACCGCATGGACCGTTCCGCGCTCGTGGCTCGGAAACGCCCCAAACTTACCGAACCGTCCCCCCGTGAGCAACGCCACGCCGCTTTCGCCCGGCGCCGCCGCGAATTACAAATGAAAGCGGCCCCTTCGATCTCCTCCAGCCGCGGATGCCGATGAGCACAGCCACGCCCCACAGCACGGTCGACGTTTCGCGCGCGGTGCAGGCGCTCTCCCGCCGCCACCGCGAGTTCTTCGCGAACGGCGGCGGGGTTCCCTTCGCCGTGCGGGCGCCCGGCGGGCCGGCGCACCGCATGGGCGACGGCGACCCGGCGTTCACCCTGGTCGCCGCCCATCCGCGCGGGGCCGAGGCGCTGGCCTCGCTCGACCAGCTGGCCGTGGCGGCGGCGTACCTGAACGGCGAGATCGACCTGGAGGGCGACTTCCTGGCCGCCATCCACGCGCGCGACCTGTTCCACGACCGCCACCCGCTGAAGTACGCCTGGCGTTTCGTGCAGCCGCTGCTGCGCGGGCAGGTGAAGAGCGACGAGAAGTGGATCGCCGAGCACTACGACTACGACCAGGACTTCTACCTGCTCTGGCTGGACACGCGTCACCGCTGCTATTCGCAGGCCGTCTTCGAGCGCGACGACGAGCCGCTGGAAGATGCGATGACGCGCAAGCTCGACTTCGCCATCCAGGCCGTGGGCGCCCAGGCGGGCGACCGCGTGCTGGACATCGGCGGGGGATGGGGCGCGTTCTGCGAGCACGCGGGAAAGCGCGGCATCCGCGTAACCTCGCTCACCATCTCGAAGGCGTCGGAAGCGTTCCTGCGCGCGCTGATCGAGCGGGAACGGCTCCCCTGCCAGGTGCTGCGCGAGCACTTCTACGAGCACACGGCGGAGGAGCCGTACGACGCGATCGTCAACCTGGGGGTGACCGAGCACCTCCCCGACTACCGCGCCTCGCTGAAGAAATATGGCGAGCTGCTGAAGCCGGGCGGCAAGCTGTACCTGGACGCCAGCGCCACGCGGCGCAAGGGCGGCCACGCGGCGTTCCTGGAGAAGTACATCTACCCGGGCAACGGCGCGCTGATGTGCCTGCACGAGTACCTGGCCGAGGTGGCGCGCTCGCCTTTCCGCCTGCGCGGCGTGTGGGACGACAACCACAGCTACGCGCTCACCCTGCGCCACTGGGCCACCCGGCACGACGCGGCGCGCGAGGAGATCGAGCGGCGCTGGGGAAAGGAGCTGTACCGCAAGTTCCAGATCTACCTGTGGGGCGCCGCCGAGGGCCACCGCACCGAGCGCAACCAGGCGTACCGCGTGGTGCTCGAGAACCCGGCCTGACCGGCATCGCGGTTCCTCGCGCGGATGCGGATCTACAACCAGGGGGCACGGAGGACCGCGAGATCCTGCGTGCCCCTCCTGATCATCAGTCCATCGGACCGGGCGGACCTGCGCGCGAGAAACAGGTGAATCAGCGGGCACGCCAGGGGTGTGATTCGCGGACCGTGATCGAAACACTGGCGCTTTTCCGATCATCCCCTACATATTGCGGTATGGCAGGCCACGCCACACAACGTGGGCTGCCATCCGGCCGGGATCCCCCACCCGGCACGTCCAAGGCTGACTCCTGTTCCGGGAGCCTGCGCTGAAACCCCACGCATCGGCAAACGCAATGGTTCCGGGCCGTCACAACCTCGTGACGGGCTGCGGCAACCGCTGGCATCCAACTTTCCTTTCGGCCTGCTGAGCCCCCGCCGCCGCGCCGCGGCGGGATGCACCGCGACGGGCCGGCACGCGGCCCTCGCCGGACCCTCACCGGGAGTCCAAGTGAGGCGGAAGCACCACAGCGGCGCACTCCAGCGCGAGCTGGAGGAGCGCATCAAGAGCGGAAGCTGCGTCTACTGCCGGGCGCCCGCCGCCCCCGACCGACCTCTCACCCGCGAGCACGTGATCCCCCGTGCCCGTGGCGGACGAAGAAAAGACCTCCGCATCATCGTTCCGGCCTGCGCCCGGTGCAACCACCGGCGCGGCTCCCGCGAAATCGTTCTCTTCCTGCTGGACCGGCCCCGCCGCATCACCGCCTTTCTCGACTACCTGGGCACCCTTCCGCCCGAGACCATCCGCCAGATCGACCTGCGCGTTTTCGGCGAGCTTTATGCGGCGCTCTGGCTGCTGGCCGACAGCTCGGCCGCGGCGGGCGCCGCGTGGCGCGAGCACCTGCGCCACCTGTGCGCCGGCCGCCGCCTGCACCGCCGGCGCTACGCCGCGCGCCGCATCGTGGCCGCCGTGGGCTCGCGGCTCGAGCGCGGGCGCGACCGCATCACCGTGGCCGAGGGGCCCAGCTGTCTCCTTCCCGCGGCGGTGGAGCGGCTGGCCGCGTCGCGGCTGGACGGCACGCTGGCCCACGCCATGGCCACGCTGGTGGGCACCCTGTCGCTGGCCTGGCACGTGTCGGCCGAGCGCGTGCTCGAAGAGCTGGAGCGCGAGCGTGCCGCGCACCCCGTGATCCGCGCGCACCACCCCGACATCTCGCCCGCCGCCGGCACCTCGCTCGCCGATGACGACGAGGAGGCGGACGAGACGCCGGTGGAGACCGACGGCGTGCTGTCGCTGGACGGGTGGAAGCGCCGCCGCGGCCGCCGCCGCCGCACCCGCGTGGACCAGCGCGGCGGGCGCGGCGCCGCGCGCCGCGGCGGCCGGGCACGCGGGCGGGCGGCGTAGCTGGATTCCGATTCTCATCGCCCCGCCGGCCACCCCGGCGGGGATGGCGGTTCCCCTGAAGGGAGGGCACCATGCAGGACACCTCGAAGATCTGGTCCGGAGTGTCGCCGGTGGAGGTGGTGGCGCTGGTGGTTTTCGCGCTGATCGTGCTGGCGGTGGCCTGGACGGCGTACCAGAAGTTGAGCGGCAGGGCGAGATCCGACGTGAGCGGGCTGCACCTGAAGCACAACGGGCACTCGCGGCAACCGTAACGGCTCGCCGACCGTCGCTGGTGACCCCCGCCCGCCGGCCTTCGCCGGCGGGGCTGATCGACGCTGCGCCGCGGATGGACGTCTCGCTTGGCGCGCCGCCGTCCGACCCGGGCCGCCCCCCAGGACGCTGGTGCTGGTGACCAGGTGAACGGGGCACCAAGACGAGCCGGCGCGGCAGGTTTGCCGCTCCGGCTCGTCTTCGCTTCCGCCATGGACCCGGCGCGGCTCAGAACCAGCGGCCGTAGTCGTTGCGGTAGTTGGGGTAGTCCATGCCGTAGCGCGACTGGCTGTGTTCCCACCCCATGGGCCATTCGCCGCGCCAGGTGCGCGTGCCGCCGACGGTCTGGTAGGGGCCGTGGTACGCGCGCAGGTCGCCGACCCGGTCGATGCGGTCGCCGCCGTATGGCGCGTAGTTCACCGGGCGCTCGCCGGGGTGCTGCTCGCGCACGTAGTCCAGGTTGTAGCGCGCGGTCACGCGGTTGGGCGGCGGCCCCAGGCGGTAGCCCAGCCCCTGCCGCCGCGCGGCGTCGTAGTCCGACCCGTAGGCGATGTCGTCGCGGTCCGCCGCGCGGAAGCCGCGGAAGCCGCCGTCGTACCCGCCCGTGAAGCGCGTGCGCACCGGCTCGCGCATCCCCCGCGCCTGCGGCCAGCCGCGCAGGCCGTAGTCGTACCCCCGGTCGTAGCCTCGCATGATCGATCCCTCCGGTCTGCGGTTCAATGGGAGGGCGTGGGGGGAGCAAGCCTCGTTCCGCCGCGGTCCCTTCCCTGCGTGTGAGACCGGCGAGAGCGAGATTGGACACGATGGACCAGCGGCCGGAATCACGTTGACACGCTTGAACGAGCTGGCGCGCGAGTACGAGGCGCGCCACTACCCGCCCACGCGGCGGCTGGACCTGCAGGCCGAGGGCCCCGAGAGCGCGCGCGAGCGGGCGCTGCGCTGGATCCAGTCGTTCGCGCACGAAGAGCCCGGCGCCGACCTGCTGCTGATCGTGGAGCGCCTGCGACCCGGCCGTGGCAAGAGCCCCGTCCGGCTCTCCGTCGAAAAGCTGCTGAACGAGCTGAACGGCGGGCTGATCGAGTGGTGGCAGCCGTTTGCGGACGGCAGCCTGGCGCTGCGGGTGGCCCGCGACCCGCGCCGCTTTCCCGCGGGTCCCGCAAAGCCCAGGGTTCCACCGGGCGAAGGCCGCACCCCCGAGACCGCGGGCGCCACCTACCTCGACCCCACGGCCGACATCCCACCCGACCTGCTCCCCGTCGCCCTGCGCGCGGCCGAGCTGCGGCGTGCCCGCGAGGGCCTGTCCGCCGCCGCGGCCGGCGTGGTGCTGCGCGGCATCTGGAACGACGCGCAGACCCGCTCGTTCGACGAGGGCGTCACCTGGGCCCGCGCGCTGGAAGAGGTGCTCGAGGCCGAGCAGCAGGCGCTGTACGAGGAGGATTGAGGGCCGCCGAGCGAAAATCCGCGTGCGCACGGAAACAACCGCGAACGCATGGATGCCCGCGTGCAGTCCGCGAAGGCGGACTTCCCGATGTTCCAGCGGCGGGTTTCAACCCGCCGTTCGGGGCGGAACCGGCGCGCCGCTACCGGTCGGCCAGGTACTCGTGGATGAACTGGATGGCCACCGAGCCGTCGCCGACCGCCGAGCCCACGCGCTTGACGCCCCCGGCGCGGACGTCGCCGGCGGCGAACACGCCGGGGCAGCTGGTTTCGCGCGGGTGCGGGTCGCGCTCCAGGGGCCAGCGGGCCCGCACCGCCGGGCCGGTGAGCACGTAGCCGCGCTCGTCGCGCATCACCGCGTCGCCCAGCCACTCGGTCTGCGGCGCGGCGCCGATGAACACGAACAGCGCCTCGCACGTCTCCTCGGCCTCGTCGCCGCTCTCCACGTTGCGGATCGTGATCCGCCTCAGCCGCCCTTCGCCCCGCGCGCTGGTCACCGTCGATTGCGGGCGCATGCGGACGTTGGGCGTGTTGCGCAGCCGGTCGTACAGGTACTGCGACATCCGCTCGCTGAAGTCGGCCTCCTGCGCCAGGACGTTGACCGTGCGGGCGTGCCGGGCCAGCAGCAGCGCCGCCTGCCCCGCCGAGTTGCCGGCGCCCAGCAGGTACACGTCCTTGCCGCGCACGGCGGGCGCCTCGGCCGCGGCGGCGCCGTAGTACACCCCCGCGCCCACCAGCCCGGGGCACCCGGGCACGTCGAGCGTGGTCCACGCCACGCCGGTGGATACCAGCACGGCGTGGGCGCCCAGCTCGGTTCCGTCGTCCAGCTTCACGCCGCGGTAGTGGCCGTCGGCGTGCAGCCCGGTGGCGGCGCGCGCCACCACCACCTCCACGCCGAACTTGTGGGCCTGCTCCAGCGCCCGCTGCGCGAACTCGGCCCCGCTCAGCCCGTCGGGAAAGCCCAGGTAGTTCTCGATGCGCGCGCTCTGCCCCGCCTGCCCGCCCGGCGCCTCGCGGTCCAGCACCAGCGTCCGCAGCCCCTCGCTGGCGCCGTAGACGGCCGCCGCCAGCCCCGCCGGCCCGCCGCCCACCACCACCAGGTCGTAGAACGGCGCCGCGGCCTCGGTGGCGTGCCCCAGCTTTTCGGCGAGCTCGGCCCGCGACGGGGCGTCGAGGCGGGTGCCGTCGGGGAAGAGCACGATCGGGAGCTCGCCGCGCTCCGCACGGGGCACCGCGTCCAGCAGCTCGCGCGCTTCGCCGGAAGTCTCGGGATCGTAGGCGCGGTAGGGGACGCGGTGGCGGGTGAGGAAGTCCTTCACCTCGTGCACGGCGGCGCTCCAGCGGTCGCCGATCACGCGCACGGCGTCTTCCCGGCGGCGCTCCGGGGGCGGGGTGGGCGGGTGTTCGTCCATGCGGGAGATGCGGGGCCGGCTACGCGGGGGCCTGCTGCTCGCGCGCCACGCGCGACGGCGTCAACTCTTCGGGGCTGGGACGGTCCACCTCGTCGCCACCGGGAAGGATCGGGCGGCTGCTCTTCAGGTCGAAGCCGTAGCCGTCGGGAAGGATGTGCACCAGCGCATCGGTGAGCGCCAGCGTGTCGTCATCGCCCGCGTCGGGGGCGTTGGTGTGGGTCACGCTGCCGCCCAGCACCATCACCGCTCCCTCGCCCAGGACGGTGAAGCGCTCGCCCGGCTCCACCTCGATCGCCGTGTTCTCGTCGATCCCGATCCCCAGCACCTGCGGGTTGTGGGCGAAGATGGTGAACAGCCGGTTGGGGCGGCCGCGCTGGTTGAAGTGCGTGTCGACCACGGTGTCGCGCCAGTAGCCCAGCCCCGGCGCCAGCGAGACGTCCGAGCGCCGCACCGTCCCCGAGCTGCTTCCGCCGATGATCATCACCCCGCTCATGGCGGCCGCGCCCGCGCTGGTGCCGGCCACCACCAGCCCCTCGCCGAACAGCCGCTCGCGCACCCGCTCGCAGAACTGCGTTCCCGCGACCAGCGCGGTCAGCCGCAGCTGGTCGCCGCCGGTGAAGAAGACGGCGGTGGCGCGCTCCAGCCCTTCCAGCAGCCCGGGCTCGGCCGCCTGCCCGCGCTCGGTGATCGCGGCGGGGATCACCTCGGCCACGCCCAGCTTCGCGAAGAGCTTTTCGTAGGTGCGCACCTTGGCGTGCGGCTCTTCGGAGGGGGAGGAGCAGACGATCACCCGCGCCCGTTTCCCGCCGGCCATCTCCACCAGCCGCGGGAGGATGGTCATGTCCTTCTCGTCGGGGTCTTCGGCGCCCCCGATCACCAGCAGCTTTCCCAGCGTCCGCCGTCCGTTCTTCTGCGACACCGCGCCTCGCTCCACCCTGCGTGTTCCGGTCCGTTCGCTCCGATCGGATGGCGATGCGTCAAGGATCACGCCAATTCCGTAGCTCGGCCCCGGGGCAGCGCAATCCGGCGCCGGCCGGTGATCGCGGCCGCGCCGGCGCGTCAGGCGCCGTCCAGCCAGTCGAAGACGAGGCGGTGGGAGATGGAGATGTTCGAGGAGGGGAGGAGGGAGCCGTCCGCCAGCCCGCGGCGGTATTCGTCGCGCGTGAACCAGCGCGCGTCCTCGAGCTCGTCGTGGTCGACGGTGATGCGGTCGTCCGCGGCCTCGGCGGTGAAGCCCACCATCAGCGACGCGGGGAAGGGCCACGGATGCGACGAATGGTAGCGGACGGAGCCCAGCGGCACGCCCGTCTCCTCCATCACCTCGCGCGCCACCGCGTCTTCCAGGCTTTCGCCCGGCTCCACGAAGCCCGCCAGCGTGGAGTAGCGGCCGGGGTCCCACGCCGCCTGCCGGCCCAGCAGCACGCGGTCGCCGTGCGTGACCCGCATGATCACCGCGGGGTCGGTGCGGGGGAAGTGGATGGCGCCGCAGGCGGGCGAGGTGCAGGCGCGCAGGTGCCCGGCGTCGCGTGATTCCGTGGGCTCGCCGCACACGCCGCAGAAGCGGTGGCGCGCGTGCCAGTGCATCATCCCGCGCGCCAGCGCCAGCATCCCCGCCTCGCGCGCCTCGAGCGCGGCACCGTGGCGGCGCAGCTCCTGGAACTCGCCGCCGGCCTCGCGGGCCACGTCGGCCGGGTCGGCGTGCCCCACCTCGATGGCGAAGTGGGCCGCGCCGTCGTGCATCCCCAGGAACACCGCCGTCCCCGCGCCCAGCAGCGGGGCCGCCTCGGCCGCGCCCAGCCAGCGCACGCTGGGGCCGCCATCGGCCGCGAACAGGTTCTTCAGCTCCCACACCGGGGCGAAGCGGGTGGCCGGGTCGCGCAGCCGCTCGTCGATCCACGCCTGGTCGCGCCGCAGCGCCGCCGCCCGGTCGAACCCCGCCGCCGCGAACACGTTGGGCCGCATCGCCTCCCCGATCCCCATCTCCCGCCCCATCTCCCCCCCTCGATCGTCCGTGACCGCCGTGGCGCCGCGGGAAAGGGAGGAAGATACACCGGCGGGGGAAGGTGACGAGGGACCCGGGCCACGGACCGGCCGTGCCGGGGCGCGTTGGACCGGCTGCCTCGGCCGTGCCGCGCGCCTCCGTGCCCCGGCACCAGGAAAGAGAGCCGGGGGCCACTCGCGTGGAGCGGCCCCCGGCATGCGCATCACCCGCGAAAGAGCAGGATCAGCCGGTCGGCTTCACCTTGCAGGTGGCGCTGCTGATGGTGTAGTTGACCGTGCTGGTGGCGCCGCCCGTCACCGTGGCGGTCGCGGGGGCGGGGGTGGCCGCCACCGTCAGCGAGTCGCCGTTGGTGAAGCTGTACACCGGCGCATAGGTCATGGTGTACGTCCCCGGCGCCACGGCCATGCTGTAGGCGCCCGCCGCGCTCACCGTGGCCGACACCGAGTCCACGCCCGACACGGCGCGCGGGCTGAAGGTGGCCAGCGTTACCGCGCTGCCGCCGCAGGTGGGGAGCGTGACACCCGTGGCCAGCCCCACCGTCCCCGCGATGCTGCCGCTGAAGTCGATCGAGGTGGCGGTCATCACCGGGTGCATCACCCACTTGCCCGAGTTGCCGGCCACGTGCCCGAAGCTCTGGCTCACGTCGAAGTCCACCGACAGGACCTGCGACGCGTCGGTCAGGTTCACCGAGCCGCCGGGGAGCTTCACCTTCAGCCCGCTCTGGCACCCGCTGGGCACCTGCAGGGTGCCGGTGGAGGTGACGCCGGCGGGAAGGGTGGCGCCCTGCGTGGCGTACACCTGGCCGTCGCGGGTCACCACGTAGGCCTCGCACACCACGAAGCGGAGCTGCGAGTAGCTGCCGGCCGGCACCTGCGCGTTGCTCACCAGCGTGGCGAAGTTGCCGCCGCTCAGCGACGTCAGGTTCAACCAGCCGGTGGCGGTGTTCAGCAGCACCACCTTCCCCGACACGCTGTCGGCCGAGCTGGTGCCCTGCAGGTAGACCTGGTTCACCTTCACCCAGGCTTCCTTCAGGTCGCCCGGCGCGTCGTGCAGGCGGATGGTGACGGTGCGGGCCCCGTTGCTGCCGGTGCCGTCGCTGCAGGCGCCCAGCGCGAGCGCGGCTACCAGCGGGAGAAGGATCTTGCGCATCACTCTGACCTCGGTACGGGTGTGTCGCCGGGCAAGCCCGGCCTGCGTTCTCCTGGGCCAACAGGGCGGCCGCGGCCGCTTTCGGTCCGTGCCCGGTGGTGCGGGCCCAGTGCCCGCCGCCCCCCTCGCTGCCCCGTTGATGCCTCCTAGACGCGCAAAGTCTCGCCCGGGTCACACGTTACGAACTGCCTCACCATCTGCTACAGAATCGCGTAGCGGACCAGCCACCGTCCGATACGTGCCGCGATCGCGTCCTCATCGCGCGTACGTTGCGAGACTGCAAGGATGGCAGGTGCAGCCCGGCACGCGCGGTGCACACGAAACACCGCGTGGCCGGCGTCCGTAGGTCCGGCCGTGGCCGGCGCACGCCCGGCCGGCGCTTTGGCACGCTCACAGAACGGAGACGGGTCCATGAACAGCGATCCCACGAACGACGCGGGCGGCGGCGGCACGCCCGACACGCACGCTGGCGCCAGCTACGGCGGCGGCACCGGCGGCACCGACCCCAACGCGTCCACGCCGGGCGCCTCGCCCACCGGCGCGCCGGGCTCGGGGAGCGGCACGGGCTCCACCACCGGCACGGGCGCCTCGGGCGTCGGCGGGTCCGGCTCGGACCTGGGCGGCTCTTCGAGCGGGAGCGGGTCGGGAAGCGGCGGCACGAGCGGGTGGGGAAGCACCGGGTCTTCGTCGGCGGGCGACGCGGCGGGGAGCTCGGGCGGGAGCGGCTCCGGCTCGGGCGGCTCGGCCGGGTGGGGCGGATCGAGCGGCGGCACGTCGTCCGGCGGCACCGGGACCGGTGATGCGGGCGGTACGTCGTCCGGGACCGGCTCCGCTGGCGGATCGACCGGGGGTTCGTCTGGGAGTGCGTGGGGCGGAACCGGCGGGGGCGAGTACACGGGCGGCACCTCGTCGGCCGGCGGTTCGTCGTCTGGAGCGGGGAGCGCGTGGGGCGGAACCGGTGGCGGGTCGTCGGCGTTCGAGTCGGGCGATGCGGGGCCGGGGTACACCAGCGGCGGCGCGACCGGCGGCGGCGCGGGCGGGCAGACCGGCGGCGAGGGCGGCCGCCGCAGCGATCCGCTCAGCGACCTGGGCGCCAAGATCGAATCGGCGTTCAGCGAGCTGCGGCCCAAGCTGAAGAACGTCTTCCAGGAGCTGGACCAGCGGATCGATTCGGCGCTGGAAGACATCAAGCCCAGGGTGGACAACGCCCGCGACCGCGTGCGCCCGCGCGTCGACGACTTCGTGAGCGAGATCCAGCCGCGCGTGGACAGCCTCCTTTCCAGGATCCAGGGCGCCATCGACGGCCTGCGCCAGGAGTTCGAGGGCCGCGCCGACCGCGCCGCGTCACGCCACGAAGGCACCGGCGCGAGCGGCACGTCGGACGCGGCGGGCGGCGCCGGCACGGCCGGGTCGGCGGGCGCGGACGCGGACGGGTGGAGCACCGGCGCCACCGGGGGCACCACGCCGGGCGGCGGCTACGGCACGGGGACGGGCACCTCGGGCTACGGCAGCGGCGGCGCGTCGCCGGCCTCGTCCGGGACGGGGAGCAGCTACGGCAGCACGGGGTCCGGCACCTCCGGCACCTCGAGCGGGGTGGGGAGCGCGCCCGGAGTGAACTCGGCGGATGAAGGCGGGCAGCTCGGCTCGGGGGCGGGCGGCCGCTCGTTCGGCATCGGCGGCGACGCGGGGACGGGAGGCGCCTCGTCCTCATCGGGCACGTGGCCGCAGCAGACCGAGGACACGCACCCGGCCGACCCGCCGATCGAGCACACGCTGGGCGACCGCTCGGGCGCGGGCGGCAGCCCGGTGGACCGCACCCCAACGTCCGGAACCACGGGCGGCTCGGCGAGCGAAAGCACCTCGGCGGGCACTCCTCCCGGCGGCACGGCGGCCGGGGGCACCGCTTCGGGCGCCAACCCCGACAGCGGCGCCTGACCACCGCGGGCGGAGTGCCGGGAGCGCGTGGCCCGGCACTCCGGCCCCTGCGGGCGAATCCGTGCTAACGCGAACGCCGGTTCCCGTGACGGGATGCGACGGATTGTGCCGGTTCGCTACGGTCGCGGGGGTGGCGAGGGTGCGCGGGTCCGCGTGAAAACGGCCACCGAAATGTCACGGCGAGCACATCTCCATACGGGGCAAAACGTTGGCTGGAATCAGGAGGAACCTGGGACGAATGCGGAGGTATTCACCTGTGCGGATGCGGCACGCCTGGCGCGTTCTTCACCGTTGACGGGGCGGCGGGACGGCACTACCTTGTGCGCCCCCATCGGCTCCCGCAAAGGGGGGAGCGGACCCGCCGGACAATCTACAGACCGCCCCGTGCACATGAGCACACTGAAGTCACGCACGCAGCAGACCCGGGCCGGCGCATGCCGGGCCCGTTTCGGCGTGCCGATGCGGGTGTGGGGCGGGGTGCCGTTCCGGCAGGAGCGGGAACGGGCGTAGGCGCGGAAACCAGTTCGCGCTTCGCCTTGCTTCCCGCCCGGCCGCACCGCAGCGCCGGGCGGGTTTCGTTTCGGGCGGGCAGATGTTTTGCAGAGCGACGACCTTCCGGCCCGCGCGCCGACCACCGGCGCGCGCAGGCCGAGGGCGATTCAGCGATTGACGACATGGCAACGGCAGCGCGCAAGACTACCCCGGCACGCAAGCGCAAGCGGACGGCCCCCCGGCTCGACGCGGAGTTCGGCGCGCCCAACGAGGACCAGTCCAGTCTCGACCAGTACCTGAAGGAAGTGAGCACTCACAAGCTGCTCACGGGTACCGAGGAGATCGAGCTGGGCCGCCGCGCGCGCGCGGGCGAGGAAGACGCCATCAACGAGCTGGTGCGCGCCAACCTGCGTTTCGTGATCAGCGTGGCCAAGAAGTACCAGAACCGCGGCGTTTCCCTTTCCGACCTGATCCAGGAGGGGAACGTGGGGCTGGTGACGGCCGCGCGGAAGTTCGACCCGGACCAGGGCGTCAAGTTCATCTCGTACGCCGTGTGGTGGATCCGCCAGGCGATCCTGTCGGCGCTGGCCAACCAGGGGCGCAGCGTGCGCGTGCCGCTGAACCGCGCCAGCGACCTGGCCAAGATCTTCCGCGAGCGCGAGCGCCTGAAGCAGGAGCTGCGGCGCGACCCCACGCCCCAGGAGCTCAGCGAGGCCACCGGCCTCAGTGCCGAGATCGTGGAGAGCCTGCAGACGCTGAACGCCGCCGAGATCCGCCTGGACGCGCCGATCGGCGACAGCGACGACAGCCAGCTGATGGACCGCTTCATCGCCGAAGAGGCGATCGTCACCGAAGACGAGGTGGAAGAGCGGCTGCTGTCCGAGCGGGTGGAGAAGGCGCTGGGCACGCTGCAGCCGCGCGACGCCAAGGTGCTCAAGCTGTACTTCGGCCTCGAGGGCGGGCGCGAGCACACGCTGGAGGAGATCGGCGACATCCTGGGGGTCACCCGCGAGCGCATCCGCCAGCTGCGCGACCGCGCCCTCAAGCGCCTGCGCGAGGGCGAGATGGGCGAAGCGCTGGCCTCCTTCGCCGCCGTATGACCGGTTCGCCGGCTTGCGTCCAGGGGGCACCCCGCCAGGTGGCGGGGTGCCCTTTGCGTTCCCGCGAACCGGTTGCTCGTTCCGGTCCGCCGCGCATCCGTCCGCGCCCCGCCGCACCCGCGCGATCCCGATGCTGACCGGAACGGTGCTGCGCAAGCAGGGCGGCGTGTACGAGGTGGAAACGCCGGGCGGCGTGCTCGAGGCGGGGCTGCGCGGCAAGCTGAAGCGCGACGACCGCTCGGGCGACATGGTGGTGGTGGGCGACCGGGTGGAGATCGAGCGCGAGCAGGCCGGCACCGGCGAGGCGTGGTCGATCATGAAGGTGCACGACCGCGCCAGCGTCCTTTCCCGCCGCGCGCCGGGGAAGGCGCCGCGCCCCAAGGTGATCGCCGCCAACCTGGACCAGGCGGTGATCGTGTTCGCCGCGGCGAACCCCATGCCGCACCTGCGCATGGTGGACCGCTTCCTGGTGATCGCCGAAGACGCGGGGATCCGCCCGCTGCTGGTGGTCAACAAGGTCGACGTGGTGGGGCTGGACGAGGCGCGCCGCCTCTTCGCGCCGTACCAGAGGGCGGGGTACGAAGTCCTGTTCACCGCCGCCAAGCAGGGGATCGGGGTGGATGCGCTGCGCGAGGCGCTGTGCGGGTGCACCTCGGCGCTCACCGGGCCATCGGGGGTGGGAAAGAGCAGCCTGCTGAACGCGATCCAGCCGGGGCTGGGGCTGCGCGTTTCGGCGATCAGCGAGGCGCTGAACAAGGGGCGGCACACCACGGTCACGGCGCAGCTGATCCCGCTGGAGTGCGGCGGCTACGTGGCCGACACCCCCGGGCTGCGCGAGGTGGGGCTGTGGGAGGTGGACCTTTCGAACCTGCAGTTCTACTTCCCCGAGTTCGAGCCGTACCGCCACGCCTGCCGCTACCCCGGGTGCACGCACGTGCACGAGCCCGGCTGCGCCCTGCGCGCCGCCGCCGAGGCCGGCGAGGTCGATTTCGGCCGCTACGACAGCTATCGGCGGATGATGATCGGCGAGGACGAGGAATAGAAACCGCGAACGGGTGAGTGCGTGAGTGCGTGAGTGCGTGAGTGCGCTAATGCGTATGACTGCGGGTGCGATGAAGAAGCCCCGGTCCTCGGCTGAGGATCGGGGCTTCTTCATCGGCGGAACGCACTGGCGCTCCCGTGGGCGGTGTCAGCTCCCGCCGCGGCGAAGGTAGATCGAGCCGTTGCCGGTGCTGATCTTCAGGCGGCGGCCGCCGTTGCCGATGGTGCCGGCCATGCGGTGCTGCGAGATGCGGCCCTGCACGCGCAGCGGGAAGTCGGTCTCGATCGATCCGCTGCCGGTGGTGGCCTCGAGCTCGGCGCCGAAGTCCGAGGGGAGGGTGAGCACCACGCTCCCGTTGCCGCTGCTGAACTCCATGTCGCCCGCCGCGCGGGTGCTGGCCATCGCCACCTCGATGCGCCCGTTGCCGGTGGAGGCGTTCACCGGGCCGGTGGCGGTGTGCACCACCACGCGCCCGTTCCCGCTGCTGGCGTGCACCGGGCCGCGCGCGCCATCCACCATCACCTCGCCGTTGCCGGTGCTGGCGTTCACCTGCGCGGCGCCGTTCCCCACGCGTACGTCGCCGTTGCCGCTGCCGGCGTGCACGTCGGCGGTCGCACCATCTACCGTGACGTCGCCGTTGCCGCTGCTCACGCGCACCACCACGCCGCGCGGCACCTCGACGGTGAAGTTGGCGCGGGCGCGGTTGCCGTTCCAGCCGCGCTCGCCCGAGCTGCGGATGCCGTTCTCGCCGCAGGTGCCGTTGTCGCGCACGGCGCACACGCGGAAGTCGCCGCCGCCCCCGCCGCTGGTCAGGTAGCGGATCTGGCCGTCGCGGGCGTTCTCGGTCACGCCGTGGACGTGCGCGCGCCCGTCGCCCGACTGGCGCACGGTGACGGTGCCGTTCTGCGTGAACACGCGCAGCGACGAGCCGGCCGAGACCTGGCCGTTCCAGTCGAACGAGCGCTGCGCCGCGGCAGGCGCGGCGGCGGCCAGCACGGCCGCGGCGGCCAGGGTGGCGCGGATGACGGTCGGCTTCATGAGGGTGCCCTCCCGCGGATCGCGGTTCTGTAGGGATGAAGGTACTCGCAGGCTATGATGCACGGCGGGCGCGGAGGGTTTACGCGGGGCTTGGGTGTGGGGTCGGGCACGGCGAACAGGTGCGTCAGTGCGTGAGTGCGCGAGTGCGTTTTTGCTTCGCCGCCCCCCGCATCGCGTCCGCGTGGCCGCGGGAGTGTGCGCGAGCCGCTTCACGCGGTGAGCTCGAACGCACTCACGCACCCGTTCCAACGCACTCACGCACCCGTTCCAACCCACTCACGCACCCGTTCGCCGTTACTTGATCCGCAGCCTCGCCTGCCCCTCGAACTCGCTCATGTCGGTGAGGATCACGATGTCGCCGGGGTTCAGGCCGCTGAGCACTTCCACCGTGCTGGCGCTGCCGCGGCCCAGGCGCACGTTCACGCGCTCGGCCTGGCCGCCGCCGGGGAGCAGGCGGAACATGGCCAGGCTCCCCTCGGCCTGCCCGTAGCCGGGCCGGCCGACGTACAGCACGTTGCTCAGCCGGTCGGTCTCCACCGTGCCGTCCACCGACAGGTCGGGCCGCGCGCCGCGGGGGAGCGGCGCGTCGAAGGCCACGTCCACCGTGACCGTGCCGTTCTGCGCCGCCGGGTCGATGCGCGCCACGTGGCCCGCCACCACGCCGCCGTGAGTGTCGATGCTGGCGCGCTGCCCCACGGTCAGGTCCCTGGCCTGCGTCTCGGAGATGCGCAGCACGGCCTTCAGGCGGCCGGGCTGGACGACCTTGGCGAGCGTGGCGCCCGAGTTCACCCACTGGCCCAGCTCCACCGGCAGCTCCTGCAGCACGCCGGCGCTGGGCGAGCGCACCTGCATGCTCGCGATCTGCCCCTGGTTGAACTCGGCCAGCCGGCGCAGCATGGCCACCTGGCTCTCCTGCCCGGCGATCTGCTGCTGGTTGCTGCGGCGCATGAACTCCAGCCTCTGGCGTTCCACGTCCAGACGGGTCCGCAGGTCGGCCGCGTCGTCGCGCGCCTTGGCCAGCTCCTGCTGGCTCACCATGTTCTGCCGCGCCAGCGCCTCGGCGCTCTGTGCCTGGCGCTGCGCCTGGTTGTGCTGAGCCTGGATCTGGGCGACGGTGCCCTGCTGGGTGAGCAGCTGGTTCTGCAGGTTGGTGCGCAGCGTGGTGAGGTCGGCCTGCGCGGCGGTGAGCTGGCGCTGCGCCTCGAGCGCCTGCCGCTCCACGTCGGGGTTGCTGACCGTGACCAGCACGGTGCCGGCCTGCACGGGCGTGCCGGGCTGCACCAGCTTGCTTTCCACGCGCCCCTGCGTGACCGCGCTGATCCAGCGGATGTCTTCGGCCACCAGCGTGCCGGGGCCGCGCACCTGCCGGGCCATGTCGCCGCGGCGCACGGTGTCGGTCCACAGCGTGGCGCGCTCCACGGTGGGCGCGGCGGGGCCCATGCGGGTGAGCGCGAGCGTGACCGTCGCCACGGCGGCGATGGCGGCGGCGCCATAAACCCAGCGGCGCCGGCTCCTGGCCGGCTTGCGGGGGATGTCCACGGGGGATCTCCTGGTGCTGCGATCGGGAGGGCGTCGGAACCTTCGACGTGGCCCCGTACGACGCGGCGCCGGAGATGGTTTCAGAGCAGCTGCCGCGGGATGCGAGGTGGAGATCGCGAGGCGCCCGGCTGTCCCCCGGGGCGAATGAAGTTCGCTGCTTCGCTGCAACGACTACACGAAGTTCGCCTTCGCGGACTACCGGCCGCGGTGTGGACGACGCGAGGGTGCGCGGAAGCCAGCCCCGCGCACCCTCGGCAATGCCACTTGACCGAATTCGCCGCGGGTGGAAGGCTGGACCTCCTTCCAAACCGTTAGCCTCGCGCAGTTTGCGAGGCTTCCTGTCGTTGTAGCCGTGGCTTCAGCCGCCCCGGCACCACCGCCGGCGGCCCGCTACACCGCACCCGCCGCCGCCCTGCCCGCCGTGCGCCCGGAGAAGATGCAGCCGCCCAGGAAGGTGCCTTCCAGCGCGCGGTAGCCGTGCATCCCGCCGCCGCCGAAGCCGGCGGCCTCGCCCGCGGCGTACAGGCCGGGGAGCGGCTCGCCGCCTGCCCGCAGCACGCGCGACGAGAGGTCGGTCTCCAGCCCGCCCAGCGTCTTGCGGGTGAGGATGTGCAGGCGCACGGCGATCAGCGGGCCGGCCTTAGCGTCGAGCAGCCGGTGCGGTTTCGCCACGCGGATCAGCTTGTCGCCCAGGTAGTTGCGCGCGCCGTGGATGGCGGTGATCTGCGCGTCCTTGCTGAACGCGTTGTCCAGCTCGCGGTCGCGCGCGCGCACCTCGCGCTCCACCTGCGCGAGGTCCAGCAGCGGCTCGGGGGTCAGCTCGTTCATCCGGCGGACCAGGTCGGGGAGGTTCTTCTCCACCACGAAGTCGGCGCCCTTCTGCTTGAACGCCTCCACCGGCGCGGGCGCACCGGGGAGCGCGCGGCCCAGCACCATGCGGATGTCCTTGCCGGTGAGGTCGGGGTTCTGCTCGCTGCCGCTGAGCGCGAACTCCTTCTCGATGATCCGCTGCGTGAGGATGAACCAGGTGTGCTCGTGCCCCGTTTTCATGATGTGCTCGAGCGTGCCCAGCGTGTCGAAGCCGGGAAAGAGCGGCACCGGCAGCCGGCGCCCCAGCGCGTCCAGCCAGAGCGAGCTCGGGCCGGGGAGGATGCGGATGCCGTGGCGGCTCCAGATCGGCGACCAGTTCTGGATCCCCTCGGTGTAGTGCCACATCCGGTCGGGGTTGATGATGTTGGCCCCGGCCGCCTGGCTGATCCCCAGCATCAGCCCGTCCACGTGGTCGGGGACGCCGCTCAGCATGTGTTTCGGCGGATCGCCCATGCGCGGCGGCCAGTTGCGGCGCACCAGGTCGTGGTTGGCGCCGATCCCGCCGCTGGTCACGATCACCGCCTGCGCGCGCAGCGTGAAGTCGCCGGTGACGGTGCGCGAGCTGGCCACGCCGCGCTCCACCTCGCTGGACTCCAGGACCTCGCCGGCCACGCCATCGACCACGCCGTTCGTCACCGTGAGCCGGGTGACGCGGTGGCGGAAAAGCAGCGAGACGAGCCCGCGCTGCTCACCCTCGCGCACGCGGCGGACGAAGGGGTCGATCACCGCCGGGCCCGTGCCCCAGGTCACGTGGAAGCGCGGCACCGAGTTGCCGTGCGCGTTGGCCGTGTATCCCCCGCGCTCGGCCCACCCCACCACGGGGAACCAGCGCAGCCCCCGCGCGTGCAGCCAGCTCCGCTTCTCGCCCGCGGCGAAGTCGACGTACGCCTCGGCCCAGGCGCGCGGCCAGCGGTCCTCCACGCGGTCGAAGCCGGCGCTGCCCAGCCAGTCCTGCAGCGCCAGGTCACGGCTGTCGCGGATGCGCATCCGCCGCTGCTCGGGGCTGTCCACCAGGAAGAGCCCGCCGAAGCTCCAGAACGCCTGTCCGCCCAGCGAGGCCGGGGGCTCCTGGTCGAGCACGATCACCTTCTTCCCCGCGTCCACCAGCTCGGCGGCGGCCACCAGCCCGGCCAGCCCCGCGCCCACGATGATCACGTCCGCGTCGTTGCCGTTCATCTGGTCCGGTCTGGATGGGGTCGGGGCCGCGAGAGGTGTTTCGAAGGATGCACCGGGAGTGTGCGCGTTGGCGAACCCGCGCGCAACGGTGCCGCCGCGCGGACCCGCCTCGTCCCCGGAAAGGGCGGAGGAAACGGCGGTTCGCGACTTCACGGCGGTCTCCCCAAAGTGACCGTGCAGGGTGGAACGGCGTCCCCGCGGAGAGCGACGCGTCGGCGCATTCCGGCGATTTTGCCGCTCCGTGACACTTGACCATCCCCCGCGCAGCCTTTACGCTGTGTCCCTCCCGCGCGGCGGGCTCACAATCACGCGTTTTCACGCGCCCCCGGCGGGCGTTGCGGAACCAGGATCATCACGGAGATACGAATGGCGGACCGGGACGACGAACACTTCGACATGCTCGTGTCGCAGGTGCACGACTGGGTGGAATCGGCCGTGGCGCTGGACGAAGGGCACTTTCCCAGCGAGCTGCTGAGCGACCTGCGTGACCTGATCGAAGAGCTGAAGGACTTCCTCGACGAGGAGGGGAAGGGCCGGCGCGACGAGGTGCTGGAGCTGTTCGTCAGCCCCGAGATGGCCGAGGTGATGACCCGCTTCCCCCGCGTGCGGCGCCTGCTGGAGAGCGCCTGGGGAAGCCAGCTCACCGAGATGATCGAGGAGGAGAGCGGCTTCGTCAGCGACATGGACGACGACGACGACGACTGACGCGCCGTAGCGGTCTCCCGCGCCCTGCCGATCGAGACGGGGCCCGTGCGCGCGCACGGGCCCCGCTCCTTTGGCTCCCCCGCCGTCCATCGAACCAGGTGAGGACGCCCCATGAACGTGCTTCTATTCGGCGCCACCGGGATGATCGGCCAGTCGGTGCTGCGCGAGTGCCTGCGCGACCCGGGTGTGGGCCGCGTGACCACCGTGGTGCGCCGCCCCACCGGCGCCAGCGACCCCAGGCTGCGCGAGATCGTGCAGGCCGACGTGACCGACCTGGCCGGCACCGGGATCGACCCGCGCGAGATCGACGCGTGCTTCTGGTGCCTGGGCGTGTCGTCGGCCGGGATGAGCGAGGCCGAATACACGCGGGTGACCTACGACCTGGCGCTTGACGCGGCGCGGACACTGGTGCGCCGCAACCCGGCCATGACCTTCGTCTACGTCTCGGGCGTGGGGGCGGACAGCACGGAGCAGGGGCGCGTGATGTGGGCGCGGGTGAAGGGGCGCGCCGAGAACGCGGTGCTGGGGCTGGGGTTCAGGCAGGCGTACGCGTTCCGCCCGGCGTTCGTGCTCCCGCAGCACGGCATCCGCTCGGCCACGCGGCTGTACAACGTGCTGTACCCGGTGATCAAACCGCTCTATCCGCTGATCCGGCGCATCTCCCCGAGCCTGGCGGCCACCGGCGAAGAGGTCGGCCGCGCGATGCTCAACGCCGTCCGCCACGGCAACCCGCGCCCCGTGATCGAAGGCGCGGACATCCACCGTCTGGCGAGCCTGTGATTCATCTCGCCCGGTGACGCCGAGGTCCGCGGGCGAATCAATTCGCGGCAACGACGACACGAAGTCCGCCTTCGCGGACTACAGGCTTCGGCGCGGAACCGGATGATCGTGCACGGAGTCTGGCTCCGTGCGTAGTTGAAGCCTCGCGCGGTTTGCGAGGCTTTTCGTCGTTGTTGCCGCGGCTTCAGCCGCCGGTGAGCGAGGCCGGGGCGCCGATTCGATCCGCCCCTCACCCCTTCGGCACCTTCTCGCCCTGCGGGATCAGCGACTTGTGGATGCCCATGGCGGCGCGCGTCCCCTCGTACGCGGCGCGGATCACCAGGCGCGTGCCGGGGGTGATGTCGCCCGCGGCGTAGATGCCGGGGACGGTGGTCGAGAACTCCTTGTCGACCTCCAGGATCCCTTCCGGGTCGATCGCGCACCCCATGTCCTGCGGGAGCGTGCTCCCCGCGCCGGTGGCGATGTGGAAGAAGAGCGCGTCGAACGGCTCTTCCCGCCCGTCGTGGAAGACCACCGACCTCAGCTTCCCGTTCTCGCCGTCCAGCCGCGTGATGGCGCGCTTGTCCACCCCGATGCCGTGCTGCGCCAGCGTTTCGAGCGCCTCGGGGGTCATGTCGCGGTCGTGGCTGTGGGTGAGCACGGTCAGGTCGTCGGTCCAGATCAGGAAGTAGAGCGCGTAGCGGGCGATCGCCGTGCCCCAGCCGATGATCCCCACCTTCTTTCCCTCGATGTACGGCCCGTCGCAGTCCGGGCAGTGCCAGATGCTGGTGCCGTACAGCTCGTCGAAGCCGGGGATCTCGGGCTTGATGTCCTTGAGCCCCGTGGCGAAGAGCAGCCGCCGCGAGTGGAAGCGGCGGTCGTCGGCCAGGGTGACGGTGAAGTCGTCGATCTCTCCGCTCACCGTCTTCACCACGGCGGCCTCGAGCTCGGCGCCGGCGGCCGCGGCGTGCTCGCGGCCGATGCGGCGCAGCTCCAGCGGCGGGGGATCGTTCACGCCGAAGTAGCCGTGCACCGCCCAGGTTTCCTTGTTGCGCGGGTCCTGCGCGTCGAACAGGCGCACCGTGCGGCGGTAGCGCCGCAGCCAGAGCGCGGCGGCCAGCCCCGCCGGCCCGCCGCCGATCACGATCACGTCGTACTGCTCCGAGTCCGGCATTCCGCGTCCAGTCGTCTGCATCGGGAAATGGGTCGGGCGGTCACCGCCAAAGCGGGTGCAATCGCCGCGCCCCGTCCTTCGGCGCACCTGATGCAGCGGTGCGGCGGGTGGCGCGGCGCGGTGCGCGGCCTATGTTGGTGCCACTCGACCGGCTGACCGGGAACACGGAGGCGGAGTTTGATCGAAGCGGTGGTGTTCGATTTCGACGGGCTGATCTTCGACAGCGAGACGCACGAGTACGAGTGCGTGCGCGAGCTGTTCGCCGAGCACGGCGCCGAGCTGCCGCTGGAGGTGTGGGGCGCCTGCGTGGGCCGCGAGGCAGGGTACTTCGACCCGTACGCCTACCTGCAGGAGAGCGCCGGCGTCACCCTGGACCGCGAGGACGCGGACCGGCGGCGGCGCGAGCGCTTCTACGAGCGCATCCGGGGCGAGGGGGCCATCCCCGGCGTGGAAGAGGCGCTGCGGGCAGCGCGGTCGCTGGGGCTGAAGGTGGGGCTGGCCAGCAGCTCGGGCCGCGGCTGGGTGGAGGGGCAGCTGCGCCGGCTGGGGCTGCTGCACTTCTTCGACTGCGTGCGCACCGCCGACGACGTGGAGCGCGTGAAGCCCGAGCCCGACCTGTACCTGGGCGTGCTGCGCTCCCTGGGCGTCCCCCCCGCCCGCGCCGTGGCGTTCGAGGATTCGCCCAACGGCGCCCTGGCCGCCGCGCGCGCCGGTATGTACTGCGTGGTGATCCCCAACCGCGTGACCGCCGCGCTGGAGTTCGGCGAGCACGACCTGCGGCTGGAATCGCTCATGCAGGCCGAGCTGGCCGACCTGCTGGCCCGCATCGACGCAGGCGGCCCGCCCCGCGGCGTCCGCGCGGCCTGACGTTCATCATCCCCCTGACCGCTTCCGGAGAACCCGTCGTGACCGCTCGCTTCCGCCCGCTTCCGCTCGCGCTGGCCGCGTGCCTCGCGGCGTCCGCCGCCGCGGCGCAGAACGCATCCCCCGCCGAGCCCCCGGCCGAGGACGCGCGCCTGCGCGAGATCGCCGCGGCCACGCAGCCCTCGCGCATGGAGGCCGACGTCCGCCGGCTGGCGGGCTTCGGCACGCGCCACACGCTGAGCGACACCACCAGCCGGACGCGCGGGATCGGGGCGGCGCGGCGGTGGCTGTTCGACGAGCTCACCCGCATCTCGCGCGAGTGCGGCGGGTGCCTGGAGGTGCGCTACGTGGACGACATCGTCCCCGGGAGCACGCAGCAGGGCTCGCGCATCCCCCGCGACACGCGCGTGGTGAACGTGGTGGCGATCCAGCGCGGGCGCACGGACCCCAACCGCTTCGTGATCGTGCAGGGGCACTACGACTCGCGCGTGACCGACGTGATGGACAGCACCAGCGACGCGCCCGGCGCCAACGACGACGCCAGCGGGGTGGCGGTGGCGTTGGAGAGCGCGCGGGTGCTGTCGAAGTACCAGTTCGATGGCTCCATCGTCTACGCGGCGATCGCGGGCGAGGAGCAGGGGCTGAACGGGAGCGAGATCTTCGCGCGCTTCGCGAAGGCCCAGGGGTGGCAGATCCAGGGGGTGCTGAACAACGACATCGTGGGGGATTCGCGGGGGATGAACGGCGTGGCCGACAACACCCGCGCCCGCGTGTTCGGCCCCGGGATCGCGGCGAACGCCACCGCGGCCGAGCTGCGGCGCTACCTGTACTCGGGGGGCGAGCTGGACACGCCCAGCCGCGAGCTGATGCGCTACATGGACGCCATCGCCGCCCGCTACGTCCCCAACCTGGACGTGATGATGGTGTACCGGCTGGACCGCTTCGGCCGCGGCGGCGACCACACCCCCTTCTTCAACGCCGGCTACCCGGCCATCCGCGTGACCTCGTTCTACGAGGACTACACGCGGCAGCACCAGAACCTGCGCACCGAGAACGGCGTCCGCTACGGCGACACGCCGGACCAGGTGGATTATCCGTACGTGGCCCGGATGGCGGCGATGAACGCGGCGACGCTCGCCTCGCTCGCCTGGGCGCCCCCCGCGCCCGACAGCGTGACCATCGCCGGCGCGGTGACGCCCAACACGGTGCTGCGCTGGAAGGCGGTGAGCGCGCCCGACCTGGCCGGCTACCGCGTCTACTGGCGCGAGCCCGAGAGCGCGCAGTGGCAGTTCAGCCGCTTCATCCCCGGCAACGTGACCGAGGCCACCCTCCCCGGGATCGTGATCGACAACTACTTCTTCGCCGTGGCCGCCGTGGACCGCGAGGGGCACGAGAGCCGCCCCGTCTACCCCACCCCCGGGAGGTAGCGCGGCTCGATCAACCAGGTCGGCCGGCCTGCTTTCCACACAGCGTCACGGAGGACGCGGAGACACAGGGGAGAGGCTCCCCTGTGTCTATTCGACTTCCGTGGACCTGCGGCCGGGGCCATGTCATGCCCCACTCCGGGAAGCGACTTGCCTCACACAGAGTCAGCAGAGTCAACAGAGAAAAGCCGTTGTTCACTGTTTGACTCTGCTGACTCCGTGTGATGCCCTAGTAGTTGTTGTTCGTAAACGATTCAGCCGGTTTGGATTTCAGGCGAGACGAAACGGCATCCATCAAGCCAGCTTCGTGAAAATACCTTTCACGACGTAAATATTGACTTCTGTCGGAGCAGGGGAGCACTGTTGAGCAGCCGGATCCACGATCGATCCCCCACTGGCGGAACCGCATCCATCCTTCTCCGCCCGGACCCGGCATCGCCCCGACGCGTTCGGCCGTCTGGCCGAGCAGGCGTCACCCCGCGTCGCGGCTCTCACAACCGCGGGAGGTACGTATGCGGACTCCAACCGATCCCGGAAAACCGGGAACGCTCTCCGCTGGCGCGAGGTACGTGCTGGCCGCCGCCCTGGCTGCGCTCGCCGCCTGCGCCCACGACGGTCCCCTGCAGCCCGGCGTCGGGCGCGCGCCGGGTGGCCCCGCGGCGGTGCTCAACCCGGCCTGCGACTACACGCTGGGCGGCCAGGTGCACGGGGAGTTCACCATCGACACGCCGACGACCTGGACCCGAGCCAACAACCCGCACCTGGTCTATCAGTCGCCCGTGGTGACCAGCGCCGGCCGCCTGACGCTGGAGCCCGGGGTCGTGGTGTGCTTCTTCGGCACCCAGATCGTGATGCAGGACGGAGGCACGCTCGTGGCGAACGGGCTCGACCGCGCACATCGTGCTCACCTCGTACGACCCTGCCGTTGGCTGGTGGGGTCTCTCGTTCCGTGGAACCGTCCCGTCGTCCAGCTCGCTCCGGAACGTCGATCTCGACCACGTCAACGCGGGGACGGTCGCCGTCCTGGC